>JAIETA010000069.1 GCA_019745575.1 Reyranella sp. | reverse complement strand
ACCGTCGAGTTCATCGTCGACAAGAACCGCAAGTTCTACTTCCTCGAGATGAACACCCGCCTGCAGGTCGAGCATCCCGTGACCGAGCTGATCACCGGCCTCGATCTCGTCGAAATGATGATCCGGGTGGCGGCGGGCGAGAAGCTGCCGCTCGCGCAGAAGGACGTGAAGCTGCAAGGTTGGGCGGTCGAGGCGCGGCTCTATGCGGAGGATCCGTTCCGCAACTTCCTGCCCTCGACGGGACGGCTCGTGAAGTATCGCGAGCCCAGGCCCGGTCCCGACGTGCGTGTCGATACCGGCGTCTACGAGGGCGGCGAGATCTCGATGTTCTACGATCCGATGATCGCCAAGCTCTGCACCTATGGCAAGACGCGCAACGTCGCGATCGACCGCATGCGCCGCGCGCTCGATGAGTTCTATGTCCGCGGCGTCTCGCACAATGTGCCGTTCCTGGCGGCGTTGATGGCGCATCCACGGTTCGTTGCCGGCAAGCTCACGACGAATTTCATCGCCGAGGAGTTCAAGGGCGGCTTTACCGCCGCGCACCTGCCGCCGCGCGATCCGGCGATGCTGGCCGGGGTTGCTGCCGTGGTCGATCGTATCCAGGCGCAGAGGGCGGCGACGGGGGCGGGCAAGATGCCCGGCCATGTCGCCCTGGTGCAGGACAGTCGCGTCGTCATGCTGAACCGCACGGCGCTGGCGCTGTCGCTGAGCGGCGGCGGTTCGGACTTCGTGGTCGATGTCGCCGGCCGGCGCATCGAAATAGAGACCGACTGGTCGCCCGGTGAGCCCCTGTTCCACGCCAAGGTCGACCGGCAGGCCATTGTCGTGCAGGTCGACGCCGTCGGGCCGGGGTGGCGCCTCATCCTCGAGGGCGGTCAGGCCGACGTGCTGGTGCTGACGCCGCGCCAGGCCGAGCTCTATGCGCTGATGCCGGTCAAGGCCGCGCCGGACACTTCCAAGTTCCTGCTGTCGCCGATGCCCGGTTTGCTGGCGTCGGTCGCCGTCACCGAGGGGCAGGAGATCAAGGCCGGCGAGGTGCTGGCCGTCGTCGAGGCGATGAAGATGGAGAACGTGCTGCGCGCGGTGCGCGACGGCACGGTCAAGACGCTCCACGCCAAGGCCGGCGACAGCCTGCGGGTCGACAAGAAGATCATCGAGTTCGCCTGAACCGATGGCGCTGCAAGCCCGCCTCACCGTCACGGGCCGGGTGCAGGGCGTGGGCTATCGTGACTGGGCGATCACCACGGGTAAACGGCTCGGCCTTGCGGGTTGGGTGCGCAATCGCAGCGACGGCACGGTCGAAGCCCTGATCGTCGGCGACGATCAGGCCGTGGGAGAGATGATCGGCGCCTGCCGGCGCGGCCCGGCGATGGCCCGGGTCGACACCGTCGACGTGGAGCCGGTCGATCTCGATGTTCTGCCGGTGGGTTTTACGCAGCTGCCGACGGCCTGACAGCGTCCCCGAACACTTCGGCGAAGGTCCCGGCCAGCGCCACATCGAGATCGGCCAGGGTGACCGGCAGGCCGAGATCGACCAGCGACGTCACGCCATGGTCGGCGATGCCGCAGGGCACGATGCCCTGATAGTGCGACAGGTCGGGCTCGACGTTGATCGAGAGGCCGTGGAACGACACCCAGTGGCGGATGCGCACGCCGATGGCGGCGATCTTGTCGTCGCGCGACGTGCCGTCGGGCAGCGGCGGCTTGTCGGGCCGCACCACCCAGACGCCGACGCGGCCGGGCCGGCGCTCGGCGGCCACGGCGAAGCGTGCCAGCGTGCGAATGGTCCACTCCTCGAGATCGGAGACGAAGCGGCGGACGTCCTGCCGCCGCGCCCGGAGATCGAGCATGACGTAGGCCACCCGCTGGCCGGGCCCGTGGTAGGTGTACTGGCCGCCGCGGCCGGCGACGTGCACGGGAAAGCGCATGGGCTGCAACAGGTCGCGGTCCATCGAACTGGTGCCGGCCGTATAGAGCGGCGGGTGCTCCAGCAGCCAGACCAGCTCGCCCGCGCGCCCGGCCCGAATGTCGGCCACGCGAGCTTCCATGGCCGCCAGCGCCTCGGCGTAAGGCACCGCGCCCTCGGATATGCGCCATTCCGGCTTGCCCATTGCGACAAATTCGATGCTTCCGGGCCGGGACGCAAGGGGCGGTGCGTCGCTCCTTGCCACTGCGGGGTCGATTTGGTATCCCCCGCCCCATCGAACCGGCGCGGCCATGGCGGAATTGGTAGACGCGCTAGCTTGAGGTGCTAGTGCCGCGAGGCGTGGAAGTTCGAGTCTTCTTGGCCGCACCAAACTCGCCGGTTCGAACGAAAAGGTGATACAGAGAAGCCGCCCTCGGGCGGCCCTTTTTGTTGATACAGGCGGGAGACGAGCTTGGCGGATGAACTCACCGACGGCGCGCTCCGTTACCATCGCCTGCGGAGGCCCGGCAAAATCGAAGTCGTGCCGACCAAGCCGCTGGCCACCCAGCGCGACCTGTCGCTGGCCTATTCGCCCGGCGTGGCGGCGGCCTGCAACGAGATCGTGCGCGATCCCGCGACCGCGGCCGAACTGACGGCTCGCGCCAATCTCGTGGCGGTCGTGACCAACGGCACGGCGGTGCTGGGGCTGGGCGCCATCGGCCCGCTGGCCGCCAAGCCGGTGATGGAAGGCAAGGCCGTCCTTTTCAAGAAATTCGCCGGCATCGACGTCTTCGACCTCGAACTGGCCGAGAACGACCAGGAACGGCTGGTCGAGATCGTGGCGGCGCTGGAGCCGACCTTCGGCGGCATCAACCTCGAGGACATCAAGGCGCCGGAGTGTTTCTACGTCGAGCAGAAACTGCGCGAGCGGCTGTCGATCCCGGTGTTCCACGACGACCAGCACGGCACGTCGATCATCGTGGGCGCCGCGATGCTGAACGGCCTCGCGCTGGTCGGCAAGGACATCGCCAAGGTGAAGCTCGTGGTCTCCGGCGCCGGTGCTGCGGCGCTCTCCTGTCTGGGGCTGCTCGAGAAGCTCGGCCTGCCGCGCGAGAACATGTGGGTCACCGACATCGCCGGCGTGGTCTGGAAAGGCCGCAACGAGCTGATGGATCCGTGGAAGGAGCGCTACGCCCGCGACACACCGGCGCGCGTACTGGGCGACGTGATCGCCGATGCCGACATCTTCCTCGGCCTGTCGGCCGGCGGCGTCCTCAAGCGCGACATGGTGGCGAAGATGGCGGCCAGGCCGTTGATCTTCGCGCTGGCCAATCCGACGCCCGAGATCATGCCCGAGGAAGTAACGGCGGTGCGCGACGACGCCATCATGGCCACCGGCCGCAGCGACTATCCCAACCAGGTCAACAACGTCCTCTGCTTTCCCTACATCTTCCGCGGCGCGCTCGATGTCGGCGCTCGCACCGTCAACGACGAGATGAAGATCGCCTGCGTGAAGGCGCTGGCCGCCCTTGCGCGCAAGGAGCCGTCCGAGGTCGTCGCCCGGGCGTTCGGCGAGCACAGCGGCGGCTTCGGGGCCAGCCAGATCATCCCCAAGCCGTTCGATCCGCGCCTGATCGTCGAGCTGGCGCCCGCCGTGGCCAGGGCGGCGATGGACAGCGGCGTGGCGAGCCGGCCGATCGCCGATTTCGAAGCCTACCGCCAGCAGCTCAACCAGTTCGTCTTCAGATCGGGCCTCGTGATGCGGCCGGTGTTCGAGCAGGCCCGCGGCGCGCCGCGACGGGTGATCTTCAGTGCCGGCGAGGACGATCGCGTCCTGCGCGCCGTGCAAGCCATTCTCGATGAGGGCATCGCCGAGCCGATCCTGATCGGCCGCCCCGATATCGTGCGCCGGCGCGCCGAGCGGCTGGGGCTCAGGTTCCGGCCCGGTGTCGACGTCGCCCTGGTCGACCCCGCTGACGACCCGCGCTACGATCGCTACTGGAGCGCCTATCACCAGCTGATGGAGCGCCGCGGTGTCACCGAGCCGACCGCCCGCAATCTGGTGCGCTCCAGCCCGACCCTCATTGCGGCCTTGGCCGTCAAGCTCGGCGATGCCGACGCCATGATTGCCGGCGCCTACGGCCGCTTCCGCACCCATTTCAACCATGTCCGCGATGTGATCGGCACCCGCGAGGGTGTGAAGCAGATGGCGGGCCTCAGCCTGCTGGTGATGCCGACTCGCTCTTTGTTCATCGCCGATACCTATGTCAATGACGACCCCGATGCCGAAGCGCTGGCGGCGATCACCCTGTTGGCGGCCGACGAAGTTCTGCGTTTCGGCATCCAGCCCAAGGTGGCACTGCTGTCGCACTCGAGCTTCGGCAGTTCGGACCATCCCTCGGCGCGCAAGATGGCGGCGGCGGTGAAGCTTCTGCATCAGCGGGCGCCGGCCCTGGAAGTCGACGGGGAGATGCACGGCGACGCAGCCCTCGATCCCGACATCCGGGGGAATGCCTTCCCGCGGTCGCGGCTCAGCGAAGCGGCCAATCTCGTCGTCTGCCCCTCGCTGGATGCCGCGAACATCGCCTTCAACCTGCTGAAAACGGCCGCCGATGGCCTGCATATCGGGCCGATGCTGCTCGGGACGGCGCTGCCGGCGCATGTCCTGACGCCATCCGTGACCGCGCGCGGCATCCTCAATGTGACGGCGGTGGCGGTCGTCGAAGCTCAGCGCCTCGCCGAGGCGAGGGGATGAGCACCGAGGCCGACGTCCTCGACGAGGTACCGCCCGAGCTTGTCCGGCGTGTCGAGGCCGCGCTTGCCGAGGACAGGGCCGACGACGTCAGGACACTCCTGGCCGGCCTCAGCGCCACCGGCCAGGCATCGGTGCTCGAGCAGGTAACGGAGGCGGAACGCGAAAAGCTCGTCGGCATCCTCAAGCGCGACCTCGATCCCGAGGCATTGACCGAACTGGACGAGGAGGTGCTCGAGGACGTCCTCGACCAGCTCGACAGCAAGGACATCGCGGCGGCCGCGCATGAACTCGAGGCCGACGATGCGGCGACCATTCTCGAGGATCTGCCCGAGGCCGAGCGCCGGGAAGTCCTGGCCGAACTGCCGCCCGACGAGCGGGCCGACATCGAAAGCGCCCTGGCCTACCCGGAAGGCACCGCCGGGCGGCTCATGCAGCGCTCGCTGGTCAAGGTCCCGGTCGACTGGACCGTAGGCGAGGTCATCGATCATTGTCGCGAGTCCAGCGACCTGCCGGACGACGTCTACGACATCTTCGTCGTCGACGCGGCCGGCCGGCTGCGTGGCGCCGTGCCGCTCGGCCGGATGCTGCGCGCCAAGCGGCCGGTGCCGATCCTCGACATCGTCGATCCCGACATTCCGTCGGTGCCGGCGACCGCCGACCAGGCCGAGGTCGCCCACATCTTCCGCGACAAGAATCTCGTGTCGTGCCCGGTCGTCGACGACGACGGCCGGCTGGAGGGCGTGATCATGGTCGACGATGTGGTCGACGTGATCGACGACGAGGCCGAGGAAGATCTGCTGAAGATGGGCGGCGTCGGCGTCGACGACATGCATGCCGATACCGTCCGGACCGCGCGGCTGCGTGCCGCCTGGCTTACAGTGAATTTGGCGACGGCGGTGTTGGCGTCGTTCGTGATCGGCCAGTTCGAAGGCGCCATCGAGCAGATCGTGGCGCTCGCCGTGTTGATGCCGATCGTGGCGTCGATGGGCGGCAATGCCGGCACCCAGACGGTGACGGTGGCGGTGCGTGCGCTGGCGATGGGCGAACTGACCGCCGCCAACGCCTTGCGCTTCGTCACCAAAGAGGCGGCGGTCGGCGGTCTCAACGGCCTGGTCTTCGCGCTCCTGATGGGCGCCGGCGTGGTCGCCTGGTACGGCGACTGGCGGCTGGGCGCCGTGATCGCCGCGGCCATGGTCTGCAACCTCGTGGCCGCTGCGCTGGCCGGCACGCTGATCCCGCTCGGCCTGAAGAAGTTCCACATCGATCCGGCGGTGTCGTCCACCGTGTTCCTGACGACCGTGACGGATGTCATCGGTTTCCTGGCCTTTCTCGGCCTCGCGACCGTGTTCCTGCTTTAGCGGACATTGGGCGGCCGGCTTCGCAAGGTCAGGTAGGCGAGCTAAAGTGACGGGAGGAGGATGTCGGATGTCGATGATCGCTCGGCTCGTCGGCGCGCTCGTTGTGCTGGCTGCCGCCTCGACGGCCATGGCGCAGGCGAAGGTCCCGGCCGAAAGCCCGCTGGAGGCGCTGGTAAAGTCGGCGCTGCTGTCGTTCAACGACGCCAACCTGACGGGCAACTATGCGGTGTTCCATGCCAAACTGTCGAAGCCGTTCCGCCAGCAGTTCAGCGTCGAGAAGCTCAAGGAAGCCTTCAAGGAATTCAACGAGAAGAGCATCGACATCGATATCGTGGCAGCGATGAAGCCGACCTATGTTCCGGCGCCGGCGATCGACAGCGAGGGCAAGCTTGTCGTAAAGGGCTACTTTCCGACCGAGCCGACCCGGGTAAACTTCAATCTGAGCTTCATTCCGTCGGACGGTGAATGGAAGCTGATCAGCCTCAACGTCAAGTTGGGCCCGGCGTCCTGACTTCCGCGCTTCCCCCACTTCTATCAGGCAAGGCAGACAGATCATGATCCCCAATGCGATGCCGCCGTTCGATTTCGGCCTTGGCGAGACCGCCGACGCGCTCCGCGATCAGGTCCAGCGCTTCGCCTCGACCGAGGTGGCGCCGATCGCGGCCGAGCTCGACAAGACCGACCGGTTTCCGCGCGAGCTGTGGCCCAAGATGGGCGATCTCGGCCTGCACGGCATCACGGTCGCCGAGGAGTATGGCGGGGCGGGCCTCGGCTATCTCGAGCATGTCGTGGCGGTCGAGGAGCTCAGCCGCGCATCGGCGGCCGTCGGCCTCAGCTACGGTGCGCACTCCAATCTCTGCGTCAACCAGATCAGCCGCAACGGCAGCGACGAGCAGAAGCGTCGCTTCCTGCCCAAGCTGATCTCCGGCGAGCATGTCGGCAGCCTGGCGATGAGCGAGTCCGGCTCGGGCTCCGATGTCGTCTCCATGAAGCTGCGCGCCGACAAGAAGGGCGACCGCTATGTGCTGAACGGCACCAAGATGTGGATCACCAACAGTCCCGATGCCCAGGTGATCGTCGTCTATGCCAAGACCGACCCGGCGGCCGGCCCGCGCGGCATCACCACCTTCATCGTCGAGACCGACCGCAAGGGATTCAAGGTGGCGCAGAAGCTCGACAAGATGGGCATGCGCGGTTCCTCGACCGGCGAGCTCGTGTTCGAAGACTGCGAGATTCCGGAAGAGAACGTGCTGGGCCCGGTCGGCAAGGGCGTCAACGTGCTGATGAGCGGCCTCGACTTCGAGCGCGCCGTCCTGGCAGCGGGCCCGCTCGGCATCATGCAGTCGGCCATGGACATCGTCGTGCCCTACGTTCATCAGCGTCAGCAGTTCGGACAGCCGATCGGCACCTTTCAGCTCGTCCAGGGCAAGCTCGCCGACATGTACACGACCATGAATGCCTGCAAGGCGTACGTCTATGCCGTCGCCAAGGCATGCGATCGAGGTCAGACCACGCGCAAGGATTCGGCGGGCGCCATTCTCTATGCGGCGGAGAAAGCCACCATGGTGGCGCTCGACGCCATCCAGCTCCTCGGCGGCAACGGCTACATCAACGACTACCCGACCGGCCGCCTGCTGCGCGACGCCAAGCTTTACGAAATCGGCGCCGGCACCAGCGAGATCCGGCGCATGCTGATCGGCCGCGAACTGTTCGCCGAATCGGCGTAGGTTTTTTTCCTCCCCTCGTCATACGAGGGGAGGTGCCCGCGTCTTCGCGGGCGGAGGGGTCAAGAGTCCGGCACGTGACTCATGACCCCTCCGTCGGCGTATGACGCCGACACCTCCCCGCGCTTTGCGCAGGGAGGAGTGCACCATTGACCGCAGGGTCGTCTTTTCGTACACAGTGTGTATGGAAAGACTGACGTGCCGCGGTATCTGACCGACAAGGACATCGCCGACTTCCGCGCCGAGCTTTGCCGGGTCGCGACGGAGCGCTTTGCCCGGTTCGGCTACGAAGGCGTCACCATGCGCCAGCTCGCCGAGGCCCTGGGCTGCAGCCCCAAGACTCCATACCGCTACTTCAAGGACAAGGCCGACATCCTGGCGACGGTCCGCGCCCAGGCTTTCACGCGGTTTGCCGACGCCCTGGAGGCCGCCGTCGCCAAAGGCGACGGTGCCTTGGATCGCGCACGGCAGGTCGGCGACGCCTACCTGCGGTTCGCCTTCGAACGTCCCCACGACTATCGGATCATGTTCGAAATCGATCAGCCGATCGGCGATGAGCACCCCGATCTTGCCGAGGCGGCGCGGCGTGCCCGAACCTTCATTACCCGCCAGGCCGAGGACATGGCCTCAGAAGGGCTGATCGATGTCGATCCGGTGCTGTTTGGCTGGTCGCTGTGGGCCGGCACTCATGGCATCGTCATGCTCGCCAAGGCGGGCATGCTGGGACACGGCCCCGACCGCAAGGCGCTTGCCGGCTTCCATGGTCTGCTGATGTTCAGGGGAGCGATGAGCAACAAGAGCAAGGGAGGAAAGGCCAGATGAAGACGCTCTTCACCGTCCTCGTGGCTGCCGGTGCGATCGCGGCGGCGCCGGCGTTCGCCCAGAAGAAGTACGACCCCGGTGCGTCCGACAGCGAAATCCGGCTCGGCCAGACCATGCCCTACAGCGGGCCGCTGTCGATGCTGTCGGGCGTCGGCAAGGCCGAAATCGCCTACTTCAAGTCGCTGAACGAGGAGCAGGGCGGCATCAACGGCCGCAAGGTGACGCTGCTGTCGCTCGACGACGGCTACAGCCCGCCCAAGACCATGGAGGGCACCCGCCAGCTCGTCGAGCGCGACAACGTGCTGGCCATCGTCAACACCATCGGCACGCCGACCAATCGCGCCATCCATCGCTACCTCAACCAGAAGAAGGTGCCGCAGCTCCTGATCCTGTCGGGCGCGTCCGCCTGGAACGAGCCCAAGACCTATCCCTGGACGATGATGGGCATGATCGCCTACGACACCGAAGGCGCCGTCTACGCCCGCCACATCCTGTCGTCGATGCCGAACGCGCGCATCGCCGTGCTGCGGCAGAACGACGATTTCGGCAAGGACTACGTCGAGGGCTTCCGTCATGGGCTCGGCCCGAAGGCGGCGCAGATCGTGAGCGAGGTCACCTACGAGACCACCGATCCCACGGTCGATTCGCAGATCATCCAGCTTCGCGCGTCGAATGCCGACGCCTTCTTCATCGCGGCGACCGGCAAGCACGCCACCCAGGCGATGCGCAAAGCCGCCGAGCTCGGCTGGAAACCGCAAATGTACCTGCCGGTCGGCTCGTCGTCGGTGCCGGGCGTGCTGCGGCCGGCCGGCGCCGAGGCGGCCAAGGGCGTCATCACCGCTGCCAACGCCAAGAGCCCGGGCGATCCGTCGTGGGACGACGATGCCGGCATGAAGGCCTATCTCGCCTGGGCCAGGAAGTGGGTGCCCGAACTCAATGCCAACGACTCCTTCGTGTCGGCGGGCTACAGCTACGGCATGATCGTCGCCGACCTGCTGCGTCGCTGCGGCGACGAACTCACGCGCGAGAACCTGATGCGCCAGGCGGCCAGCCTGAAAGGCTACACCACGCCGCTCACCCTGCCGGGCGTGACGCTCGACACCAGCCCGACCGACTACCGGCCCTACAAGGCGCTGCGCCTGCAGCAGTTCGACGGTGCCGGCTTCAAGCTGATCGGCGATGTGATCCGGGAGTGAGTGCGATGGAGGCTGGCGTTACGGCGGGCGTGCGCTTTCGGAGCTGGGCCGAGATCCAGAGCAACGCGGCGCGCGCCGCCGGCGGCCTGTCGGCGCTTGGGGTCGGCGAGGATGACTGCGTGGCGTTGATGCTGCGCAACGACTTCGCGACCTTCGAAGTCAACATGGCGGCGAGCCAGCTCGGCGCCTACGCCGTGCCGATCAACTGGCATTTTACGCCCGACGAAGCCGACTACATCCTCCGCGACAGCGCCGCCAAGGTGCTGGTCGCCCACAGCGACCTCCTGGCGCAGATCGCATCAGGTGTGCCGGCCGGCGTAAAAGTGCTGGTCGTGCCGACACCGGAGGAGATTGCGGCGGCCTACAACGTGACCGGGGAGCGGCGGGAGGCGCCGGCCGGCACCGCGTTGTGGGAGGCCTTCGTCGCGGCTTCGGCGCCGCGGACGGCGCCGCCCAGGCTGGCGCGCGGCAGCATGATCTACACCTCCGGCACGACCGGCCGCCCCAAGGGCGTGCGCCGGCGCCCCAGCACGCCCGAACAGCAGGCGCTCGCAGGACAGGAGGCGGCGGCCTACTGGGGATTGAGGCCCGACCCGGCGATCGTCGTGCTGATGAACGGGCCCATGTATCACTCGGCGCCGGCGGCCTACGGCATGGCGAGCGCCCGGCTCGGCCTGCATGTCGTCCTCCAGCCGCGCTTCGAGGCCGAGGACATGCTGCGGCTGATCGCGGCGCACAAGGTCAGCCACATGCACATCGTGCCGACCATGTTCGTCCGCCTGCTGCGACTGCCCGAGGCGGTCCGCCAGCGCTACGACGTCACGTCGTTGCGCTTCGTCAGCCATGGCGCAGCGCCCTGCGCACCCGCCGTGAAGCGGCAGATGATCGAGTGGTGGGGGCCGGTCATCAACGAGTACTACGGCGCGACGGAGACCGGGGTCGTGGTGTGGCACGGCTCGGAAGAGGCGTTGCGCAAGCCCGGTACGGTGGGCCGCGTGGTGCCCGGCGGCACGCTGCGCATCGTCGACGAACAAGGCCAGGACGTGAAGCAGGGCGAGATCGGCGAGATCTATGTCCGCGGACCGCATCTCTCGGAGTTCACCTACAACAACGACGACGCCAAGCGGCGCGAGGTGGCGCTCGGCGATCTGGTGACGGTGGGCGACGTGGGCTACCTCGACGCCGACGGGTTCCTGTTCCTGTGCGACCGCAAGCGCGACATGATCATCTCCGGCGGCGTGAACATCTATCCGGCGGAAATCGAGTCGGCGCTGATCCAGATGCCGGGCGTGCGCGACTGCGCCGTCTTCGGCATCCCTGACGAGGAATTCGGCGAGCAGATCTGTGCCTACGTCGAGCCCGTTGCGGCGGCGGCACTCGATGCCAACGAAGTGCGGGCCTATCTGGCCGGGCATCTGGCGCGCTACAAGGTCCCGAAGGTCGTCGAGTTCAGCGCCGCACTTCCGCGTGAGGACTCGGGGAAGATCTTCAAACGCAAGCTGCGCGCCCCATATTGGGAAAAGGCGGGGCGCAGCATCTGAAGGTTCGCATGTCCGACGACGTCACTCTTTTCGGCAAGCTGAAGAGCAAGCTGATCGACAGCAAACAGAAGTGGGCCGAGGAAGGCCGGCTGCTGACCGGCAAGACGGCGGTGCGTCAGGAGCGTCTGCCGCCCGGCCAGCGGCGTGTAGAAACCTGGCCGGTGCTCGATCTCGGCGTCCAGCCGGAGATTCCCACCCATGCCTGGCGCCTGTTCGTCGATGGCGCGGTCGAGACGCCGACCACCTGGAAGTGGGGCGAGTTCACCGACCTGCCCAGGACCCGGCTCACCAGCGACATCCACTGCGTGACGGCGTGGTCGCGCTACGACAACGAATGGGAAGGCGTGAGTGCCCGCGACCTGATCGCCCGGGTGAAGCCCAAGGCGGACGCCCGGCATGTCATCTTCCATTCCTACGACACTTATACGACCAACGTGCCGCTGGAAGACTTCGCCGCCGCCGACGTGCTGCTGGCGTGGAGCTGGAACGGCGAGCCGATCAGCCGCGAGCATGGTGGGCCGCTCAGGGTGGTGATCCCCAAGCTCTACTTCTGGAAGAGCGCCAAGTGGATCAAGCGGGTCGAATTCTCGGTCCTCGACAAGCCCGGCTTCTGGGAAGTGCGCGGCTATCACAATTACGGCGATCCATGGCTGGAACAACGCTATGACGATGAGGCCTCTGAAGGCCCTGAGGAGACCTGACATGTCGGCACACGACTTCTCGTTCACCGCGATCGATGGAAAGCCGCTCGACCTCAAGGACTTCGCCGGCAAGGCTGTGCTGGTGGTGAACGTCGCCTCGTATTGCGGATTCACCCCGCAGTACACCGACCTGCAGGAACTGCACGAGACCTACGGCCCCAAGGGCCTCGTGGTGCTGGGCGTGCCGTCGAACGATTTCGGGGCGCAGGAGCCGCGCGGCGAGGCGGAAATCGCCAAGTTCTGCCAGAGCATGTACGACGTCGGCTTCCCGCTCACCGCCAAGCAGAAGGTGATCGGGCCGGACGCCCACGCGCTCTATGGCTGGATTGCCGCCCAGGCCGGCGAGGGCGCCGCGCCCAAGTGGAATTTCCACAAATACCTGATCGGCAAGGACGGCAGCCTGCTCGGCGCCTGGCCGAGCCGGGTGCGGCCGAGGTCCAGCGAGATCACCGAGGCCGTCGAGGCGGCGCTCCGCTAGGACGGGACGCCGTCGCTGCCCGCATGGGTTCACGCAGATGTGATGAGCAGGTTCAGCAGGAGTGTGCTAGGAATTGTGCCAGGCTGGCGCCAGGACCGCGCCGGCCTTTTTCATGTCGGCACGACCTCCCGCGGCACGCCCGCGGGTCGCCTCTATGGCCAGGTGCAGCCGCCACGGGTCCTGACCCGTGGACAGTCCCAAGAACGACCCCGTCTCCACCACACGCCGAATAACGACGTGGGAACAGGCACTTAACGACGCCCTGGGCACAGGGCGCGCCGGTGCCTGCGCGAACGAAGAACAAGCGAGACGCGTAAAAGCCTGTCAAACAAGGCTTATCCCGAGGTCGGGCCCAATCCGGGGCCCAACATATCCGCGTTTCAGGTGGGCCCGGGCAGCGGGCAAAAAGCCCGGCGTAATTGGCTTTCCGGCGTGCGGAGAGCCAGATATCCGTCGGCGCGTTTGGGCCGGATTTGAAAGGCTGGGCCCGCCGCGGAGGCAGGCTAGACCGGCGGCAGGACCTGCCGGACGGCGGCGAACACGTCGTGGAACATCGCCGTCGTGAGCCGCCCGGTGTTCGTGTTGTAGCGCGAGCAGTGATAGCTGTCGGCCAGCCGAAGGCCGTTGGGCAGCTGGTGCATCCTGCCGTGGATGAAGGGGTAGGCGCCGGCCGGACGGACGGCGAGGGCCCGCAGGATCTGGTCATGCGCCCCCTTGCCCAGCGCCAGCACGACCCGGGCGTTCGCCATGGCTGCGATCTCCGATTGCAGGAACGGCCGGCAGGCCGTGAATTCAGCCGGGACGGGCTTGTTTTCGGGCGGCAGGCAGCGCACGGCATTGGCGATCCGGCAATCGACCAGGCGCAGGCCGTCGGCTGGATCGGCGCCATAGGTTCCGGCGGCGAAGCCGAACTTCAGCAAGGTGGCGTAGAGGAGGTCGCCGGCGTAGTCGCCGGTAAACGGCCGGCCGGTGCGGTTGGCGCCGCGCATGCCGGGCGCAAGCCCCACGATCAGCAGGCGTGCATCGAGATCGCCGAACGAACGGACGGGGGCGTTCTTCCAGTCGGGGTGAGCCGCCCGAAGCTCGTGCAGGAACGCAACGAGCCGGGGGCAGCGTGGACAGTCGAGCGGCGGCTCTTCGAACCCGGACGGCGCCACGGGATCGCGGCTGTCAGGCCGACCGCATCAGCTGCTCGGACGGGGCGTCGTCCATTTCGCCATCCGCGTCGCGGCCGTTGAGCGAGGCCGCCACGGCGGGGCGCGGCGCGCGTTCCGACGGGTTGCGCGCGATCAGCGGCGCCAGCTCGGAGAGCTCGACGAAGTCGTCGGCCTGGCGGCGCAGCTCATCGGCCACCATCGGCGGCGAGGACTTTATGGTGCTGACGACGGAAACCCTGAGCCCGCGGCGCTGCACGGCCTCGACCAGACGGCGGAAGTCGCCGTCGCCGGAAAACAGGATCACGTGGTCCAGGTGCTCGGCCATCTCGAGGACGTCGATGGCAAGCTCGATGTCCATGTTGCCTTTGATCTTGCGCCGGCCCATGGCATCGGTGAATTCCTTGGTCGGCTTGGTCACCATGGTGTAGCCGTTGTAGTCCAGCCAATCGATCAGCGGCCGGATCGGCGAATACTCCTGATCCTCGACCAGCGCCGTGTAGTAGTAGGCACGGACCAGCCGTCCCTTTTCGCGGAAAACCTTGAGCAGGCGGCGGTAGTCGATGTCGAAGCCCAGAGCCCGGGCGGCCGAGTAGAGGTTGGCGCCATCGATGAAGAGCGCGACGCGCTCGTTCTCGTAAAAATTGCCTTTCATGGCGGTTATCCTTTTTTGAAGAATATACGCAGAGGGAGCGAAAAATTTATGTAGCGGCAGGAGTTACGTAACCCACACTTTTCCGACCGCGGATGAAGTCTAGGCTATTATCTCATAGATCACAAGGGGTTGGAGGTTATTGCTGGTGGAAAACGTGGAGCGTAGACCCATTTTCATAGGCGCCGGCGGCAATCTCGACCACCCGGTCCATGGCCCGCCGCGCGCGACGTTGTTGGCGGCGTTTCGAGACCTTGGGCAGAGGGGCGTGCGGGTTCGGAGGATGTCACCCTGGTATCGGACGGCGCCGGTGCCGGCCTCGGACCAGCCCTGGTATCAGAATGCCGTGGCCGAGGTCGAAACCAGCCTGAAAGCCAATGAACTCCTGCAGACCCTGCACGACGTCGAACGGGCCTTTGGACGGGTCCGGACGGTCGCCAATGCCGCCAGGATCATCGATCTGGATTTACTGGATTTTCATGGAGAAATAGCCGCCGGCGCGCCGGGGGCGGCGACATTGCCCCACCCCCGGCTGGCCGGCCGCGCCTTCGTCCTCAGGCCCTTGGCCGATCTTGCCCCGGGTTGGCGCCATCCCGTGACCGGCCAGACGATCCAGGCGCTGCTGGCCGCCCTGCCGGACGACCAGGCCACAGAGCGCGAATAGCCCGCCCGGGACAGGCCTGCCGACCCTTGCGTTTTGGCGAGGGGCGCGTATAACCCGCCGCTCCCGGGAAATCAGAGGTCGCCATGGCGCGCGTTACCGTCGAAGACTGCATCACGCAGATCCCCAACCGTTTCGAACTCGTCATGTTCGCCGCCCAGCGCGCGCGCGACATCTCCGCGGGCGCCCAGATCACGCTCGACCGCGACCGCGACAAGAATCCCGTCGTTGCGCTGCGCGAGATCGCCGACTCCAAGCTGGACCAGGCGACCCTCAAGGACTCGCTGATCTCCGGAATGCAGAAGCACGCCGACATCGACAAGCCCGAAGAGGTCAACGAGATGGCCGAACTCGAGCAGGAGCTGGCCGCGGCCCTGGCGCAGGGCGGTGCCGAGGCCGCCCAGCCGAAGGCGCTGCCGATGGCCGAGGAAGACGACGTCGCAGAATAGGCGTTCGGCGCGGCTCGGCCGGGCCGGGCAGCCGCGCAATCGTCGTGGAGTAGACGCAATCCGCACCATATAATGCGGAATTGCCATGATTCGTCAGTTCGAGCTCGTTGAACGCGTGCAGTCCTACGATCCGGAAGCGGACGAGGACGTGCTCAATCGCGCCTACGTTTACGGGCTGAAAAAGCACGGCACCCAGCTCCGGGCCTCGGGCGACCCCTATTTCTCGCATCCCGTCGAGGTGGCGGGCATATTGGCCGAGATGCGGCTCGATACTGCCTCGATCGTCACCGGGCTGCTGCACGATACGCTCGAGGACACCGACGCGACGCGCGATGAGATATCCGGCCTGTTCGGCGAGAACATCGCCCGTCTGGTCGATGGTGTGACCAAGCTGTCGCGGCTGGAGATCCAGTCGGAAAGCACCAAGGAAGCCGAGAACCTGCGCAAGCTGGTGCTTGCGATGTCGTCGGACATCCGCGTCCTGCTCGTGAAGCTGGCCGACCGCCTGCACAACATGCGGACCCTGCATCACATCAAGGAGCCGGCGCGCCGCAAGCGCATCGCCCGCGAGACCATGGACCTCTATGCACCGCTGGCCTCGCGCATCGGCATGGAGAAGGTGAAGCGCGAGCTCGAAGAGCTGGCGTTCGCCGAGCTCAATCCGGACGGCCGGGCGTCGGTCCTGGCGCGCCAGGGGTATCTGCGCGAGCGCGGCGAGCGGCTGGTGCCGCAGATCGAAGGCGAGCTGATCAAGACCTTGAAGGAAGGCGGGCTCGCCGCCCAGGTGTCGGGGCGCGAGAAGATGCCTTACTCGATCTGGCGCAAAATGCAGACGAAGAACGTGTCGTTCGAGCAGCTGGCCGACATCATGGCCTTCCGCATCATCGTCGACGACGTCGCGCAGTGTTACCAGGCCCTCGGCCTGCTGCACGGCCGCTATCAGGTGTTGCCGCAGCGCTTCAAGGACTACATCTCCGTGCCCAAGCCCAACGGCTACCGTTCGCTGCACACTGGAGTCATCGGACCGCTCGGCCAGCGCATCGAGATCCAGATCCGCACCGGCGAAATGCAGGATCAGGCCGAGCGCGGCGTCGCCGCCCACTGGATCTACAAGCAGGGCGGCCCGTCAACGGATGCGCCGCAGTATGCCTGGTTGCGCAGTCTCATCGACATTCTCGACAAGGCGCCAAACGCCGAGGAGTTCCTCGAGCATACCAAGCTCGAGATGTTCCAGGATCAGGTCTTCTGCTTCACGCCCAAGGGCAAGCTGATCGCCCTGCCGCGTGGCGCCACGCCGATCGATTTCGCCTATGCCGTTCACAGCCAGGTCGGCGACACCTGCGTCGGATCCAAGATCAACGGCCGCATGCTGCCGCTGCGCACGCAGCTCGCCAACGGCGACCAGGTCGAGATCGTCACGTCGAAGGCGCAGACGCCGTCGCCGACGTGGGAGCGGTTCGTGGTCACCGGCAAGGCCAAGGCGGCCATCCGGCGTTTCATCCGTACCCGCCAGCGCGAACAGTACATCCAGCTCGGCAAGTCGCTGCTCGACAAGGCCTTCCATGAGGAGGGCTACGAGGTCACAGAGAAGGGCCTCGACGGCGTGCGCGCCAATTTCAAGCAGACGACTACCGACGATCTGGTCGCCGCCGTGGGCGCCGGGCTGGTCGGCGCGCGCGAGGTTCTGACGGCGGTGTACCCGGGGCTCAAGCAGCCGCGCGCCGGCGCGCGGGGCGGTGGCGCCGACGTCGTGCCGATCTCGCGCGCGCGCAACAAGAGCGCCAAGGCCGGCGAGGGCGGGCGGGGGCGCAAGGAAGCCGGGCAGATCGCGATCCGCGGCCTGATCCCTGGTATGGCCCTGCATTTTGCACGTTGCTGCCACCCGCTGCCCGGAGACCGCATCGTCGGCATCATCACCACGGGCAAGGGCGTGACCATCCACACGATCGACTGCGCCACGCTGGAGAGCTTCTCGGAAGCACCGGAGCGCTGGATAGACGTCGGCTGGGACTCCGTCGGAGAGGGCGCGGCGACCGTCTACACCGGCCGGCTGAAGATCACGGTTTCCAACCAGCCGGGCAGCCTGTCCAGCCTGTCGACGGTGATCGCCCGGCATGAAGGCAACATCTCGAACCTGCGCATCGTCAATCGCTCCATGGACTTCTTCGACATGGTGATCGACGTCGAGGTGGCGGACGTGAAGCATCTCGCCGACATCACCGCCGCGCTGCGCGCGACGCCTGCCATCAACGCCGTCGAGCGCGCCCGCAATTGACGGCTTCCGACATCTCCATGGAGCGAAAGCAGCGTATGTCAGCGCATTCCCGCCTGCGTCTCGGAGTGAATATCGATCACGTGGCGACGGTGCGCAACGCGCGCGGCGGCCACCTGCCGGATCCGTTACGGGCCGCGCGCCTGGCCGAAGCCGCCGGCGCCGATGGCATCACCGCGCATCTGCGCGAAGATCGCCGGCACATCGTCGACGAGGACATCGCGGGTCTGATGCGCGACCTCAAGGTGCCGCTCAACTTCGAAATGGCGGCGACCGGGGAGATGATCGACATCGCGCTGCGCCACCGCCCGCATGCGGCTTGCATCGTTCCCGAGAAGCGGGAGGAGCGGACCACCGAAGGCGGCCTCGATGTGGCGGGCCAGCACAACCATCTGAAGCCGATGGTCGCCCGCCTGAGCGACGCCGGTATCCGGGTCTCGTTGTTCATCGAAGCCGATCCGCGTCAACTCGAAGCGGCCGTGGCGCTGGGCGCGCCGGTCGTCGAACTGCACACCGGCCGCTACTGCGAGCTCGACGGCGAGGCCAAGCAGGCGGAGCTGGTGCGACTGCAGAAGGCGGCGGCGCTCTGCGCGCGGCTCGGCCTGGAGTGCCACGCCGGCCACGGACTGAGCTACGGCGATGTCGGGCCGGTGGCGGCGATTCCCGAAGTGCGCGAACTCAACATCGGCCACTTCCTGATCGGCGAGGCCATTTTCGTCGGCCTCGAAGCGGCGATCCGCGAGATGCGGCGCATCATGGACGCCGCCCGGGCGCCGGGAGCTGCGGGGTGATCATCGGCATCGGCAACGATCTGGTCGACATCAGGCGGATCGAAAAGTCGCTGGACCGCTTCGGCGACCGGTTCGTCCTGCGCATTTTCACCGAGACTGAACAGAAGCGCTCGGAAGGCAGGGCCACGCGGGCCGCGAGCTACGCCAAGCGGTTCGCCGCCAAGGAGGCGTGCTCCAAGGCCCTGGGAACCGGCTTCCGCCGCGGCGTCTTCTGGCGCGACATGGGCGTCGTCAACCAGCGCGGCGGCAAGCCGACCATGGCTCTCACGGGCGGTGCGCTGGCCCGGCTGCAGGAAATAACGCCGGCCGGATTGTCGCCGCAAATCGACCTGACCCTGACCGACGAATACCCGCTGGCGCAGGCGTTCGTGATCATCACCGCCGTGCCCGGAGCATGAGCGGCCGTCCGGTGCCGCCCGTTTGCAAGGCTCCCATGCCGGTGCCGCAGCGGGAGACAGCGGCGACCAGCCCTGCTATAGGCGCGGCTCGTTTGAACTGGAACGGCGATGACGGACGTGGCTGAGCGTCGTAAGCGAGGACAGGACAAGGCCGGCGGGTGGGGGGAAACCGTCCGCACGGTGGTTTATGCCGTGCTGATCGCATTGGTCGTGCGCACTTTCGCCATCGAACCGTTCAACATCCCGAGTGGCTCGATGATTCCGACCCTGCTGGTCGGCGACTACCTGTTCGTCTCGAAGTACTCCTACGGCTACAGCAAGCACTCCTTTCCGTTTTCCATGGGGCTCTTCCCGGGCCGTGTCTTCGACAGCCCGCCGCAGCGTGGCGATGTGGCGGTGTTCAAGTATCCCGGCGACCAGGGGCAGGGAGCGAACCGCACCGACTACATCAAGCGCATCGTCGGCATGCCGGGTGACCGCATCCAGATGATAAGTGGCGTGCTCAACATCAATGGAACGGCTGTGCCCCGCCTGCGCGTCGGCGACTATGTGCGCGGCGCCAACGGCCACTACCAGAAGGGCACGCTGTACAGTGAGCAACTGCCCAACGGCCGCCGCTACACGGTGCTCGAGTACAACGACAGCGGCCCGGCCGACAACACGCCGGAATTCCTTGTTCCTGCCGGCAGCTACTTCGTCATGGGCGACAACCGCGACGATTCCCTGGACAGCCGCACACGGCTGATGCTGCGGGACTTCTCCGGTTCGACTCGCGATCGCGATCAGCTTGGCTGGTATGTGCCTTCGGAAAATCTCGTGGGCCGGGCCGAGTTCATTTTCTTCTCGCACGACCCCGCCGTTGCCGGCTGGTTGGAGCCGTGGAAATGGCCGCAGGCGATCCGCTTCAATCGTTTCTTCATGGCGATCCACTGAAGCCGACCGACGTCGAGCTGGCGGCCTTGGCTGGAATGATCGGCCACGTCTTCAAGCGCGCCGAGTTGGCCGCCGAGGCGCTCACCCATCGTGGCGCCCTCGATCGCCGATCCGATCTTAAGGTGGCCTTCCCGCATGGCAACGAACGGCTGGAATTCCTCGGCGACCGGGTCCTGTCGCTCGCCATGGCCGATCTGTTGCTGCGACGCTTTCCGCACGAACATGAAGGCGAGCTGGCACGGCGCCATGCCGCTCTGGTGCGCGCCGAGACCCTGGTCGATATCGCCACGGCCATCGGGCTTGGCGCTCTCATCCGGCTGGGCGACTCCGAGCGCGCGCAAGGCCAATCGGTGAGGCCGACCATCCTGGCCGATGCCTTCGAGGCGCTGCTGGGCGCCGTTTTCCTCGATGCAGGTTTTGTGACCGCCGCAGCCTGCGTCGAGCGACTGTGGGGCGATCTGGTCACCAATCACGCGGCGGCGCCGCGCGATCCCAAGACAGCGCTGCAGGAATGGGCTCAGGGACGGCGTCTGCCGCTGCCGGCCTATCGCGAGGTCGGCCGTGAAGGACCGCCGCACGCGCCGCTGTTCGTCGTCGAAGTTGCCATCCGGGGGCACGAACCCGCTCAGGCGCGTGGCGGCAGCAAGCGCGAGGCCGAACGGCTGGCCGCCATCGCGCTGCTCGACCGGGTGGGCCGGACATGACGGCATCGGCCACCCACGCAGGCTTCGTGGCGATTGTCGGCGCTCCCAACGCCGGCAAGTCGACGCTGGTCAACGCCATGGTCGGCTCGAAGGTCAGCATCGTGTCGCCCAAGGTTCAGACCACGCGCATGCGCGTGATCGGCATTGCCATGGCCGACCTGCCCGGTGGTGCACGAGCACAGGTGATCCTGGTCGACACGCCGGGCATTTTTCGCGTCGCCAAGCGCCGGCTCGAGCGCGCCATGGTGGCAGCGGCCTGGCAGGGGGCGGAGGATGCCGACCTCGTCGCCCTGGTCGTCGACGCCGAGCGTGGTATTGGCCAGGAGACGCGGGCGATCGTCGAGCGACTGAAAGAGTCGAAGGCGCCGCGGTTTCTGATTCTCAACAAGATCGATCTCGTGCCGCGCGAGGCGCTGCTGTCGCTGACGTCCGACTTGAATGCCCTGGTACCGTTCGAACGCACCTTCATGGTGAGCGCGCTCAAGCAGGATGGCATTGCCGACGTGCTCACGGCATTGGCGGCCAGGCTGCCGGCCGGGCCGTTCCTATATCCGGAAGACCAGGCTGCCGACCTGCCCTTGCGCCTGCTCGCCGCCGAAGTGACGCGCGAGCAGGTGTTCCTGCAGTTGCACCAGGAACTGCCCTACGAAGCGGCCGTCGAGACCGACAAATGGGAGGATCGCGCCGACGGCAGCGTGCGCATCGAGCAGACGATCCACGTGCAGCGCGACGGCCAGCGCGCCATCTTCCTAGGCAAGGGCGGCGCCCGCATCAAGCAGATCGGGGCCCGGGCGCGGCATGAGCTCGGTCAGATGCTGGAGCGACCGGTGCACCTCTTCCTCCATGTCAAGGTGAGCGAACGCTGGGCCGACAACCCCGCACATTACCGGGCCATCGGTCTCGACTACGAGCCCTAGCGTCGTCGGCGGCTGGCGCAGGCCTGCGAAACGCGGCATACCCGGGTCATGGACTGGAGCGACGAAGGCATCGTGCTGGCGGCACGCGCCCACGGCGAAAGCGGCCTCATCGTGTCACTCCTGACCCGTACCCACGGACGTCACGCGGGCTTCGTGCCGGGCGGCGGCTCGCGGCGCGCCAGCCCGGTCTGGCAGGCGGGCAACGTCGTCGAGGTGGGCTGGCGCGCGCGCTTGTCCGATCAGCTGGGCAACTACGCCGGCGAGCTGCGCGAGCCCAATGCTGCGCGGGTGCTCGACGACGCCGTCGAACTGGCCGGGCTTTCCGCCGCCTGCGCCGTGGTCGACGCCGCGTTGCCCGAGCGTGAGCCACATCCTGCCATGTTCGACGGCTTCCGCGCCTTTCTGGCAGGACTTGGTCACCCCGGCTGGCCGGCGATCTACGTCCGGCTGGAGCTCGGTCTGCTGCAGGAGCTGGGGTACGGTCTCGATCTGGAAAAATGTGCAGCGACCGGCACAGCGGAGGATCTGGCCTACGTTTCGCCCAAGACCGGCCGGGCGGTGTCACGGGCCGCTGCCGGCCCCTACAAGGAGAAGCTGCTGGCCTTGCCGGCATTTCTGTCCACCGGCGGGTTGCCCTCCGACGACGCCGAACTGCGCCAGGGGCTCGATTTGACGGGATATTTCCTCGAGCGGCATGTCTTTTGGCCTCACAACAAGCCCTTGCCTCCCGCGCGGACGAGATTTATGGAAACGCTTCAACGCTAAGCAACAATGGTCGCGGCGCGAATCGCGACCGGCCCCTCTCCAGTCCCGTCGATGGCAAAACGCACCAACGTCGTTCCGCTCGCTGCGGTAAAGCCCGTGCAATTCGGACAGGCGCTCCAGGAACGCTACCTGTCCTACGCGCTGTCGACCATCATGGCGCGTTCACTGCCCGACGTCCGCGACGGCCTGAAGCCCGTGCATCGCCGTCTGATGTACGCCATGCGTCAGTTGCGGCTCGATCCCAACAGCGCCTTCAAGAAGAGCGCGCGTGTTGTCGGCGACGTGATCGGCCAGTATCACCCGCACGGCGACCAGTCGATCTATGACGCGCTGGTCCGTCTCGCCCAGGATTTCGCCGCCCGTTATCCGTTGATCGAGGGCCAGGGCAATTTCGGCAACATCGATGGCGATAACCCGGCGGCCATGCGCTACACCGAGGCACGTCTGACCGAGGTGGCGGAGGCGCTGCTCGCCGGCATCGACGAGAACGCCGTCGACTTCCGCCCCAACTACGACGGCTCGACCGAGGAACCGGTGGTGCTGCCGGGCGGCTTTCCAAACCTGCTGGCCAACGGTGCGGCCGGCATCGCCGTCGGCATGGCGACCTCGATCCCGCCGCACAACGCGGGCGAACTGTGCGACGCACTGCTCCATCTCATCAAGACGCCGAACGCCCGAATCGACACGCTGGTCGATCTGGTGAAAGGACCTGACTTCCCGACGGGCGGTCTGCTGGTGGAACCGCGCGACTCGATCGTCGAATCCTACAGAACCGGGCGCGGCGCCTTCCGGCTGCGTGCGCGCTACAGCGTCGAACAGCTGCCGCGCGGACAATACCGCATCGTCGTGACGGAGATTCCCTACCAGGTCCAGAAAGGCAAGCTGATCGAACGCATCGCCGAGATCATCAACGCCAAGAAACTCCCGATCCTGGAGGATGTGCGCGACGAGTCGGCCGACGACGTGCGCATCGTGCTCGAGCCCCGGACCGGCAACGTGCCGGCCGAGCTGCTGATGGAGCAACTCTTCAGGCTGACCGATCTCGAGATCCGTTTCCCTTTGAACCTCAACGTTCTGGACAAGGACAACACGCCCCGGGTGATGGATCTGCGCGAAGCGCTGCAGGCTTTCCTCGACCACCGGCGCGAGGTCCTTGTGCGGCGCTCGACGTTCCGGCTGGAAGCGATCGAACGGCGGCTGGAGATCCTCGAAGGTTATCTGATCGCCTATCTAAACCTCGACCGGCTGATCAAGATCATCCGCGAGGAGGACGAGCCCAAGCCGAAGATGATCAAGGCCTTCGGGCTTACCGATACGCAGGCCGAGGCGATCCTCAACATGCGCCTGCGCGCGCTGCGTCGTCTCGAGGAGTTCGAGATCAAGGGTGAGCACAAGAAGCTCTCGGCCGAGCGCAAGGAGTTGAAGGCGCTGCTCAAGGACGAGAAGCTCCAGTGGCAGGCGATTGCCGCCGAGGTCCAGGAGACGAAGCGCAAGTTCGGCGGCAAGACGGCGTTGGGCCGCCGCCGCACCGAGCTCGGCGACGCTCCCGCCGAGATCGAGCATGCGGTGGAGGATTTTGTCGAGCGCGAGCCGATCACGGTCGTCTGTTCGGACAAGGGCTGGATTCGCGCCGCCAAGGGCCATCTCGACGAAAAGCAAGCGGCCGATCTCAAGTTCAAGGAGGGCGACGGGCCGCGCTTCGCCGTGCACGCCCAGTCCACCGACAAGATCCTGGTGTTCGGCACCAACGGCCGATTCTACACGTTGCCGTGCGACAAGCTGCCCAGCGCTCGCGGCCACGGTGAGCCGATCCGGCTGATGATCGAACTGGGCAACGAACAGGACATCGTGCAGATCGAGGTCTTGAAAGGCGGTCGCCGCTTTCTGGTGGCTTCCGATGCCGGCCGGGGTTTCGTGGTGCCCGAAGACGACGTCGTGGCGCAGACCAAGAACGGCAAGCAGGCGCTCAATCTCGCGGACAAGGAGACGGCCGTCGCGTTTTCCATCGTACCGCAGGCAGCCGACTCGGTGGCGGCGCTGAGCCAGGGACGCAAGCTGCTGATCTTCCCGATCGAACAGGTTCCCGAGATGGCACGAGGACGGGGCGTGCTGCTGCAGAAGTCGAAGGGCGACCGCCTGGCCGACGCGCAGGCGTTCAGGCTCGCCGACGGGCTTTCCTGGGCGAACCGTACGATCGAGGCAGGCGAGCTGAAGTTCTGGCGCGGCGAGCGGGCCCAGGCGGGCCGCATGCCCGAAAAGGGTTGGCCACGGGCCAAACGCTTCAAGGATTGACGGGCATGGACCTGACGCTGATCTGGAAGACGGTGCTGATCGGCGTCGTTGAAGGCCTCACCGAGTTCCTGCCGGTCTCCTCGACGGGGCACATCATTCTTGCCGCGGAACTGCTGCACTTCGAGGGGCCGCCCGGCAAGGTCTTCGAGATCGTGATCCAGCTCGGCGCGATTCTCGCCGTGTGCTTTCTCTATCGGCAGAAGGTCTGGAATACGGCGGCCGGCGTCCTGCGCCGCGATCGGCCGGCAG
This sequence comes from Reyranella sp., assembly GCA_019745575.1. Lineage (GTDB taxonomy): Bacteria > Pseudomonadota > Alphaproteobacteria > Reyranellales > Reyranellaceae > Reyranella. The sequence continues at coordinate 8,319 of JAIETA010000069.1, read as the reverse complement.
TGCGCTTTGCGATGGCGATCGTCGTGGCTTTTCTGCCCGCCGCGATCATCGGCGTGCTCGCCCACAAGTACATCAAGTCGGTCCTGTTCAATCCCACGGTCGTGGCGGTCGCGCTGATCGTGGGCGGCGTGATCATCCTCGTCATCGAGCGCTTCGCCCAGCGTCCGCGCATCAAGTCGCTCGACGATGTCGACCTCAAGACCGCGCTTCTGATCGGCCTCTGCCAGTGTCTCGCCATGGTGCCGGGCGTGTCGCGCGCCGGCGCGACGATCATGGGGGCCCGCGTGTTTCGCGTCGACCGTGCCACGGCGGCCGAGTTCTCGTTCTTTCTGGCGATGCCCACGATGCTCGGCGCCACTGTCTATGATCTCTACAAGAACTGGTCGGCCTTGAACTGGGACGGCGGCGCGGTGATCGCTCTGGGCTTCGTCGTGGCCTTTGTTTCGGCGGCGCTCGTGGTCCGTGCCTTCGTGCACTTCATCAGCCGGCACAGCTTCGCGGTTTTTGCCTGGTATCGTATCGCCATCGGCTCTTTGGCCCTGATTTTCCTGTCTTTCTGACGGCCTTCCCAAAGCCTGGGCGGCATGTCATAAACCCGCGCCTTGGCGGAATATCCGCACAGCAAAACAGTGTTAAATAGACGAAAAACCCGGGAGGTTTTCTCCATGCAACGTCGCAAGTTCATTCGTACCGCCGGTGTCGGTGGTGCTGCCGTCGCCGCCTCGACTTCGCTCGCCGCGCCGGCGATCGCTCAGTCGATGCCGGAACTCAAGTGGCGGCTCACGTCGAGCTTCCCGAAGTCGCTCGACACGCTCTACGGCGGTGCCGAGACCTTCACCAAGGCGGTCGCCGAGGCGACCGACAACAAGTTCCAGATCCGCGTTTTCGCCGCCGGCGAAATCGTCCCCGGCCTGCAGGTCGCCGATGCCATCCAGAACGGCACGGTCGAGATGGGGCATACGGCATCCTACTACTACTTCGGCAAGGACCCGGCGTTCGCTTTCGGCACGGCTATTCCGTTCGGCCTCAACACCCGCCAGCAGGATGCCTGGCTGACGCAGGGCGGCGGCGAGCAGGCGCTGAACGACTTCTACAAGGACTACAAGATCTTCGGCCTGGCCGCCGGCAATACCGGTGCGCAGATGGGCGGCTGGTTCCGCAAGGAGATCAAGTCCGTCGATGACATGAAGGGCCTCAAGATGCGCATCGGCGGCTTCGCCGGGCAGGTGATGGCCAAGATCGGCGTGGTGCCGCAGCAGATTGCCGGTGGCGATATCTATCCGGCACTCGAGAAGGGCACGATCGACGCCGCCGAGTGGGTCGGCCCCTACGACGACCAGAAGCTCGGCTTCAACAAGGTAGCGCCGAACTACTACTATCCCGGCTGGTGGGAAGGCAGTGCGACGCTCCATCTGTTCACCGGTCTCGACAAGTGGAACGAGCTGCCGAAGAGCTATCAGGCCATCGTCCGGTCAGCCGCCGCCATGACCAACACCTGGATGGTCGCCAAGTACGATGCGGCAAGCCCGAAAGCCTTGAAGGAACTGGTGGCCGGCGGCACCAAGCTGGCGCCGTATCCGCAGTCCGTGCTCGAGGCGTGCTTCAATGCGTCCAACGAGGTCTATGCGGAGACGAGCGCCAAGTCGCCCAACTTCAAGAAGATCTTCGACAGCTGGAAGGATTTCCGGCGCGACGGCGTACTGTGGTCGCGTGTTGCCGAAGGCGGTTTCGACAACTTCATGGCGCGTCAGTCGGCGGCCAACAAGCTCTGACATCGAACCCGGCGTGGCCGGTGGAAGGGCCCCGCTTCGGCGGGGCCTTTTCTTTGGCTGCCGCGATTTTGTGCAGTAGCGGACATTGCATATTTTTAAGGTAATTGGCGGGGGGAAGCACTTTTCAAACCGATTCTCGCGTGCCAGTCTTTGCCCATTGCTCGGCCATGAGGGCCGTCTTAGGGAGGAAGAAACGTATGGAGCGTAGAAAATTCATCAAGACCGCAGGCGTGGGCGCTGCGGGCGTTGCTGCCGCAACGACACTCGCCGCGCCGGCGATTGCCCAGAGCATGCCGGAGGTGAAGTGGCGCCTGACGTCGAGCTTCCCGAAGTCGTTGGACACGCTTTACGGCGGCGCCGAACTCTTCGCCAAGATGATCGGCGAAATGTCGGACAACAAGTTCCAGATCCGCGTTTTCGCCGCGGGTGAAATCGTTCCCGGCCTGCAAGTTGCCGACGCGATCCAGAACGCGACCGTCGAAATGGGCCAGACTGCGGCCTACTACTATTTCGGCAAGGATCCGTCATTCGTGTTCGAGACCGGCCTGCCGTTCTCGATGAATCAGCGGCAGTACTACGCCTGGCTCTATCACGGCGGCGGCAGCCAGCTGATCAACGAGTTCTACAAGGACTACAACATCGTGTCGTTCCCGTTCGGCGGCACGGGCTGCCAGATGGGCGGTTGGTTCCGCAAGGAAATCAACTCGATGGACGACATGAAGGGCCTCAAGTTCCGGGTCGGCGGCTTCGCCGGCCTGATCCTGACGCGCCTTGGCGTCGTGCCGCAGCAGATCGCCGGCGGCGACATCTATCCGGCTCTCGAGAAGGGTACGATCGACGCCTGCGAATGGGTCGGCCCGTACGACGACGAGAAGCTCGGCTTCAACAAGGTCGCGAAGTACTACTACTACCCGGGTTGGTGGGAAGGCGCCTCGGTGGGCTCGATGTACATCAACTCGAAGGCCTGGGAGACCCTGCCCAAGCCCTACAAGGCGATGGTCGAGACCGCCAGCGGCCTCGTCACGAGCTGGATGGTGCCGAAGTACGATGCCGGCAATCCGGCGGCGCTGCGCCGTCTCGTGGCGGCGGGCACCGTTCTCAAGCCTTTCCCGAACACGGTGCTCGAGGCCTGCTTCAACGAGGCCTACAAGTACTATGACGAACTGTCGGCGCAGAATCCGAAGTTCAAGAAGATCTACGACAGCCTGAAGCCGTTCCGCAACGCCGAGGTCGAGTGGTTCCGCACCGCCGAGTTCTCGTTCGACAACTTCAATCTCCGCCGTATCGCCTCGTAAGGCGGCCCGGACAAGAGAAAAGCCCCGCCGGCAGGCGGGGCTTTTTTTGTCTTGGCGCCGTCGTGAACGACGGGTTCAGTTCCTGGGTGGCGGCAAGCTGAACGCCGGCGGCATGTCGTCTTCCTTGGGCACCTCGATCTTGAGTTCGATCTTCGTCGGGTCGCGGCCGTGCGGCTTGTCGAGGAAGAGGGTCACCGACTGCGGCACCGCCACCACGATCGCCACCAGGATGAGCTGCAGAACGACCCAGGGGATGGACCCCCAGTAGATGTCCGAACTCTTGACCTCCTTGGGCGCCACGCTGCGCAGGTAGAACAGGGCGAAGCCGAACGGCGGATGCATGAACGACGTCTGCAGGTTCACGCAGAGCATGACGCCGAACCAGATCAGCGCCGCATCGGCGCCGACCACCGGCGTCAGGACCTTCTGGGCCACCGGGGCCAGCATCGGCACGATGATGAAGGCGATCTCGAAGAAGTCGAGGAAGAACGCCAGGAAGAAGACGAACAGATTGACGACGATCAGGAAGCCCCAGACGCCGCCCGGCAGGCCGGTGAGCAGGTGTTCCACCCAATGGCCGCCATCGACGCCGGCAAACGAGATCGAAAAGCAGGTCGCGCCGACCAGGATGAAGGCCACCATCGCGGTGATGCGCATGGTCGCCTGCATGGCCTGGATGATGAGGTCGCGCAGTTCCTTGAACTGCCAGGCTCGCCAGCACAGCCAGATGACAGACGCGAACATGAAGGTGAAGGCGATCTGGAACGGAAGCGACTTGAAGGCGACTGTTCCGATCAGCGCTCCGATGATGGCCGACACGCAACCGACGCCGAACACGACCTGATCGAATCTGGTCAGCGGAGCGTTCCTGACGACAGCCAGCACGATCGCCCCGATGGTGCCCATGGCGCCGGCCTCGGTCGGCGTGGCGAGGCCCATCATGATGGTGCCCAGCACAAGGAAGATCAGCACCGCCGCCGGGATGATGCCCCAGGCGCATTTGACCAGAAGAGCTCGGCCGAACAGCGTGCGCGGCACGGGCGGCAGGGCTTCGGGCTTTATGAGCGTGAGATAAAACGTGTAGAGGGCGAACAGGCCGATCTGCATCAGCGAGGGGCCCCAGGCGCCGAGATACATGTCGCCGACCGACCGGCCGAGCTGGTCGGCCAGCACGACCAGCACCAGCGAAGGCGGCACCAGCTGGGTGATGGTGCCCGACGCCGCCAGCACGCCCGTGGCGTAGCGCATGTCGTACCTGTAGCGCATCATCACCGGCAGGGTGATCAACGCCATGGCGATCACCTGTGCGGCCACCGTGCCGGTGATGGCACCGAGGATGAAGCCGACGATGATGGTCGAGTATCCCAGTCCGCCCTTGATGGGCCCGAACAGCTGGCCCATCGATTCCAGCATGTCCTCGGCGAGGCCGCATTTCTCGAGGATTGCACCCATGAAGGTGAAGAACGGGATGGCGAGCAGCAGCTCGTTGGACAGGATGCTGCCGAACACACGGCCGGGGATGGCCTGCATGAAGGCCATCGTGAAATAGCCCATGTCGATGGCCAGGAAGCCGAAAAAGAACCCGACGGCGCAGAGCGAGAAGGCGACGGGAAAGCCGATCAGCATGAAGACGACGAGGCCGCCGAACATCAGCGGCGGCATCCAATCGAGCGGAATCATCATTGCGTCGGCCTCTCGTAGTGGGCTTCGAGACTGTCGACGGCGTAGTCGTTGAGGAACGCCACGCGCTTGATCAGTTCGGAAAGGCCCTGCAGCGCCACCAGGGCAAAGCCCAGCGGCAGCACCAGCTTGATCGGCCAGCGCAGCAGGCCGCCGGCGTTCGATGAGTGCTCGAGCACGTTGTAGGATTGCATGAAGAACGGCCAGCTCAGCCAGGCCAGGATGGTGCAGGTCGGGATCAGGAAGACCAGGGTACCGAGAATGTCGATCCACAGCTGTCCGCGGCGGCTCAGCGTCATGTAGAAGATGTCGACGCGGACATGCTCGTTCTTACGCAGCGTATAGGCGGCGCCGAACATGACGATGACGGCGAACATGTACCACTGCACCTCGAGCCAGGCGTTGGAGCTCTGGTCGTAGGCGTATCTGACCATGGAGTTGCCGGCGCTGACCACGCAGGCCAGCAGCACGAGCCAGTTGCACACCAGACCGATCTTCTCGTTCATGGCGTCGATGAGCGCACTGAAGGACAGCAAAAGGCGCATCCGTCTCCCCTGGGCGAGTTCTTCTTGTGGGCTCCCCGGTCTCGCGCCGAGGCGCTCCTTGATAACGCGGTCTGTAGGACTAGGCTAGCCTTTGGGCCGGCTTCGGCGAGTTGCCGGGTGCGTCAAGTCGCTCCATCCGGCCGCATTTGCCTAGCCTGTAGGCAACTCCGTCCATCCCTCGGGACCGAAGAATTCCAGCGGACGGAAGGCGCGCTTGTAGGCCATCTTGCTCGAGTCGGCTATCCAGTAGCCCAGGTAGACGTAGGGCAGGCCGCGCCGCGCGGCTGCGTTCGCAAGCCAGGCGATCATGTGAGTGCCCAGCCCGCGCCGCGGGTCCTGCGGGTCGAAGAAACTGTAGACTGCCGAGACGCCGCTCGACAGCCAGTCGACGAGGCAGGCGCCCACCAGCCGGCCGTCCGCCGAATCGTCACGGAACTCGATGATGGCCGTGTCGACCGGGCTTTCCTCGACCATGGCGCGGTAGTCGTCGAAATCCATGTCGGCCATGTCGCCGTCCCGGTGCCGGGTCAGCACGTAGCGCGAAAACAGGGCGTATTGCTCGCCCGTCGCCAGCGGCTGGGTCTCGACGGCGTGGACGTGCTCGTTGCGCCGCAGGATCCGCCGTTGCGCGCGGCTCGGTTCGAAATCGCGCACCCTGATACGCACCGGCACACAGGCGCGGCAGCCGTCGCATAGCGGCTTGTAGACGAAGTGGTGAGAACGCCTGAAGCCCGCGTCGGTCAGGGTATCGTGCTGAGAGATCGCATCCGGCCCGCTGAGCTCGGTGACAAGCTTCGTCTCCAGCCGGTGCGGCAGATACGGGCAGCGCATCGCCGGCGTGGTGCGGAAGAACCGCAGGGTCTGGATGTTTTGTCTGATGAACATGGATTCAGGAAGCCAAGTGTAACCTTCCCGCAGCCGAAGGAAAGCGGCCGTTCATCCGCCAAAGGTCGATAGGCACCATGGACTTCAAGGCTTTTGCCGCCGGCCGACCAGCCGCCGGAGCGGTACCAAGGCGAGCCGCACGAGCTTGGGCAGCAGCCAGACCAGCAGGGCCACGAAGACGGCCAGCAGACACAAGAACGTGATGGGATGCGCAATCGCCAGCGCCAGGCCACCGATCACGGTGACGTCCTCGGCGAGCGAGGCCGCGATGTTGCTAAATGGCTCCGGCGAGGTGTTGATGAGGGCCCGCGAGCCTGTCTTGGCGATGTGCGTTCCGGCCGCCAGGGTGCCGCCCAGCAGGCCCGCGATGACCGCGACCTCGGGGCTCAGCCCGCCCGCCGCGCCATAGGCCAACAGGAAGCCCGCCGGAATGCGCACGAAGGTCTGCAGCGCATCGTTGACGCTGTCGACATAGGGAACCTTGTCGGCCAGGAAATTGAGGGCAAACAGCACGGCCGCCACGGCCAGGACCCAGGGCGAGGCCAGCACCTGCAGGCCGTGCGGCAGGCTGACAAGGCCCAGACGCTCGGCACTGCCCAGGACCAGCACCGCCGCATAGGCGTTGAGCCCGCTGGCCCAGCCGGCGCCGAGGGCGACGGCGATCGCGGCCAGGGCTTCGGCGCTCACCGGTCGGGTCTCAAAGGGCGCGCCGGGCCTTGAGGGCGGTTGCCAGCGTGCCGTCGTCCAGCCAGTCGAGTTCGCCGCCCACCGGCACGCCGTGGGCGAGGCGGGTCAGGGGTACATTCCATTCGGCGAGCCGCTCCGCGAGATAGTGCGCGGTCGTCTGGCCGTCGACCGTGGCATTGGTCGCCATGATCACCTCGCGGATGCCGCCGGCCGCCACGCGCTTGACCAACGCCGCAATGTTGAGTTCGTCCGGCCCGATACCGTCGAGCGCCGACAGCGACCCGCCCAGCACGTGATAGCGCCCGGGGAATATCTTGCCGCGTTCCATGGCCCAGAGGTCGCCGACATCCTCGACGACGCAGATCAGGCCGGCGTCGCGCCTCGGATCGGCGCAGATCGTGCAGGGATCGACGGTATCGAGGTTGCCGCACACCGAGCAGGCCCGGATGGCCCGCGCCGCATCGGCCAGGGCGGCGCTGAGCGGCTGCATCAGGGTTTCGCGTTTCTTCAGGAGATGGAGTGCCGCGCGACGCGCCGACCGCGGGCCGAGGCCGGGCAACCGGCCCAGCAACTGGATCAGGCGTTCGATCTCGGCGCCGTTCATCTGGGCCGTGGCGTCTAGAACTTGAAGCCCGGCGGCAACGGCAGGCCGCCGGTGATGGACTTCATCTGCTCCTGGACCGCCTGTTCGACTTTGGCCCGCGCATCGTTGCAGGCGGCCACGATCAGGTCCTCGACCACGCCCCTGTCGGCCGGCACGAACAGCGAGGAGTCGATCTCAACCCGTCGCATCTCGTTCTTGCCGTTCACGGTCACCTTCACCAGGCCGGCGCCCGACGTGCCCACGATCTCCAGCCGTTCAAGGCCTGCCTGCAGCTCCTGGACCTTCTGCTGCATGGCCTGCGCCTGCTGCATCAGGCCGCCAAGATCCTTGAGTTTGTCGAACATCAGAACTCGCTTTCCGGAACATCGTCGTCGGCGGGGTATTCCTCGGCCGGGGGCGGCTCCTCGTCGGGCGGACCTGCGAGCCCCGCCACCAGGGAAGCCTGTTCGTTCTTGCGCCGGACAGCGTCGAGCTTGGCGCCGGGGAATGTCTTCAGAATGGCCTGAACCATGGGATGGCCTTCGGCCTGGCTGCGCAGGTCGTCGGCCTTGCTGGCCTTCTGCGCGGCCAGTGTCGGCCGGCCGGCATCGCTGGACACCGAGGCGATCCAGCGCCGGCCGGTCCAGCGGCTCAGGCAGTCGCTCAGGCGCGACGCCAGATCGGGCGGTGCCTGCGGTTCTGGCCGGAACTCGATCAGTCCCGGTTCGCAGCGCACCTCGTGGACATGGTGCAACAGGTAGTTGACCAGCCGCGCCTCGCGCTTGGCTTCGAACAGCGCCACGACTTCGGTGAAGTTCTTTGGTGCCGGCGCGGCCTGCTGCGCCGGCTGGCCCACGGCCGGTGCCGGCTGC
>JAIETA010000097.1 GCA_019745575.1 Reyranella sp. | reverse complement strand
CGCGCGCCTCAGCCTCTGGCACGCCCAGCCGGATCGCCGGCCCGGCCACGACGTCGACCACCGGCACCCGCGGAATGACCCGCAGGAACTGGCTGACGAAGCCCACGGTCCGGCGGCGCACCTCGAGCATCACCCGCGGCTCGGCGCCCGCCAGCTCGACCAGGCCGTCGCCGTGGCGGACGCGGATCGAGCCGGAGTCGGCGCGGTAGTTGCCATAGAGGCAGCGCAGCAGCGTGCTCTTGCCAGCGCCCGATGGGCCGACCAGCGCCACGCACTCGCCGGGCGAGACGGCGAGCGAGACACGCCGCAACACCGGAAGTGCGAGATCACCCTGCGCATGAACGACGAAGGACTTGCTGAGGCCGGAGACGCGAAGCACGGGCTGGGTCGGATCGGGCGGCATGGCGTCAGGCCGGCAGGATCGAGGCGACGAGCATCTGGGTGTAGGCGTGCTGCGGATCGTCCAGCACCTGGTCGGTGAGGCCGTCCTCCACCACCTGGCCGCCCTGCATCACCATCAGCCGGTGCGTGAGCAGGCGGGCGACGCCGAGATCGTGGGTGACCAGCACGACCGACAGCTGCAGGTTCTCGACCAGGCCGCGCAGCAGGTCGAGGATGCGCGCCTGCACCGAGACGTCGAGGCCGCCGGTCGGCTCGTCCATGAACACCAGCCGCGGGCGGCTCACCAGGTTGCGGGCGATCTGCAGGCGCTGGCGCATGCCGCCGGAGAATGCCGTCGGCCGGTCGTCGAGCCGGTCGAGGTCGATTTCGACGCGACCGAGCCAGTCGGCGGCGGTACGCCGGATCTCGCCGTAGTGCCGTTCGCCGATCGCCATCAGGCGCTCGCCGATGTTGGCGCCGGCGCTGGCCCCCATGCGCAGGCCCTCGCGGGCATCCTGGCTGACGAAGCCCCATTCGGTCCGGGTGAGCAGCCGCCGGCGGGCTTCGCTGAGGCCATGCACGTCGACCGGGCCTGCGGCGGTGTCGTAGGCGACCGATCCCGCGTCCGGCGTCATCCGGCCGGCCAGGCAGTTCAGCAGCGTCGTCTTGCCCGACCCCGATTCGCCCACGACGCCCAGCACTTCGCCGGGCCACAGGTCGAAGCTCACGTCGCGGCAGGCGACGCGGCCGCCGAAGCGCTTGGTCACGCCGCGGGCGGACAGCAGCGGTCCGCTCATCGCCGCCGCTCGCAGTAGTCGGTGTCGGAGCAGACGAACAGCCGCTTGCCGGCATCGTCGACGATCATCTCGTCGAGAAAGCTGTCGCGCGACCCGCAGAGCGCACAGCACTCGCTCCAGGTCTCGATCTCGAACGGATGGTCGTCGAAGTCGAGGCTCTTCACCGGCGTGTGGGGCGGCACGGCATAGATGCGCTTCTCGCGGCCGGCGCCATAGAGCTGCAATGCCGGGCTGCGATCGAGCTTGGGATTGTCGAACTTGGGGATGGGCGAGGGGCTCATGATGTAGCGGCCGTTCACCAGCACCGGGTAGTTGTAGGTCTTGGCGATGCGGCCGTGCCGGGCGATGCTTTCGTAGAGGCTCACCTGCATGACGCCGTATTCCCTGAGCGCGTGCAGCGTGCGCGTCTCGGTCTCGCGCGGCTCCAGCATGCGCAGCGGCTCGGGGATCGGCACCTGGAACACCAGGATCTGGCCGTCGCTAAGCGGCGTCTCGGGCACGCGGTGGCGCGTCTGGATGACGGTGGCGTCCTCGGTGCGGGTCGTGGTGGCCACGTCGGCCACCCGGGCGAAGAAGCGGCGGATGCTGACGGCGTTGGTCGTGTCGTCGGCGCCCTGGTCGATCACCTTCAGCGTGTCGTCGCGGCCGATGATGGCCGCCGTCACCTGGATGCCGCCGGTGCCCCAGCCGTAGGGCAGCGGCATCTCGCGACCGCCGAATGGCACCTGATAGCCCGGCACCGCGACCGCCTTCAGGATGGCGCGGCGGATCATCCGTTTGGTCTGCTCGTCGAGGTAGGCGTAGTTGTAGGCCGAGTCCCGGAGCGAAGTGTCGGGGAGGGACGTGTCGGGCATCGTCTACTCCGCCGCCCGGGCGAGCGACGCCTGCAGTGCGGGGGTTACCCCGCACGAGTTGCGCGCCTCGGCTTCCTCGCGCAGGGCGCGGACCACCACCAGTTCGGACTGGAAGTCGACATAGTGCGGCAGCTTGAGGTGCTGCACGAAGCCCGAGGCCTCGACATTGTCACTGTGCGCCAGCACGAATTCCTCGTCCTGCGCCGGCGACGTCGCCGTCTCCGACAGCTCCTCGGCGCGCAGCGCGCGGTCGACCAGCGCCATGGCCATCGCCTTGCGCTCGGCGTGGCCGAAGGCCAGGCCATAGCCGCGGGTGAACTGCGGCGGCACGTCGTGCGAGCCTGCGAACTGGTTCACCATGTCGCATTCGGTGACGTCGATTTCGGCGATCTCGATGGCAAAGCCCAGCTCTTCCGGCACGAAGGAGACCGGCACCGAGCCGAAGCGGATCTCGCCCACGAAGGGATGGTTGTTGCCGTAGCCGCGCTGCGTCGAGTAGCCGAGCGCCAGCAGGAAGCCCTCGTCGCCGCGCGCCAGATTTTGCAGGCGCAGAGGCCGCGCGGCCGGCAGTGCCAGCGGCTCGCGCGTGAGGTCGCCGGGCTTGCCATCGGCCGACGGCGCGGGCTCCAGCATGCCTTCGTTCTCGAGGATGTCGCCGACACGGGGCAGCGCCAATGCGGTGTCGGCCGGTGCGGTCGGCGCCACCTCGCGCTCGCCCGCGACGGCCAGCGAGAAGTCGAGCAGGCGATGGGTGTAGTCGTAGGTCGGGCCCAGCACCTGTCCGCCGGGCACGTCCTTGAAGGTGGACGAGATGCGCCGCTCCGCCACCATGCGCGAGGTGTCGAGCGGCTGGCTGGTGCCGAAGCGCGGCAGCGTCGTGCGGTAGGCGCGCAGCAGGAAGATGGCCTCGACCAGATCGCCGCGTGCCTGTTTGATGGCCAGCGCTGCCAGCCCGCGGTCGTAGCACGAGCCCTCGGTCATCACGCGGTCGACGGCGAGGCCGAGTTGCTGGTCGATCTGCTCGAGCGAGAGTTCGGCCACGCTGCGGTCGCCGCGCCGCTTGTCGGCGACAAGGTCGAGCGAATGGGCGATGGCCGTCTCGCCGCCCTTGACCGCGACATACATCTCAGGCCTCCCCTCTCAATCGTCTACGACGATGCCGCGCGGCAGCGCGAGAAGCTGCGAGCCGGCGGTGAACACGACGTCGACGCCGCACGGTGCCAACGCGCCGTTGGCGGCCCAGCCCTGCCAGAAGGCCGCATCGAGGCCGGCCACGGCGACGCGGGCCGTACCGTCGATACCCGGTCCGCGCCACGTCCGGGCAGCGCCGGCGCCGAGCACGGGAACCTCGATCACCAGCGTGGCGGAGCGGTCGGGATAGTCGTCGCTGCCGACCGCGAAGCCCTCGAACAGCGGCGCATCGCCGAGCGACAGCAGAGCAAAGGCCGCCTCGGCGCGGGCCACCATGACAGGCGCGCCGGTGTGGAACTTCACGAACGCGCAAACCGCCGGCGTCTCGTACTCGGGCGCCAGCCACAGTGGCGTGTCCTGGTCGGCGAGCGTCAGCAGCAGGCCGGCCGAGGCGCGGTTGAGCGTGCCGGGCGGTTCCGGCGCATCGTCCAGCGCCACGATGCGGCCGGGATGGGCGAAGGCGTCGAGCACGCGACGGAAGGTGCGTTGCGAGCCGTGCACCGGATCGGCGAAGCCCGTGGCGATGTCGGTGTTGATGTCGGTGGCGCCGGGTTCGAGGCTCATGTGCCGGCCTCGCGGGCCACCGTGAAGAAGTCGACCTTGGTTGCCGCCGCTTGCGCCGCGGTCAGGCGGTGCCGGGCCTCGGCCTCGGCGGCGAGCGGCGCCACCACCCGCGCCTCGAGCATCGCGCGCCATTGCGGCAGCTGCCCCAGCGCGTCGATGGCGGCCACCAGTTCGGCCTGGCGCGGCTGGCGCCCGCCCACGTAGCCGTGGCCGATCTGGCCGCCCGCCAGCCGGACGGCGGCGCGGGTCACGGTCATTTCGCCGGCGCAGAATGGTGCGCCGCTGCCCGAGATGCGGCCCTGCACCATGACGAGGCCGACCTCGGGACGTCGCAGCAGGGCATAGGCCGGCACCGGACCGAGCCCGTCCCACAGCGCTTTCAGGCGCGGCGCCGGCGCCTTGGCCAGAACGGACAGCCAGCGCTGGCGCCGGGCGGGCAGATCGGTGCCGGGATCAGTCGATGGGGACATTGTGCGCTCGCGAACGGGCGCACCATCGTGGCCGGACGTTACCGATCCGAGGGAATTACGTGAAGTTCAGGTTACGGTGGCGGGACGACGCCGACGCGACTACTGCAGCGGCACCGGCCGGCGCTGCGTCACCGTCACGCGCTGGCCGCCCGGCGTGCCGAGGCGGCCGAGGTTCACGCCGTAGGAAAGTGCCGCGAGATTGGTGCGCTCACGGGCGAGGAAGCCGTTTTCGCGACCGATCTGGGCGTTGAGGTCGCCGATCAGCCGGTCGATCTGCTGCATCGAGCGCGTCGTCTCGCTCTCGATGGCGCGCAGGTTGCGGTGGTCCTCGTCGACCGCGCCGCCGACCGCGAAGGTCGCGCGCACGTTCTCCAGCAGGTAGCCCGCGACCGAGGCCTGGGTCGTCACTTGGCTCGCCAGCGAGTTCAGCGTGCCGACGCCCAGCGTCATGGCGTCGAGCTTGGCTTGGGCCGCGTTCCACTGATTGACCAGTTCGGGGTTGCCCGGCGTCGTGCCGCCCTGCAGGCGCGAGGTGATGCCGCTGGTCAGGCTGCTATAGGCCGCCGAATCGCTCGACAGCTGGCTGCGCGTCGCGTTGAGCTGCTCCTGCTGGCGCGAGATGCCGTTGGCCAGCGCCGCCTGGTCGGCGCGCAGCTGTTGTATGCGCTGGCGCACGGTCTGCGTGCCGGTCTGGCTGATCGCCGGATTCGACGGCGGCTGACTGCCGGCGGGCGCGAAAATGCCGGCTTCGTTGCACCCGCTCAAAACGACCGCTGCCAAGAGAAGCGCGGATCGTTGGACTCTTAGCGCCATCTTTGGCCTCGAAACTGCCCTGGCATCATCACTTGGGCGCCTCCGCTTCGGCCACCCAAACGACGGGCGGGCGCGAGTCGGGGCACCAGCCCCCAAATCCAGATGCCTGTGATGCTACTTGAAAGCAAGCAAAACCGACAAGCCTCGAATTCCGAGGAAATTGAGGGACTTGGCCCCTATTGTGCACTCTTTCCGCCGCGCCCTGCGGCCGCCCCGGCATCGGTGCCGCGGCGCCCGGGGCGTCGGCTTGCAACGGCACGGCAGTTTCATTAGGGTGCGCGCCTTCTTGCCGGACGCCTCGCGGGAGGCGCTCTGGCCGTGCGCCCGTAGCTCAACTGGATAGAGCATCTGACTACGAATCAGAAGGCTAGGAGTTCGAATCTCTTCGGGCGCGCCATTCTTCCCGGTCTAAATGCTGAAGCCGTTCCTCGCCTATGCCGGCCTCCGGCGGCCCTACCGGTTCGAGCGGGCGATTCCTTGCCTGGTCGCGGCGCTGCTGCTGCTGGCGGTCATCGCCGCCGCGGCCTGGCTGACGGCGATCGGTGAGCTGGCGGCCGGCGGCCCGCGGCTTCTCTACTTTCTCTATCTCCTGGCACTGCTGATCGCAGCACTCGCCGTCGTGCGCTGGCCGGCGCTGTCGGGCACCCTGCTCGTGCTGGCCGCGGTCGAGCTTTTGGGCGGCATGGGCTCGTGGGCGCTGACGCCCAGGGGCTCGCCCTCGCTGCTGCCGCCCGCCATGGCCGAGCCGCCGCGCTTCCAATGGCATCCGCTGCTGCAGGCCGTGCCGGTGCCGGATCTCGCCATCACCAGTGCCACCGGCCTGGCGATCCGCCACTCCTCGCAGGGCACGCGCGGCCGCGATCCCGATCCCGCGCGCCTGGCCGCCGCCGCGGTCGTCGCGACCTTCGGCGGCTCGGCGACCTACGACATCGGCAACGGCCAGGGCGACACCTGGCCGGAGCGGCTCGACGAGGCGCTGAAAGGCGACGGGCTGCTGGTCGTCAACCACGGCGTGCCCGGCTACACCACCGCCGAGCACGTGCTGCAGGCCGCGTTCTACGCCGACCGGTTCGGCAAGACGCCGCGCTGCGCCGTCTACTTCGTCGGCTGGAACGACCTGCGCAACGCGCACATCCCCGACCTCGACCGCGGCTATGCCGACTTCCACATGCCGAGCCAGGTCGATTCGCTAAAAGTCCGTCGGGTCGGCGGCTCGAACGTCACGATCTCGCCGCTGCTCACGGTGCTGCTGCGCCTGCTCGGCGCGGAGACCGACACCGTGCGCTACGCCAAGGATCCCTACGCCCTGCCGCCGGCGGGCGGCGCCGATCCGGCGCTGACCGCGATCTTCGAGCGCAACGTGCGCACCCTTTCGGCCATCGACCGCGCCCGCGGCATCCGCACGATCTGGATCGGCCAGGTCGTCAACGCCCAGCGCCTGCAGGGCGAGGGGTTGTATGGCTGGCTGCCGCGGCTGCGCGACCGCGACCTGCCGCAACGCCTGGCGGAGCTGAACGACGCCCTGGCGCGCACCGCGCGCGCGCTGGGCGACGTCTACGCCGCCCCGCCGCCCGGCTTCTTCGGCGCCGAGGATTTCGTCGACCAGGGCCACTTCTCCGCCCAGGGCGCCCGCCGCTTCGCGGCCTGGCTGGCGCCCGTCGTCCGCGAGACTTGCCGCTAGCGTGGCGGGACCCTAAGGCTGTCGCCATGGTTTCCCCCTCCCGCGTGATCCTCGTCACGGGCGCCTCCTCGGGCATTGGCGCGGCGACCGCGCGGGCGCTCGCCGCACCCGACACGGCGCTCGTCCTGCACGCACGCAAGAACCTCTCGGGCCTCGACAAGGTCGCGAAATCTGCCGCCGACGCCGGGGCGGCGACCCTGATCCTGAGCGGCGATCTCGCCGAGCCGGGCACGGCCCAACGGCTGGTGGCCGGGACGATAGAAAAATTCGGCCGGCTGGACGTGATCGTGAGCAACGCGGGCTTCGCCAACCGCACGCCGGTCGGCGAGCTCGATCGCGCGGCGTGGGACGCCAGCCAGGCCGCCATGCCGGCGGCGTTCTTCGAGCTCGCAACGGCGGCCAAACCCTGGCTGGCGAAGGCCGGCACCGCGGGCCGGCTGGTCGGCGTCTCCTCCTTCGTGGCCCACGCCTTCGCGCGCGGGCTGATGACCTTCCCCGCCTCGGCCGCGGCCAAGGCCGGCATGGAGGCCTTCGCCAAGGCCTTCGCCGTCGACCTCGCGCCGTCGGGCGCCACGGTGAACTGCGTGGCGCCGGGCTTCATCGAAAAGGACCCCGACGCCCACGCCGCGGTGCCGCGCGCCGGCATGGAAAAGGTCAGCCAGTCGATTCCGATGGGCCGCTACGGCCGGCCGGCCGAGGTGGCGGCGCTGATCGCCTTCCTGTGCTCGCCGGCGGCGGGCTACATCACGGGACAGACGATCCACGTGAATGGCGGGGTGACGCTTTAGCGGTGGGGTGGCAGTCGTGCTGCCCGGTGTGGCGACCGACGGGATGGCGGCGGAGGTGTCGGAGACGGAGGTCACGCGGCCGGCGAGGTCGTAAGCGTTGGAGCGACGCTACTGAATCTCTAGTCGATGAATGAGCTTTTGCAGGAATCGCCGAGTTCTAAACCAAATCAACAAGTAGTTCGCACAAAAGAAATACAGCCATAGCCCACCTGCAATCGCGAATTTAGTTGCGACTAGCAAATTCGACACCGGCCAAAGCAAAAGTGCTGCCAGCATGAACATCGCCGTCGCCAAGATGAAAAGCATACGGGTAGAGAGCGAATACTCGACACACTCAGAATGAATGGTAAAGCGCCCACTCTCCACAACAGCGTAACGCGATAGCGACCAGACAGCGAATGACCAATTCTTGAATACGATGTCAGAGCCTTCAACTTCACACTTGATCTGCTGGCGGGCCAAGTCCGCTCTTATCGCATCTATTACATCGGCTTCAGCTCGGCCGTCGAGAGCATGGATTGGTATTCTACCGGCAATTGAAAACGGGAACACGCGATACCCTTCGGTCACTTCGAATAGCTAGGATAGAGATTGAAGCCATTAGCGAATCCGGAACCCCCATAGGAGCCAAACCCCGATCCGGGTGCTCTAGGGTCCAGCCATGATGCGGCAGTAGCAGCCGGCACACTCCCAATGCCGGGAAGACCGTTGGACGCACCGACTTGCTGTTGTGAAAATGGTCCTATCCCAAGTTGCTGAAGGAACGGGATGAACATGTTTTCCATCACGCCCGCCGTTCTCGTTGTAGGTGATGACAGCGTGGCTGATGCTACCGCAGGCAGCCCTGCACTGACGCCTAGCGTCCCACCTTGCAATGTTGAGAATGTTGAAGCGCCACTGGGAGCGTAAGATGCGCTCGCCGCCAACGGACCTACGCTTACGTCGACGTTGATGCTCCTTCCTTGAAAGGATGAAAGTGGGCCAGCCTGATAGCCAAGCGCGGCGCCCACCCCGGTATTCACGCCGACGGCGGGGCCTGCGGCTCCGAAAAAGCCGATGTCCGGCAAGCCATATGAATTCCGTGAAGTGACGTATATTCCGCCACTGACTACGGCGCCAATTATGGGAACGTAGGCGGCGGTGAGTTGACCGAAGTATGTATCGAGGCCACTTGGGTCAGTCGCATTGAGCGGATCGTTCCCGACATACCCATAGAGATTGATGCCGCCCTGGTAGCCGATGGGATCGGCCTGGGTGAACCGCCCCCACGCCGGCGAATAGTGCCGGGCGCGGTAGTAGTAGAGGCCGGTTTCCTGGTCGACCCGCTGGCCGGTGTAGCCGAACTGCGCCGGTGCCGCCGAGGTCGTGCCGTAGGGCCGGTAGCCGAACGGCGCGATGTTGCCGGTGCTCGAATCGACGGAGGCGACGATCGAGCCCAGCAGGTCGGGCAGCAGCGTGTCGCGCGTGCCTGATGCGACGTTCATCTGGTTCAGGACCGCATTGGGTCCCGGCCCGTAGGCGTACCACCTGAGGATGGCGCCGGTGGCGCCGTCGTAGTCCATGAGCTCGCGATTGTCTGCGCCGGTGATCGTGACCGTGGTGGTGCCGTTGACGGTGCGGACCTTGCGACGGCCGCGCGGGTCGAAGGCGTAGGTGGCGGTGTTGCCGCCGCCCGATGCACTCACGAGGCGGTTCTCGGGGTCGTGGCCTAAGGTCGTGGTGCCGT
Source organism: Reyranella sp. (assembly GCA_019745575.1). Lineage (GTDB taxonomy): Bacteria > Pseudomonadota > Alphaproteobacteria > Reyranellales > Reyranellaceae > Reyranella. Next base: position 23,514 of record JAIETA010000097.1, on the reverse strand, counting down.
CGAAGGTGAGGTTGCCGTTGCCGTCGTAGGTCGGGGTGACGGCGCCGACGGCGGTGTACTGGTTCAGGGTGTTCGCCGTGTAGCCGGTCGTCGAGGGGGTGCCGGAGGGATAGGCGAGCCAGGTGTTGTCGGAGACCGTCTCGGCGGTCCTCTGGTTGGCCTTGTTGTAGCTGTGGCCGAAGGTGACGACCGGGCCTGCCGCCGACGCGGTGGCCGCGGGAGCGGGGTTCCACGAGACGCCCATGGGCCGGTTGAGCACGTCGTAGGCGGTGGTGGTCGTGTAGGCCGTGGTGCTGCCGGGCGTGGCGATGAGCGGGATCGCGGCGCTGGTGTCGGAGACGGAGGTCACGCGGCCGGCGAGGTCGTAACCGTAGCTCACGACCGGCCAGGGCGAGGGCGGCGTCTTGGTGACGAGCCGGTTGAGCCCATCGTAGGCATAGGCGATGGGCTGGCCCGCCCGCGTACCGCGCGAGACGACGTTGCCGCCCGCATCGTAGCCCAGCGTCTCGTAGCTGCCGCCCGGCCAGCTCGTGGTCGAGAGCCGGTCGAGGCCGTCGTACGTATAGCTGGTGGCGTTGCCGTTGGCGTCTACAAGGCTGGCGCGCTGGCCGTTCAGCGTGAAGGCCTGCTGGGCCAGCGGCCCGGTCGTGATCGCGGGATTGGAGGCCGAGACGAGACGGCTCAACGGATCGTAGACATAGGTGGTGATGCGGCCCATCGGGTCGGTGACCTTCGTGCGCCGGTCGAGCAGGTCGTAGGCGAAGCGGGTGACATTGCCGTTGGCGTCGGTCGTGGTCGCGGGCTTGCCCGAGGCCGTGTACGTGGCCGACGTGGTGCGCAGCACGGCGCCGGCGGACGATTGCTGCGTCTGCAGGACCTTGCCCGCCGGATCGTAGGTGTAGGTGGTTTTCAGGCCTTGTGGTGACGACGACACGGCCGGTGTGGTCGTGGTCAGCAGGCGCCGTCCGGCGTCCCAGGTGTTGGTGGTGACGTTGCCGCGCGGGTCGGTGACGGTGAGCGGATCGCCGCGTGCGTCGAAGGTGGACGTCGTGGTGATGTTGAGGCGGCCCGCCCCGGCATCGCGCACCACCGAGACGAGGTTGCCGGACGAATCGTAGCCATTCGCCGTCACCGTGCCCACCGGGTCGGTGATGGTGAGCGGCAGGCCGACGCCATTGTACGTGTAGCGCGTCGTGGCCTTGAGGCCGGTGCTGTCGGCCACCGTCTTCAGCAGGTTGCCGGTCCACGGGTCGTAGGTATTGGTAGTCACCAGCCCGCGCGGGTCGGTGATCGTCAGCGGCTTGTTGAAGGTCGGATCGTAGGTCGTCGTCGTGACCAGCGGCGACAGCGGCGAGCCCGGCTTGGGCGTCTGCGTGACCGTGAGGACGTTGCTGGCGAGATCGTAGGTGTAGGAGGTGGCGTTGCCCTCCGGCGCCTTGGTTTGCGTCACGCGGTCCAGCGCATCGTAGGCGGTGGTGGTGACGGTCTGCTTCGGCCCTTGCCAGTCCTGGATGTCCAGCCGTGTCTTGCCGGTTCGTGTCGTATAGATCACGTGGCGCATGCCGAACGGATCGACCTCCTCGCTGCGCGTGCCCGCCAGGAAATACTGCCAAACGCCGCCCAGGATGTTGGTCTGGGCCTGCACGCGGCTCAGCGAATCGTAGGTGTTGGTGACGAAGGGCACACCGGGTGTTGACGGGTAGAAGAGCTGCGTCATGCGGCCGGGCTGGTCGTAGGCGTGGCTGGTCGTCTGGCCGAGAGGATCGACGAACGACGTGAGGTTGCCGGCGCCGTCATACGTGAAGGAGATGCTGCGGCCGGTGTCGTCGGAGACCTGACTGACACGACTCGCCGTGTAGAAGAGATTGAGCGACCGGCCGAGATTGTTCGTCACCGAAGAGAGAACCTGCGGGCTGCCCGTGTAGTTGAGTGTCATCGCCGCGCCGGCCGGGCTGATCCAACTGACGAGGTTGCCGTCGGTGTTGAAGGTTAGCGTCGTGCGGTCCTTGGCAACGTATGTGTAGGCGCCGCCAGCGAGCGAGAGCGTCGCCGCCGAGCCGGGCGGCGGATTGTAGCTGCCGTCGGGCAGCCTGGTGAAATGCTCGACAAGGCCCGACTGGGTGATCGCCGCGACATTCGTGGTGGTTTGGTCGGCCATCCATCTGTTGGTTACCGAGCCGATCACGATTCGGTCGAGCGGCCGCCCGCTGACGATGTTCATATCGAAAATGTCGAACGTCACCAGAATCGCAATGATCGCTCCGATTCCCGCAATCGGCGAAGATTCGGCGAGGGCGCCAAAAGGATCGCTGTCTGGTTTCGCCGTGATGGCAAAGCTGTGCCGCCAGCCAAGCCCTAAAGGGCCATCTTGCAAGCGAGTCCCGGAGTCGTAGTAACGGCTGAAGCTCAGCCCGTAAGGCAGGGGCTGGCTACCGACCGAGAGATCGGTGGACGTGAGATAGTAGTCACCCGTGACGAGGTTGGTCGGATCGAACCCGCTTGAAACGAATCCCCAGAGGGCTCCGCCATTGCCTTCCGAGGAACCAATCACGGTAGACCAGGGGTCCAGCGCCCATGGCTGAACCGAAAAGGCGGTATTCGTCCAGATATCCAGGTCTGGAATGTCGACGCCAGGCGATCCTCCGCGCAAATTGCCGCTGATGGATCCACCGATGGAATCCACGCTCTGGATGATGCGGAACCAACCCGCGCCATAGTACTGACTCACGTTGATCGCGCCGCTCTGGGCAGTAATGACGCGTTCGCCGGCCGCCACGTTTGTGCCGACCGCCGAGAGATCCCCCGCGGCCCATGTGCTCTGGAGGATGGGCCGGATCGTGCTGGAGTAGTAGCTGCTGTTGTTGCCGGGATTCGTGTTGTTGTTGATGTCGAAGATGCGGATGCCCTGCTGCACCGCCGTATCGATCAGCTTCACTGTCGACACAGCGACCGAGTCCGGTTGCGTCTGCTCGATTACCGCAGATTCGAAGACGCTGGCTGCCATGGCGAGCGTGGCGAACGCCGTCGTCTCCAGAGGGTTCGCAAATGGTGTGTCTGGACGCGCGGATTGTTGCGACGCCCAGATCGACACGATCCACATGCTGATATACGGGCCGGTTACATTGCCAAACGTGCCGATGCCTACGGTTCCGGCTTGGTGGTACAAGAAGGGTAGAACACCGCCCATCTGACCAATCAAAGTGAAGGCCTGCGACACCTGAGCTTGGTAGGTGTAGCAGATCACCAGAAAGCTGTGAGCAAGTACTGCCGGTGCGGTCGGGTTGCCTGGGTTGGCGGCAATAGCGTCTCTGAGCAGCCTTTGATGACGGTCTACCAATCCTCTTCCGACAGGTCCCCAGCTGGTCGCCAGGCCAAACACCTTGTCGGCGCCCGGCACAAGGCGAGTGTCGTCATTGTTCGACACTGCCGGGTTCATGGTCCCTGGCGCAGACGGATACGACAACGAAATGCGTACCGTGAGCCGCCGACCGCTCGGCACAGTGCCACTCGCCGTCAGCTGAGCGGCGTCATCGAGCATCAAGCTTGCAATTGCGCCGCTCGAGAACGACACCCACAAGCTTCGGCCGTACACGTCCGCCGTCGTGAACACGATCTCAGATGTAAGCTGCGTGAACACGCCATTGCTGGCATTGGACCCGAGTTGCAGCGTGATCTTCGCTCTGAACTGGCTTCCGATCGATGCCGAAACGGTAGGCGTCCCTACCTGGTTGGGCAGGCTCGCGATGCGCTGTTGCGTTCCCAAGCCAAGCGGCACGATCGATGCCCCGCCAATGATGTCGGCAGTTGCAGCGGCTGGGTTGTTGGACCGGATGTACTGGGTGAGTTGCGAAGAGTAGGCGGTCAGATCGCTGCGCACTTTGTTCCGGTTGAGTGATGTCAACGCCCAGGGGCTCGTGGTCGTTACAGCGGCGGCATTCGCAAGAAAGGTCGTTCGATCGTATCCGGCGGCGTTCGAAATGGCGGTTCTGCCCATACCGGCGGTCCGAGTGATGTTCTTGGTCGCCGGGTCGAACACGTAGTTGGTCCCACCGATGTTGACCTCGACCCAAGCCCAACCAAGCCGCACGCTGATGACAGTATTGCCGACGGTTGTATCGGAGTATGGGAACCCACCAAACCACAGGGCACCGGCGACGCTGTAGTAGTAATTGTCGACTCCCAGCCAAGCCGTGAGCTGCGCCGCCGTCAGCTCGATCTCTCCGGTCACGAAGTTTGCCGAGACACCCGCCTGCCTGAGCAGGGTCACCATCAGCTCGGCCTGGTCGAATGCAGTACCCTGACGATCGACGAACGCGCCAAGCGGCCCTTTGATGCTGCCATACCGCGGAACGGTAGCGACGTTGTTGTAGACGTACTCGTAGACGAGATCGGGATCGCCTTTCAGGGCGCGGGAGAGTTCCACAAGCTCCGGAGCTATGTAGCCTTGTGCTCTGAGCGTTGTGGGAATGGCCACCCAAGCCGACAGCAGTGCGAGCAGGCAAGCAACCAAACGGCTACGGTTGCTGAAGGCCCGCTTCGTACTCATCGCTTGTCCCACTCTGCTGGGCGATTGGGGAGCGGGCCTTCCTCGCGCCGGCGAGGTGCCACGGGCTTCGGCGAAGCCGCATCGCGCATTTCCAGGTCGCGCATGGCCTTCTGGTAGTTGTCACCGCTCTGGCGCGACGTGCTTTCCTGATCCCTCGGCCACGTGATTGGCGGAGGCTGCGGCAGGTAGTCTTTGCCGGGTTGAGCAGTGGCTTGAGCAAACGCCCCGCTTGCAGCCCATCCGATGAGCAGGGCGACAAGAGCCGCGAAGGCATGCGATCTCATCACGGCCCCCACCGTGCGTTGCTCCAGTTGAAACAACCCCACATGCCGGTGCTGGTCGGGCTGGTCACCAGGATCTTCTCCGACAGCCGGTTGCCGTTGGCGTCGTAGGTGTAGGCGATGCACACGCCGGTGTCGTAGCTCGCCGTCGTGAGGCGGCCGAGCGCGTCGTAGGTGTAGACGACAGAGCCGTTGGCCGCGAGGGCCGGCGCGGCCGCCAGCAGGCCGAGCGCCGCGGCGGCGATTATGAATGAACGTTTACGATGGCGCGACGCGCGGTCCGGTGGCGACATGCGATCACCTCCCGATTTCAAGCCTATGCCGGTCTGGCGCGCGGCGACACCTGCAAGAGTGCAGAGCACGTATGCACGTGGGTTGTATGGACCGCAGCCATGATTCGCGTTAGTTGCATAGTCGATCTGATCTTGTAGGCGTCGTCGGCCCGATCCGGGGAGGTTCGAGATGATCAGGACTTTCGTCGCTGCCCTATGCGGCCTTCTACTGACCCCGGCCGCCGCCTTGGCGCAGAACTGCGCCGGCAGCTTCCCCACCACCCTGGCCAACGGCACCAACGCCGACGCCACGCAGGTGATGGCCATTTCACCTACCTGCTGAACTGCATCAACAATCTGCCGCCGCCGCCGCCGCCGTCGTCGGGCGGTGGATCGAGCCCGCGCCAGACCGTTTCGGCCGGGCCGGTGACGACCGCCGGCCTGCCCAACTTCCTGCCGGCCACCGCCGCCAGCCTGTCGCTGTCGACCCAGAACGTGAGCGCCGCCGCGCCGCTTGCCGTCACGGCCGCCAACAATGCCGATTCGACGAGCGGCGCCGCCAAGGACCTCGTGGGCGTGACGACGGCGAACCTCACATGGTCGGGCCTCACCGCCAGCGCCACCAACTATCTTTATGTGACGGTCGCCACCAGCGGCACGCTGACGGCCGGCGCCACGACGCAGGCGCCGGTCTATCAATGGGGCGGCACGCCGGCCACTACCAACGGCCTGTTCACCTTCAACATTGCCGAGATGAGGGGCTATCTTGGCAACGGCTCGACCGCGCCGCAGGCCTACCTGGTGTTCCTGGGCGAGGCGGTGACGTCGGGCTCGGCGGTGACCTCGGCGGTGGCCTACGCCTACAACGGGCGGTACGACTCGGGGTGGACGGCGACGCTCTCGGCCGCCGGCGTCGCCGTCACCAGGAGCCACAATCTCGGCCTGCCGCCCCGGACGATCGAGTACATCATCGAATGCACGACCGCCGACAATGGTTACGCCATTGGCGACCAGTTGAACGGCACGGCCGTCGCCGGCAACAACGGGGCGTTCTCGACGAATTTCGGCCTGTCGAAAACCCGAAACGGCCTGTCGTTCATGACGTCCGGCAACCCGTACGGCGTGCTCAACAAGTCGTCTGGCGCCTACACAGCTCTCACGGCGGCGAACTGGAGATACAAGTTCGTCGCCGACCGTGGCTGGTAGCGATTCCGCTAGTTCTCCACAAGAAAAAGTTGCCGATTCCGCAGGGAAATGCTAGGAAATTTGGTACGCTGATCGATGTGTGTCCCGGGGGTTCCGGATGGGCGCCGGCCCGGCCGGGCCAATTTATCGACACCGTCGGTGGCGGCATTTATCGACACGAAGGGGAATTAATCGACAGCAGGGTGTCGGGAAACGGCGGAAATTCGCGCGGCGGGCCAGGGGCTTGGCCGCCGGGCCGTGTTTTTCCGACATTTAGGCGTCGGATAAAGGCCCTCAGCCGCCGCCCTCAGCCGCCGATCGAGCGCACCAGGGCGATGACATCGACGCCGCGGTCGTCGATGCCGAACCATTCCAGATAGAGCGGGATCTGGTGGTCGAGCATGTGGCGGCCGGGATGGATGCGCCGGCCGTGGGCGCGGGCACGCTGCAGCAGCGGCGTCTGGGCCGGGCTCATGATGACCTCGGCGACCAGCGCGCCGGGATCGAGCGCCACCGGGTCGAAGGCCGGCGGGTCGCCGGGCTTGAGGCCGAGCGGCGTGGCGTTGACGGCGATGTGGACGCCCTTGGGCGGCGCGTCGACCTGCGCCACCGGCGTGTCGGGGTAGTGGGTGAGCAGGCGGTCGATCGCGGTCTCGGCCCGTGCGTCGTCGATCTCGGTGACCAGCAGGCGGCCGACGCCGGCCTCGCAGAGCGCCGCCGCGATGGCGCCGCCGGCGCCGCCCAGGCCGACTAGCCAGACGCTGGCGCCGCGCACGCGGTGGCCCTGCGCTTCCAGGCCGCGCACGAAGCCCACGCCGTCGACGCTGTCGCCGGCCAGCCCGCCGTCGGCCTCGCGCCGCACCAGGTTGATGCTGCCTGCCGCCTGGGCGCGCCGCGTCGTGCGGTCGAGCAGCGGCAGGACCGCCGTCTTGTGCGGGATGGTGACGGTGAAGCCGCCGAGGTTGCGCATCTCGACGAGCGCCCGCAGCATCACCGGCAGCAGGCCTGCGCCGCCTTCGAACGGCAGCCACACGGCGTTGGCGCCGACCGCAGCGAAGACCTGCGGCATGATGCCGGTCATGCGCAGCTGGCGGATCGGATCGCCGATCGTGCCGTAGAGGCGCGTGGCGCCGTCGATCGGCACGAGGCCGGAGAACAGCTCTGGGTCGGTGGCCTTCATGGTCCCCCAAAAGAAAACGGCGGCGGAACTTGCGTCCCGCCGCCGATCTTGGCTGCGCCGGAGGCGAAGCGCTAGAGATGCTTCAGGACGTTCTCGGCCGTCGAGGCCTCGAAGGCGCCGGGCTTCTCGACCAGCAGCTCCTTGATCACGCTGTCCTGGACGATCATGGCGAAGCGCTGGCTGCGCTTGCCCAGACCGAACTTAGAACCGTCCATGGTGAGACCCATCGCCTCGGCGAACTCGGCATTGCCGTCGCCCAGCATCAGGATCTTGTCACCGACCTTCTGTTCCTTGCCCCAGGCGCCCATCACGAAGGCGTCGTTCACCGAGATACAGGCGACGTCGGACACGCCCTTGGCCTTGATCGCGTCAATGTTGGCCAGAAAACCTGGCACATGCTTGGCGCTTCAAGTGGGGGTGAACGCACCCGGCAGCGCGAACGCCACCACCTTCTTGCCGGGGGCAAAAAGCTCTTCCGTAGTCACTGCCTTGGGGCCCTCGGGGCCCATCATGCGCAACGTGGCGCTGGGCACCTTGTCGCCGACTTTGGCCATTCTAGACGCTCCTTGAAATGCCGCCCCGTCGGGGCGTTCCTCGACGGCCGGAAACTAGGGGAGGGGTGGCGGTTTGTCCATGGCGGGGCGGCGTCTTGATCTTTGGCCGGACAATCCCCATCAATTTGAGAGACTATGGAATCATGACCGGGCCCAGCTCCCCCGCCGCCTCGTTGGTCGGCCGCTTCCTGGTGGCCGCGCCGTCCATGCCGGACGAGCGCTTCCGCAAGAGCGTGGTCTTTCTCTGCAAGCACGACGACGACGGCGCGCTCGGCATCATCGTCAACAACAGCGTCGACGACCTGCCGCTCGGCCAGGTTTATAAGCAGCTCGGCATCGACGTGCCGCCGGCCGACGCCCAGCAGCCGGTGCTGTTCGGCGGCCCGGTCGAGACCTCGCGCGGCCTCGTCCTGCATTCGGCCGACTACAAGCGCGAGGAGACGCTGCTGATCGAGGGCGGCATGGCGCTCACCGCCTCGCTCGAGATCCTCAAGGACATGGCGGGCGGCAGCGGCCCCAAGAAGGCCTGGCTGGCGCTCGGCCATTCCGGCTGGGCGCCCGGCCAGCTAGACCTCGAAATGCAGGACAACGCCTGGCTGGTGGTCGACGGCGACGCCGAACTGGTGTTCGACGCCGATCTCGCCGCCAAGTGGCAGCGCGCGCTCGATCGCCTCGGCCGCAAGGGCGGCATTGGCGGCCGCGTCGATCTCGCCGCCTTCTCGCACCAGTCGGGCCGCGCCTGAACGGTGCAGCCTGTGTGCGGATTGCCACCCCAGATTGTGCTTACAATCCCCAGGCGAACCGGCCTATAGCCGAAACTGCGCGGCTGCATCCCTCCCTTCGCGGCGCGCACGCGTACCCGGGACGCCCTCGCTTCCTCCCCAACCCCATTCGGGAGTGCGGGCGTCCCGTTCTACGTGCGGTGGGCGCTACTCGGCGGCGACCGCCTGTGAGGCCGGCTGCCGGTAGGCGGCGAGCAGGCTTGCCTCGCGTTCCCGGGCGGAGGCGACGTTCTTCTCCTTGACGTGGCCGAAGCCACGCATGGTTTCCGGCAGCGACGCGATCTGCACGGCAAGCCCGTGGTTGTTGTGGTCGAGCGTGGCGAGCAGCGTCTCGATCGTGGTCTGGTACTCGCCGATCAGCCGCCGCTCCATGCGGCGCTCCGCGGTATAGCCGAAGATGTCGAACCTGCCGCCGCGCAGGCGCTTCATCGAGGCGAGCAGGCGGAACAGCGGCATCACCCAGCCGCCATACTCGCGCTTCTTGAGCTGGCCGGTCGTGGGATCGCGGTCGGCCAGCAGCGGCGGCGCGAGATGGAAGGTGAGCTTGTAGTCGCCCTCGAACTGCGCCCCCAGCTTCTTCAGGAACTCGCCGTCGCTGTAGAGGCGGCCGACCTCGTACTCGTCCTTGTAGGCCATCAGCTTGTAGAGCGACCTGGCGACCGCCTCGGCGAGGCCGCCGCGGCCGCGCGCCTTTTCCTTCTCGGCCGCCGCCACCTTGTCGACGAAGGCGCGATAGCGCTCGGCGTAGGCCTGGTCCTGGTAGGCGGTCAGAAGCTCGACCCGCTTGGCAACGATCTCCGAGAGCGTCCGCGCCACCGGCTTCTCGACGCGCAGCGTCGGCCGGGCGGCGGCCTGCACCGCCGCGAGATTGTGAGCGGCGAGCCGGCCCCAGTCGAAGGTGCGCTTGCTCGACTCGACCGCCACGCCGTTCAGCTCGATGGCCCGCATCAGCGCGTCGAGCGACAGCGGCACCAGGCCCTTCTGCCAGGCGTAGCCCAGCATGAAGAGGTTGGTGGCGATCGAGTCGCCCAGGATCGCGGTGGCAAGGCCGGTGCCGTCGACGAACGACGTCGCCTCCTCGCCCGCGGCATCGCGGATCGACTTCATCATGGCCTCGGCGCCGAGATCCATGTCGCCGTTCATGACGAAGGCGGCGACCGGCTGGACATGGCCGTTGATCACTGCCCGCGTCACGCCCTGCTCGATGCGCGACAGCGCCGCCGGCGCGGCAGCCACCACCATGTCGCAGCCCAGCACCAGGTTGGCGCCGCCGGCCGCGATGCGCACGGCATGCAAGTCCTCCGGCCTGGGTGCCAGGCGGACGTGGCTCATCACCGCGCCGTTCTTTTGCGCCAGGCCCGTGAAGTCGAGAACGGTGCAGCCCTTGCCCTCGAGGTGGGCCGCCATGCCGATCAGCGCGCCGACGGTGATCACGCCGGTGCCGCCGATGCCGGTCACCAGGATGCCGTAGGACTCGCTGAGCGGTCGCAGCGTCGGCATCGGCAGCGCGGCGAACGGATCGTCCTGCACCGCCTTAAGCTGCGGCCGGCCGGCCTTGCGCACCGCGCCGCCGTGCACCGACACGAAGCTCGGGCAGAAGCCGTTGACGCAGGAGAAGTCCTTGTTGCAGTTGCTCTGATCGATCTGCCGCTTGCGGCCGAGCTCGGTCTCGAGCGGCTTCACCGACACGCAGTTGCTCTTCTCCGAGCAGTCGCCGCAGCCCTCGCACACCGAGTCGTTGATGAACACGCGCTTGGCGGGATCGGGGAAGGTGCCGCGCTTGCGGCGGCGGCGCTTCTCGGCGGCGCAGGTCTGGTCGTAGACCAGGACGGTGAGGCCGGGAATCTCGCGTAGCTCGCGCTGGACGGCGTCGAGCTCGTCGCGATGGCGGACTGTCACGCCCGCGGCGAAGCCGGGATTCATGCCGTACTTGTCGGGCTCGTCGGTCACCACGACGACGCGCCGGGCGCCCTCGGCCGCCACCTGCTTGGTGATCTCCGGCACGTTCAGTGGCCCGTCGTGCGGCTGGCCGCCGGTCATGGCGACGGCGTCGTTGAACAGGATTTTATAGGTGATGTTGACGCCGGCGGCGGCGGCCTGGCGGATCGCCATCAGGCCGGAATGGTAGTAGGTGCCGTCGCCGAGATTCTGGAAGATGTGCTTGTCCGACGTGAATGGCGCCTGGCCGATCCAGGCGACGCCCTCGCCGCCCATGTGGCTGATGAGCGCCGTGCGCCGCTCCGGCATCCAGATCGCCATGCCGTGGCAGCCGATGCCGGCCATGGCGCGGCTGCCCTCCGGCACCTTGGTCGAGGTGTTGTGCGGGCAGCCCGAGCAGAAGAACGGCGTGCGCGCCACCTTGGGCGGCGGCGCGTTCAGGAGCTTCTCCTTCGCCTCGAGACGGGCGAGGCGCTGCTGCAGTTCGGGCGACTCGCCGCCATGCTTCATGAGGCGCCCGGCGATCACCATGGCGACGCCGGTCGGGGTGAGTTCGCCTTCGCTCGGGAAAATGATGCGACCGCTCTCGTCGGTCTTGCCGATGACCAGCGGACGCTCGCCGGCCGGCAGGTTGTAGAGCAGGCGGACGAGCTGGTCTTCCAGATTGGAACGCTTCTCCTCGACGACGATCACCTCCTCGAGGCCGTGGGCGAAGCGCCTGGCGCCTTCGGGCTCCAGCGGCCAGGTGACGCCCACCTTGTAGAGGCGGATGCCGAGCGCCCGGGCGCGCTCGTCGCTGATGCCGAGATCCTCCAGCGCCTGGCGCGTGTCGAGATAGGCCTTGCCGGTGGTCATGATGCCGATGCGCGCGCGCGGTGGATCGATCACCGTCTTGTCGAAGCCGTTGGCGCGCACGAAGGCGTTGACCGCTGCCATTTTCGGGCCATGCAGGCGGCGCTCGGCCTCGAGCGGCGGGTCGGGATTGCGGATGCCGAGGCCGCCGGGCGGCAGCTGGAAGTCGGTCGGCAGCACGATCCTGATGCGCTCCGGATCGACCCAGACCGAGGCGCCCGACTCGACCGTCTCGGAGATCGCCTTGAAGCCGACCCAGCAGCCGGAATAGCGCGACAGCGCAAAGCCCAGGATGCCGAAGTCGAGATACTCCTGGACCGTCGCCGGATTGACGACCGGGATCATGGCGGCAGCGAACACCTGCTCGCTCTGATGCGGCAAGGTCGAGGACTGGCAGCCATGGTCGTCGCCCGCCAGCGCGATGACGCCGCCGTGTGGCGAGGTGCCGGCGGCGTTGCCGTGCTTCAGCACGTCCATCGAGCGGTCGACGCCCGGGCCCTTGCCGTACCAGATGGAGAACACGCCATCGACGGTGGCGCCGGGGAACAGGTTGACCTGCTGGGTGCCCCATACCGACGTTGCCGCCAGGTCCTCGTTGAGGCCGGGCTGGAAGTGGATGTTGTTTTCCTTGAGGTAGCGCTTGGCCGTCCAAAGCGCGTTGTCGTACATGCCGAGGGGCGAGCCGCGATAGCCTGAGATGAAGCCGCCGGTGTTGAGGCCGGCCGCGAGGTCGCGCTGGCGCTGCATCATCGGCAGGCGCACCAGCGCCTGGATGCCGGTGAGATAGACGCGGCCCTTGTCCAGGCGATAGCGGTCTTCCAGCGCGTAGTCGCCGAAAACGAGCGGGACGGGAGTGACGGCAGTGCTCATCGCGGAAGGCCCTCCGATGACGGCGGCATAAACGGACGTTTATCCGCCGGCAGCATAGCGGGCCGGCCCGCCGGCGGGAAAGGCCGCGAAGGCTCCCGCCGATCCTTATTTCGCTGGCCGCGGCGGCCTGTCAGTTGGTCGGCTTGCGGCCGGCCTTGTAGTTGGCGACCGCCGCCTTGAGCATGCGGTACTCGGCGCAGCCGAAGACGCAGAGCGAGTCAAGCCGGGCCAGATGCTGCTCGGCCTGGGCCAGCTGATCGAGCATCAGATAGGCCTCGCCGATATACTCGTGCGCGCCGATGTGGCGCGGATCGATGGCCAGCGCCTGCTGGTAGTACTGCAGCGAGCCGGCGGGATTGCCCGACTTGCGGGTGGCGAAGCCCATCAGATTGTAGGCGTCGGCATTCTTTGGATCCTTGGCGACCACCTGCTGCAAGAGCGGCAGCGAGCCGGCATAGTCCTTGGCTTCGATCATCGCCTTGGCGCGCGTGAAGTTGGGGTCGGCCGGCTTGGCTGCCGGCTGCTCCGACGCGCCACCGCCGCCGCCGGCGGCAAATACGGTCGACGGAGAACCGAGCGTGGCGCCAAGCGTAACGGCGGCGAGAATGACAAAAGCGGTAGAGCGCATGGTGCACCTCCTGATGGCCGGGATTGTTACCCGGATCGCGGGGCCGGCAACGAAAAAAATTATGACATTGCCGTGAGATCGACGGCCTTCTTGAAGGCCCGTACGGCAAGCCGGCCCTGGCGCCCGCGGATCTCGACATCGTGGCGCGGCGCGGCCGGCAGGTCGATGCCGGCCCGGTCGAGCAGCTCCTCGGAAACCACCAGTTCGACGGCGAGCTCCTTGGTCAGCGCCTCGAGACGGCTTGCCGTGTTGACCGTGTCGCCGATCGCCGTGATCTGGGCGGCGCGTTCATAGCCCATTTCGCCCACGATCGCCGATCCGGCATGCAGGCCGATGCCGATGCGCAGCGGCAGGTCGAGATCGCCCGACAACGCCTCGTTGAGATCGTCGAGTGCCAGCGCCATGCGCCGCGCCGCATCGAGCGCCTGACGACAGGCCGCTTGGGGGTCGTCGTTGAGGCCGAAGATCGCCATCACGCCGTCGCCGATGAACTTGTCGACCCGTCCGCCGGCGGCCTCGATCGCCTGGCCCGTGGCGCGGAAATAGCGGTTGAGAAGGAACACCACGTCGTAGGGCAGCTTGCCCTCCGAAATCGAGGTGAAGCCGCGCAGGTCGGCAAAAAGAATGGCGACATAGCGTTCGCCGCCGTGCGCCAGGGGCTGGCGGCGATAGGCCTCGACCGGGCCGGCGGATGCCGGCAGCAGTGGCGTCACGCGATAGCGGCCGGGCGGCGGTCTCAACTGGCAGGCGAGGCGGACGTTCTCCGGGGCGCCGACGCGCGACAGCACCTTCTGCTCCTCGGGCGACGGCGGCAGGAGCTTGCCGCGGTCCTCGCCGCCGACCCGGATGCGGCAGGTCGAGCAGCGCCCGCGGCCGCCGCAGACCGAGGCATGCGGAATGCCCGCGCTGCGACTCATTTCCAGGACGGTGAGGCCGGTGGCGTGGGAGACCGTCCGGCGGTCGCCATAGCTCAGGTGGACGACGCCGGCGCGGCGCTCCCACAGGGTGCGCAGCGGTCGCGCCACCAGCAGCGCGGCCAGCAGACCGAGTGCGGTGAACTGGAGCGCGTAGGAGATGGAGTAAAGGGTCGCGATCTGGTCCGCCGTCGGCACCCGGGCGCGGGCGAAAAGCTCTTCCAGGAAGCCCGGCCGCTGCGCGAACTCGGCCACGTCGCGCAGCGCAATTCCCGCCCCCGCGATTCCGGCGATCGGCACGAGCAGCGCGCCGGCATAGAGCACCGGCAGCCACCGGCGGTACCACGGCCGCAGGCGCCAGGCGAAGTGCAGGCCGATGCAGGCATGCAGCCAGACGACGAGGGGCAGCGAGAACTGCCGCACGGTGGCCGTCCAGTCGCTGACCAGCAGGGAGCCGAGCACCCAGGGATAGCCGGCCTGAACGTCGTAGAGTTCATGGGCGAGGCGCGTGCCGACGACATGCAGGGTGCCGAGCGGCACGATCGACGCGCCCAAAATCCACTGGGCCCATTCCCAGCGCGACAGTCTGAGCGTGCGCCGCCGGTAGAGCGACCACAACGCCAGGAAAAAATGCGTGAGCAGCGCGCCGTAGAGAACGGTCTGGCCGATCGGATTGTGCCAGATGAAGACGAACCAGGTCCGGCCCGCCTCGAGCACGCGCAGCGAAATCAGCCCGAGGGCGTGATTGAGCAGATGCGTGGTGACGTAGAAGAAAAGAACGTAGCCCGACCAGAGACGGATCCGTCCGGTCATGGTGCTAGCGCAGTAGCGGCAACACCGCCTCGGGCGGCCGGCCGATCGCGGCGCGCGCGCCGGCCACCACGATCGGTCGCTGCAGCAGGATGGGGTGACGGGCGATCGCCGCGGCGATCTCGGCCTTGCCGAGCTCCGTCTTCTTCTTTCCCAGCGTCTCGAATTCGGCTTCGCCGTCGCGCACCAGATCGTGCGGAACACCGCCGACCAGATCGATCAGCTTCTCGACCTCGGCCTTGCTGGGTGGCTGCTTGAGATACTCGCGGATCGCCGGCTCGGCGCCTTTCGCGCGCAGCAGGTCGAGCGTCTGGCGCGACTTGCTGCAGCGCGGATTGTGCCAGATCGTGATCGTCATGGCCGAACCATGGCGGCGCGTTCAGCTTTCGTCCAGCGCGTCGGGGGTGGCGGCGTCGATCACCTTGCGGGCGACGTCATAGGCGAATCCGGCGCGGGCCAGGGTGGCGAGATCGCGGAGGCGATTGTCCTTGCGGTCCTTGGCCGGCCGATGCGGACCGAGACGCCGTCGCCGCGCGAGCGCCGCCGCGGCGCGCAGCTCGCGCTGGGCCGGCGTCACGTCCAGTTCCACGTCGAGCCCGGCCATGGCGTCGTCGAGCGCCGCACCGACGACACCGGCCATCTTGAGTTTCTGGCGCGTCAGCCGGTTCGAGGTGCCGCGACGGTGCAGCGCCCGCGCCTTGGTCTGGGCGAACGCCTTGTCGTCGATCACGCCGGCGTCGACGAACCTGGCGACGATGACGTCGATTGCCTGCTGGACGTTCTCCATCACCGGCGCGTCGAGCATCTCGGCCCGGCGCACGCGCCGATTGAGGACACGGCGCAGGCCTTCCGCCGTACTGGGGTAGCGCTCGAGATAGAACGTCGCGGCGTTTTGCAGATACCTGGCGGTGATCGGACGCGCGACCCGCTTCACCCTTCAGCCTCGCAGCGGAATGCCGACCATCGCCTCCAGTTCGGCGATCGCGCGGTCGGGATCGCCGACCTTGATGGTCCGCATGCCCATCGCCCGCGCCGGCTTCAGGTTGACGCCGAGGTCGTCGAGATAGATGCAGTTTTCCGGCGCCACGCCCAGCAGCCCGCAGGCATGGCGGTAGATCGCCGGATCGGGCTTGCGCAGGCCGAGTTTGCTCGATTCCACGACATGCTCGAAAAGCGTCATGATCTCGGCGACGGCCTTGGCCTTCTCCGGACTGCGCGCCATGCCCGGCCCGTCACCCGCCTTCATGTTGTTGGTGATGCAGGCCACCCGGAACGCCGCCTTGCAGCGGCGCAGCGCCTCGACCATCTGCGGCCGAATGTCGCCGCTTAGCGACTGCAGGATGCGCCAGCCGTCGACCGCGTGCCCCTGCTGTCGGGCCTCGGCCTCGAACAGGTCGACGAAGCCATTCAGCGAAACTTCGTTTCGCTCCATTTTGGCCCAGGCATTGGTGTCGGGATTGCGCGCATTGAGGCTGCGGATGAAATCTTTGGGAAGCCCGGCCTCGGATTCGTAGCGGTTGAACGCCTCGAAGGGGCTGCTGAGGATGACCCCGCCGAAGTCCCACAGGACGGCACGGGGTGAATTTGCATGGCTCGTGTTCATGTCGGTGCGGCCGTCTTTACCTTGTTCCTGCCCCAGTCGGTGCCTATCTGATGCTTTCCTTAGGGGACGGTTCGGCTGTTGACCACCGTTCGCCTTCACTCCGGTTCGGGAACACGGAAATGAGCGAAGCAGCGATTGTGCGGCGCGGCAATGCCGTGGAGCAGATAAACGCGATGGCTCCGGCCAAGGCCGGGCGCGGCGACGGCCGCAATCGGCGCGCCATCGAAACGCGCCGCAAGGTCATTGCGGCCGCCCGCGAGATGATCGCCGAGACCAGCGCCGCGCCCACCGTCGTGGCCGTTGCCCGGCGTGCCGACGTCTCCGTCCGGTCGGTTTTCCAGCATTTTGGCGACGTCGAGTCACTTTTTGTAACTGTTCTGGACAGTGCGCTGGATGACCTCAAGATCCCGCCGCGGACGCCGCCCGGCCAGCCACTGGCCGTGCGGATCGACGCGATCGTCCACAATCTGGCTGAGGTGTTCGAAAAAGTCGTCCCGCTGCGGGTCGCCGCCGGCCAGTTCGTCGGTCATCCGGCGCTTGTCGCCCGGGCGGCGACGTCGCGGCAGCAGCTGCGCGACGCGGCTTTCGACATGTTCGAGTCCGAATTCGCGGCCCTCGACGAGCCGGCGCGCGAGGCTCTGGCCGACGCCATCGGGGCTGCCCTGTCGCTGGAGGCCTGGATCGTGCTGCGGCGGCGGGACGGCATGAGCGTCGAGCGCGCCCAGGCGGTGTGGCGGCTGACGCTGACGGCGCTGCTGGCCCACGGCCCGGGGGTCGCCGCGGCCGCCTAGCCAGGGCGGCTGGCCGATTGACTTGGCGAGTGGGATCAGAGACTTAGAGGCCCCTAACCGACCATCCCAACGCAGTGCACATGGCGACCAGCCAGCTTCATGAGGATTTTTCGCGCGAGGAGCACGTCGAAGGCGGTTCCGACCGCGGCTTCGGCTTCGTCTTCGCCGGCGTTTTCGCCATCGTGACGGCGGTCTCGCTGTGGCGCAGCGGGACCTACTGGCAGTGGGCGCTGCCGCTCGCCGCGGCGTTCCTGCTGGTCGCCCTGGTCTATCCCCGGCTGCTCGGCCCGCTCAACCGGCTGTGGCTGAAGTTCGGGCTGCTGCTCTACAAGGTCATGAACCCGCTGGTGCTCGGCCTGCTGTTCTTCGTGACCATCATGCCGATCGGCCTGGTCATGCGCGCCTTCGGCAAGGATTTTCTGCGGCTGAAGCTCGACCGCGATGCCAAGAGCTACTGGATCGAGCGCACCCCGCCGGGGCCGCCGCCGCAATCGATGCGCAACCAGTTCTGATTTCGAAAGGACCGAGTCATGGGCTCCATCATCGTTGAACTCTGGGCCTTCATGCGCGAGCGCAAGAAGTTCTGGCTGCTGCCGATCATGATCATGATGGTGATCTTCGGCGGCCTGATCGTGCTGACCAAGGGGTCGGCGATCGCGCCCTTCATCTACACGCTGTTCTAGGCGGGACGGACGCGTCGCATGCGGGTGCTCGGCATCTCGGCCTTCTATCACGACAGCGCCGCGGCGCTCATCGAGGACGGCCGGCTGGTCGGCGCCGCGCAGGAAGAGCGCTTCACCCGCAAGAAGCACGACTCCGGCTTCCCGCAGAACGCCGTGCAGTTCTGCCTCGACCGCGCCGGCATAAAGCTGCCCGACGTCGACTATGTCGCCTTCTACGACAAGCCGTTCCTGAAGTTCGAGCGCCTGCTCGAGACCTATCTCGCCTATGCGCCGCGCGGCTTCACCTCCTTCCGCATGGCCATGCCGCTGTGGCTGAAGGAGAAGCTTTTCCAGAAGACGCTGCTGCGCGACGAGATGAAGCGCTGGGAGCCCGACTTCGACTGGCACAAACGGCTGCTGTTCGGCGAGCATCATCAGAGTCATGCCGCGTCGGCCTTCTTTCCCTCGCCGTTCGAGGAAGCCGCGGTTCTTACGATGGACGGCGTCGGCGAGTGGGCCACCACGTCGCTGGGCTACGGCAAGGGCAACACGCTCGAGATGCTGAAGGAGCTGCATTTCCCGCATTCGCTGGGGCTGCTCTATTCGGCCTTCACCTACTACACCGGCTTCAAGGTCAACTCCGGCGAGTACAAGGTCATGGGGCTCGCACCTTACGGCGAGCCGCGATTCAAGGACCTGATTCTCGACAGGATCGTCGATCTCAAGGAGGACGGCACCTTCCGCCTCGACCAGAGCTACTTCGACTACTGCACCGGCCTGCGCATGACGAACGACAAGTTCGCCGATCTGTTCGGCCTCAAGGTGCGCAAGCCGGAGGAGGAGCTGACGCAGGTCCACATGGACCTTGCGGCATCGGTCCAGGCCGTCACCGAGGAGATCGTGCTCCGGCTCGGCCGCTCGGTCCGCAAGGAGACCGGCGCCCGTAACATCTGCCTGGCAGGCGGCGTGGCGCTGAACTGCGTCGCCAACGGCAAGCTGTTGCGCGAGAACGTGTTCGACAACATCTGGGTGCAGCCGGCGGCCGGCGATGCCGGCGGCGCGGTGGGCGCGGCCTTCGCTGCCTATCACGGCTTCATGGGCCAGCCCCGCAAGCTCAACGGCCACCTCGACGGCATGGCCGGCTCCTACCTCGGGCCCGACTACAGCGACGAGGAGATCGCCGAGCGCCTGACCACGGCCAAGGCCAGGTTCACGCGTCTCGACCATGCCAGCATGATCGATCAGACCGCGCAGGCGCTGGCCGAGTCCAAGGCGGTGGGCTGGATGCAGGGCCGCATGGAGTTCGGACCCCGTTCGCTCGGCGCGCGCTCCATCCTGGGCGATGCGCGCTCGCCTTCGATGCAGAAGACGCTGAACCTCAAGGTCAAGTACCGCGAATCGTTCCGGCCGTTCGCGCCGGCGGTGCTGCGCGAGGATGTCGGCGACTATTTCGACATCAAGACCGACAGCCCCTACATGCTGATGGTGGCCCCGGTGAACGAGGATCGCCGCCGCGCCATGACGGCGCAGGAAGAGGCGCTGTTCGGCATCGACAAGCTGAACGTGCCGCGCTCCGACATTCCCGCGGTCACCCACGTCGACTATTCGGCGCGCATCCAGACCGTGCACAAGGAAACCAATCCGGCCTTCCACGAGCTGCTCCAGGCTTTCAAGGCCAAGACCGGCTGCTCGGTGCTGGTGAACACCTCGTTCAATGTGCGCGGCGAGCCGATCGTGTGCACGCCCGAGGACGCCTTCCGCTGCTTCATGGGCAGCGAGATCGAGGTGCTGGTGATCGGCAACTGCCTGCTCCGCAAGGAAGACCAGGACCCGTCGCTGAAGCTCGACTACAAGAACGCCTTCGAGCTCGACTAGCCGACCGATGCGCGGCCCCGTCATGCGCGCCCCCCTCATGCGCGCCGTCGTCTGCGATCGCCTGGGCGACCCGTCCGTCCTGAAGATCGAGGAACGGCCGCTGCCCGTGCCCGGCCCCGCCGATGTCGTCGTGCGGGTCGGTGCCGCCTCAGTCAACTTTCCCGACGTTTTGATGGTGGCCGGCGGCTACCAGCACAAGCCCGTGCTGCCGTTCGTGCCCGGCATGGAGGGCGCCGGCACGGTCCACGCCGTCGGCGCCGAGGTAACGGACTGGCGGCCAGGCGAGCGGGTCATCTTCGGCGCCAAGCCGGGGGCATTCGCCGAGTACGTGCGCATCCCGGCGGGCGGCCCGCTGATGCGCCTGCCGGCCGACTGGTCCTATGCCGAGGGGGCGGGCTTCCGGGTGGCGGCCCAGACCGCCTATCACGCGCTGGTCCATCGCGCCCAGCTCAAGGCGCGCGACGTGCTGCTGGTGCACGGCGCTGCGGGCGGCGTCGGCCTCGCCGCCGTGCAGCTCGGCAAGCATCTCGGCGCGCGCGTGATCGCCACCGGCAGCGACGACGCGCGTCTCGCCGTGGTGCGCGACTGCGGCGCCGATCTGGTCGTGAACTACCGCACCGCCGATTTCGTCGCTGTCGTGAAGGGCATGACCGACGGACGCGGCGCCGACGTGATCTACGATCCGGTGGGCGGCGAGGTGCTGGAGAAATCGATGCGCGCGGCGGCCTATGGCGCGCGCCTGCTGGTGGTCGGCTTCACCTCGGGCGGGCCGAGCCGGCTGATGTCCAACCACATCCTGATAAAAGGCCTGTCGGTGCTGGGCGTGCGCGCTGGCGAGACCATCCTGCGTCACGCGCCCGAACTCGGCCGCGACTATGCCGAGGAGCTGCCGCGCCTGGCCGGTCTCGGCGTCATGCGGCCGCACATCTCGCATCGTTTCCCGATGGAGCAGGCCGCCGACGCCCTGCGCGCCCTGGTCGACCGCAAGGTGGTCGGCAAGGCCGTGATCGAGATGGCGGCGTAGGCTAGCGGGCGTAAAAGATCGTCACCTTGCGGTCGATTTCCGAGGCATCGCGGCTGCCCAGGCTCATGTTCCCGAAGGCCTCGGGGTCGGCCACGATCGTGATGTCCTTGGCGGGATAGCCCGCCCGCACCATCTCGGCGGCGACCGCCTGCGAACGCGCCCGCGCGAGCTTCTCGTTAAAGGCCTTGTCGCCCAGCTTGTCGGTATGCCCGATCAGGCAGATGGCCGACACCTGGCGATCCTTCGCTGTCTTGACGGCCTGGGCGATCGCCGGCTTCTCGACCGGCCGGATCTGCGAGCTGCCGAGGTCGAACAGCACCCGCACCGGCTGCGGCTGGTTGCCGCCGCCGCCGCGCGGGCAGGTGCCGACGGTCTGGGCGAACGACGGCGCGGCGGCGAAGAGGAAACCGGCCGCGACAAGCATGCGAAGTCTTTTCACTTGAGCTCTCCCTTGAGCGCGAGTTCCACGAAGGCCAGGCGGTCGTTGCCGAAGAACATCCTGCCGTCCACGAAGCTGGTCGGTGCGCCGAACACGCCGCGCGCCACCGCTTCGTCGGTGACGGCTTTGAGCCGGTCCTTGACGTCCTGGTCCTGGATGCGCTGGCCGAACTTCTGCGCGTCGAGGCCGGCCGCCGTCAGCACCGCCGCCACCTCCTCGATGTCGTTCAGGTTGCGGCCGTCGACCCACATCGCCTTGTACATCGCCGGATGATAGCGCTCGAACGTGCCGTCGATCTGGGCCGCCGCCGCGCCGCGCATCAGGGCCAGCGTGTTCACGGGAAAGAACGGGTTGCGCTGGAACGGCACGCCGTAGTGGCGCGCCCACATCGGCATGTCGAAGCCGCTCCAGGCCGACTTCTCGGCCAGCGCCGCAGGCGACTGGTTGCCCGTCGCCTTGAACACACCGCCCAGCAGCATCGGCTTGCGCACCAGTTCGGCGCCGCACCGCCGCGCGATGGCCTCGACCTGGGTATCGGCGAGATAGCTGTAGGGACTGCCGTAGTCGTAATAGAATTCCAGTGTGCGGGCCATCGCCGCCTCCTTGCTTGTCGCCAGCCTGCGCTGCTTCTAGCGTGCCGACAAGAACAAGCAAGCAGGGCGGCGCGCATGGATCGGGTGAGAGACAAGGTCGTGCTGGTGACCGGCGCCGGGTCGGGCATCGGCCGCGCGGCGGCGAGGCTCCTGGCGGCCGAGGGCGCCACGGTGATCGTCACCGGCGTCAACCGGGCCGGCGGCCTCGAAACCGTGCAGCAGATCGCCGGTCCCAATTCCGGCGGCCGCGCCCGCTTCGCCGAACAGGACACCTCGCGCGAGGCCGACTGGCAGCGCGTCATCGACGACATCCTGGCGCGCGAGGGCCGGCTGGACGGGCTGGTCAACAACGCCGGCATCGCCGGGCCCTTTCCCTCGACCTTCGAGAGCGAAACGCTCGAGCAGTGGCGGCGCATTCTCGCGGTCAACGTCGAGGGCGTGTTCCTCGGCTGCAAGTACGGCGTGCCGGCGCTGCGCGCGTCGGGCGGCGGCTCGATCGTCAATCTCTCGTCGCTGGCAGCCTTTCTCGGCACGCCCGACCTCGCGGCCTACGGTGCCAGCAAGGGCGCGGTGCGGCAGTTCACCAAGACGGTGGCGATCGACTGTGCCCGCAAGAGCTACAAGGTGCGCTGCAACTCGGTGCATCCCGGCGTCATCCTGACGCCGATGGGCGAGGGCATCCTGCCCAGCGAGAAGGCGCGCGAGCGCACGCGCCAGCGCATTCCGATCGGCGACTTCGGCGCCCCCGATGACATCGCCTGGGGCATCCTCTATCTGATCTCCGACGAGTCGCGTTTCGTCACCGGCGCCGAACTGGTGATCGACGGCGGCATGAACGCGATCTAGCGGCCGGCGCCTGCGACGGCGCCTACTTGATGTTCACCTGGTGGGTGAGCTTGTCGCCGTCGGTGACGGTGAGCTGCTTGAAGCCCAGGAGCTTCAGCAGGTCGAAGAAGTTGGCATCCTCGGCCACGGTGCGCTCCTGGAAGAACGGCGACAGACGCGACATCGTGGTCATGTTCGCCAGGATGGCGCGGATGCGGTAGATCGAGCTCATCTCGCCGGGCTGCAGGCCGACGATGATCATGTGGTCGGCCTTCCCGCCCTTGACGAAGACGGCGTACGGCACCCGATAGGCCGACTGGATCGTGCCTTGCGAGACGACGGTGACGAACTGGACGCGCTGCGGCCGCTCGGCACCGGCGATCGTCTGCATCGCCGAGGTGTAGTTCTCGATCGCCGTCGGCTTGGGGTAGTAGTAGCCGATGTACCTGTCGTCGTCGGCCGGCTTGGCGGCCGCCGGCGCGGGCTTAGCGGGCTGCTGCGCCAGGGCGGGCAGGGCGGCAAGGGCCACGGAAGCGGCCACCAGGGCTGCAACGTTCTTGAGCATCTTCATTTCTCCCGAAAAACCACGGATTAGAACAACGTATAGCCGCCGTCGATGACGAAGTCGCGTCCCGTCGTATAGGCGGTCGCGTCGCTGGCCAGATACACGGCGATCGGGCCGAAATCGGCGCCGGTGCCCCAGCGGCGTTCGGGGATGCGCGGCAGCACGTTGGCGGCGAACTTTTCGTTGCCGAAGGCGTTGGCCGTCATCTCGGTCTCGATCCAGCCGGGCAGGATGGAGTTGACGGTGATCTTGTAGCGCGCGAGCGCGACGGCGAGCGCCCGGACCATGGCGGTGACGCCGCCCTTGCTGGCGCCGTAGTGGCTGG
>JAIETA010000278.1 GCA_019745575.1 Reyranella sp. | reverse complement strand
GCCAGTTCCTGCGGGTCATTCCGCGGGTGCCGGTGGTCGACGTCGTGGCCGGGCCGGCGATCCGGCTGGGCGTGCCCGAGGCTGAGGCGCGCGACCGCGCCGAATTCCTGCTGAGCGTGCTCGGCATTCCGCCGCGCCTGTGGTCGCTGCCGCCCGCCACCTTCTCGGGCGGCGAACAGCAGCGGGTCAACATCGCGCGCTCCCTGATCGTCGATTACCCGATCCTGCTGCTCGACGAACCGACCGCCTCGCTCGACGCCGCCAACTGCAGCGGCGTGGTGGAACTGATCCGCCAGCGCCTCGACGCCGGCGCGGCAATCGTCGGCATCTTCCATGACATCGCGGTCCGCGACTCCGTGGCGACTCGCATCCTCGACGTCGTTCCTCCCGAACCCCCTTCCGGAGCCCTTGCGGGAGCCCCGCCATGACCGCCGAGACCATCCTGACCAACGCCCGCGTCGTCACGTCCGACGCCGAATTCGACGGCACCGTCGTCGTGCGCGACGGCTGCATCGTCGAGGTCGCGCCCGGACGCTCGCATGCCCCGTGCGCGATCGATCTCGACAGCGACTACCTTCTGCCCGGGCTGGTCGAGCTGCACACCGACAACATGGAAAAGCACTTCGCGCCGCGGCCTGGCGTGAAGTGGCCGAGCCTGCCCGCCGTGATGGCGCACGACGCCCAGATCGCCGCCGCCGGCATCACCACGGTGTTCGATTCCCTGGCGCTGGGCGACGTCCATGGCCGCTCCGACCGGCTGCAGAATCGCGAGCGCATGATCGAGGCGGTCGGCACAGCCAGCGAACGGCGCCTGACCCGTGCCGAACATCGGCTCCACCTGCGCTGCGAGATTACGGCCGACGACGCCGTCGAGGCCGTCGACCGGTGGATCGACCTGCCGCTGGTCGGCCTGGTGTCGATCAACGATCACACGCCGGGCCAGCGCCAGTTCCTCGATCCGGAGAAGCTGAAGCAGTACTACATGGGCAAGTACGCCATGACCGAGGCCCAGTTCGACGCCTTCAGCTACCGTGCCACCGAGCTGCACGGCCGGAACGCCGCCCGGCACCGCAACGAGATCGTCGCCCGCGCCCAGGCGCGCGCGCTGCCCATTGCCAGCCACGACGACGCCACGCGCGCCCACGTCCAGGAAGCAGTCGACAACGGCATGACCATTGCCGAGTTCCCGACCACGCTCGAGGCGGCACAGGCCTCGCGCGAGGCCGGTCTCGCCGTCCTGGTCGGCGCCCCCAACCTCGTGCTGGGCGGCTCGCATTCCGGCAACATCGCCGCCATCGACCTTGTGCGCGCGGGCCAAGCCGACATCCTGTCGTCCGACTATGTGCCGGCCAGCCTGATGGAAAGCCTCTTCAGGCTGCCCTCGAGCGCGGCGGCGATCTCGCTGCCGCAGGCCGTGCGCCTGGCGTCGCTCAATCCCGCCCGGGCCGTCGGGCTCGGCGACCGCGGCGAGATCGCGCCGGCGCGCCGGGCCGATCTCGTGCGGGTGCGGCTGCTCGACGGCGCCCCGCTGGTCCGCACCGTGTGGCGCGAAGGCGAGCGCGTGGTCTGACGATGCCGGCCTTGGGCAATGCACCGCTGTTCTACGTGATGGGACCGTCCGGCGCCGGCAAGGATTCGGTCCTCGCCCGCGCCCGCGCCCTGCTGGCGGCCGACTCGTCGGTCGTCTTCGCCCATCGCTACATCACGCGCCTGCCCGACGCCGCAGGCGAGAACCACGTGGCGCTGAGCGCTTCCGAATTCGCGCTGCGGCGCAGCCATGGCCTGTTTGCCTTCCACTGGCTGGCGCACGGCAACCATTATGGCATCGGCCGCGAGATCCACGCCTGGCGCCGGGCCGGCCTCGGCGTCGTGGTGAGCGGCTCTCGCGAGCATTTCCAGAACGTGGCCGGCGTCGATCCGGACACCTATCCGGTGCTGATCACGGCGCCGGCCGAGCGGCTGCGCGAACGCCTGGCGATGCGCGGCCGCGAAGACCAGGCGGCCGCGGCGCAACGCCTCGCGCGCAGCACCGCCTACGAGGTCCACGACCCGCGGCTGATCACCATCACGAACGACGGGCCGCTCGAGGAGGCCGCCGCCGCATTGGTCAGGGCGCTGACCACGTTTCGGTCCGAACCCGCCGCCCGCCTCCGAGCCTGAACCGCGCAAGAACCGTGAAGGGCCGGTCCATCGCCGGCCGACGGAAGATGCAGAGATCGTTCACCGGCAGCGGTCGCTCCACCACCGCCGCGAAATGCCGCTGCAGCGCCGCCATGACCGCAGCCCGCTCCCCGTCGTCGGAAATCCGCCCCGTGAGGGTGAGATGGAAGCGCCATTCGTCGAGGACGTAGGGATAGCCCCACCGCGTCAGAAGCGTCTCCTGGCGGGGTGTGAGGCCGGCGGCGCGGCGTCGGGCGAGCTCGTGCTCTTCGGCCGGGCGGCGAAATTCGTCGAACTCCACGACGCAGCGGTCGGCGAGGTCCTGCAGCTCGGCGCAGCGGGCCTGCGGCACCAGCGCGAAGAACCCCGACAGGACGACGAGGTTCAGGGAAGACGCCGCGAAAGCTGTCTGACCGGCGGCGAATCGGCCGACGGCCTCGACCAGGTCGCGCTCGGAGGCGTCGTCGGCCAGAGCCATGGGCGGCTTCAGGGTGCCGTGAAAGCCATAGAATCGTGGTTCGGCCGTGATCTCGGCCAGCCTTTCCGGCGACAGCCCCGGGACGGCGTGCCGAGCCCGCACCGACCCGGTCTCGGGGCTGCGGCCGAGCCATTGCCCTGCCGTCGTTGCCAGCCCCTCCTCGGGCCGCGGCGCATAGTAGAGGGCATAGCGCGGTGTGGCCGGCGCGGCGTGTTCGCTCAAGCGACCCGTCCCCGGGTGCCGATGATCGCCAGCCGCACCTTTCCGGATATCCAGTCGATGGCGGCGACAGTTCCCAGGATCATCAGGATCAGGAACGCCACGCCCGGCCACTCGGCCTGGGCGATCTCGTTGGCAAGGTACAGGCCGATGCCGCCGGCGCCGACGATGCCGATGATGGTGGCAGACCGTACGTTGCTCTCGAAGTAATAGAGAATCTGGCTGAGCAGGACGGGCATGACCTGGGGCAGCACGCCGAAGCGGAAACCGTGCAGATCGGAGCCGCCGGCCGAGACCACGCCCTCGACCGGCTTCTTGTCCGCAGCCTCGATAGCCTCGGAGAACAGTTTGCCGAAGGCGCCGAAATCGGAAGTCAGCACGGCCAGGATGCCGGCAAAGGGTCCCAGCCCCACGACATTGATCCAGATGAGCGCCCAGATCAGCGTATCGACGCCGCGGATCGTGTCGAGGAACCGCCGGCTCGAGAAATGGATGATCCGGTTGGCGATCACGTTCTTGGCCGCCAGCAGGCTGACCGGTAAGGCCAGCAGCGCCGCGCCCAGCGTACCGAGAAAGGCGATCGCCAGCGTTTCGCCCAGAGCCACGACATAATTCCAGAACTGGTTGCCGGGATCGGGGGGAACCATCAGGACGACCACGGTGCCGAGTTTGCCGAGGCCCTCCACGAACTTCAGCGGCGAGAAGCCGAAGCGCCACAGCGTATAGACGGCAAGCGCCGTGGCGAACGTCGCAATGGCCGCCGTCATCAGGCGCGCGCCCAGCGGCGCCCGGAAGACCGCGGGATGACGCAGCTTCAATCCCGCAAGATCGGCCTCGGCCCGCGCCCGCAGCGGGCTCTTGTGCACTGTCATCGTCCGGCCTCGTTCAGGCTGAGCAGCCTGTGGCGCAGAAGTTCCGTCAGCCAATCGATCAGGAAGACCGTTCCGATCACGATCAGCAGGATGGCGCTCACGTCGGCGTAGTAGAACTGGCGGATCGACGAGATGAGTTCCTTGCCGATGCCGCCGGCGCCGACGAAGCCCAGGACCGTCGCACCGCGCACGTTGATCTCGAAGCGCAGCAGCGTGTAGCTCACGAAGTTGGACAGGATCTGCGGCACGACGCCGAACCGGATGGTCTCGACATACGAGGCGCCGGTGGCCGTCATGCCCTCGACCGGCTGCATGTCGACGTTCTCGACGACTTCGGAGAACTGCTTGCCCAGTGCGCCCGCCGTATGGATGGCGATGGCGAGAACGCCCGGCATCGGCCCGAACCCGAAGGCGTAGACGAACATCAGCGCAAACACGATCTCGGGAACGGTGCGGCAGAACTCCAGCGTGCGGCGCGCGCCAAACCGCACCGACGCCGACCGCGTCACGTTGGCCGACGCGAGGAAGCACAGGAAGAAGCCGGCGATGGCCCCGAACAGCGTGCCGACATAAGCGATCAGCAGGGTGTCCCAGAGAAGCGCCAGCCAGCCATCGAAGTTCCAGAACCACTCCGCGATGTCGGCGAAGAACGTCTCCAGACGCAACCGCGGCACGATATCGTAGAAGTAGCTGGCAAAGCGCGGCAGGCCGCTCCAGAACTTCACCGGATCGACCTGACCGATCCACCCGGACAGCAGCGACAGAACCGCAAGAAGCGCGATGCCGCCGATGGTCCACCGCCTCTTCGCCGCGACTGCTGCCGCATAGCCACGGGCAAGCGGCGCGAGTTGCGCCGGCGGCAGGGTGAGGACGGTCTTCATCGTGTCGTCACAAAGAAGGGGGCCGCCGGCACGGCGACCCCCAGGCCCGGGCGTAGGGCATCAGGTCTTCTTGCGGCGCAGTTCCTCCAGGAACTTGTTGAGTTCGATGAACTCGAGATAGTCCTTGTGGCTCACCGGCACGAAGCCGAGATCCTTGCCGTCGGACAGCCTGTCGAATGCCGCCTTGTCCTTCTTGTTGGCGTTGTAGAAGGCGTCGGCGATCGCTTTCTTCAGGTCGTCGGGCATGTCGTTGAGATAGGCGAACGGCGAGCCCGCGAGCAGCGGCGACTTCCAGACGATGCGGAAGTCCTCGTACTTCATCGGCGTGCCGTCGGCCTTCTTGAGCATGCCCTTGTTGAGCATGCGCGTGAGGTTGGAGTCGGTGTCCGAATTCCACCAGTTGGTGGCGCCGTCGACCGTGCCCTGGACCATGGCGAGCACGGCGTTCTCGTGGCTGCCGGTCACCTGGGCCACCGAGAAGAACTTGTCCGGCGCCTTGCCTTCGCGGGTCATGAAGAACGTCGGCGCCTTGAAGCCCGACGTCGATTCGACGTCGACGAGCCCGAGCTTCTTGCCCTTCAGATCGTCGAGGGTCTTGTAGGGGCTGTCGGCCTTCACGTAGACGACCGAGTAGTAGCCGATGGAGCCGTCCTGGTTCTGGGTCGTGCCGAACGCGACCGTGTTGCCGCCGGACACGGCGTAGGCGCGGGCGTAGGAGCCCGGTCCGAAGAACCCGATATGGATCTGGCGGTTCTTCATGCCTTCGATCACGGCGGTGTAGTCGTTGGCGACGCGCAGGGTGACCTTGGTGCCCAGCTCCTTCTCGAGATACTTCGCGAACGGCGTATAGCGATCGACGGTACCGCTGGCATTCTCGGCCGGAACGATGGCCACGACGATCTCGGGATGTTTGGCCTTCCAGTCCTGCGCGTCGGCGAAGCCTGGGGCTGCCAGGGCGAAAGCACCGGCTGCGAGCACGAGAGCCGAACGTCTATTGATCATGGCAACACTCCGAGGGTTCATTGAACGGATGATTTTCTTGCCGCGTCACGCGACGGCCATCGACGGGCGGACGCCGTCTTTCGGTACCGGCAAGGCGGTGCCGGCCGTGTCCATGACCTCTCCGGCATCGAGGCCATAAAGCTCGCGGGCGAGATTGTCGGTCAGGGCGTGCGGCACGTCGTCGAACACGACCCGGCCCTGCGCCATGCCCACCAGCCTGTCGCAGTAGTTTCGCGCGGTGTCGAGAGAGTGAAGGTTGCAGATGACGGTGATGCCGAAATGCCGGTTGATGCGCAGCAGAGCGTCCATCACGACCTTGGTGTTGCGCGGGTCGAGCGAAGCGATCGGCTCGTCGGCCAGGACGATCGAGGGCTCCTGCACCAGTGCGCGCGCGATGGCGACGCGCTGTTGCTGGCCGCCCGACAGCGTGTCGGCGCGCTGCGCGGCGAGACCCGCCATGTCGAACTGATCGAGCGCCGACAGCGCGATCGAGCGATCTTCCTCGCTCCACAGCTTGAACATCGCCCGCACCGTGCCGACGTAGCCAAGCCGGCCCATCAGGACGTTGGTCAGGACGTCGAGCCGGCCGGCCAGGTTGAATTGCTGGAAAATCATGGCGCAGCGCGCCCGCCACTCGCGCAGCGGCCGGCCGCGCAGGGCTGTGACGTCGACGTCATCGAACCAGATCGATCCCTTCGACGGGTCGTTCAGGCGGTTGATCATGCGCAGAAGGGTCGACTTTCCGGCGCCCGAGCGGCCGATCACCCCGACCATCTGACCCGCCGGAACGACGAGCGAGACGCGGTCGACAGCGCATTTGTCGCCGAAATTCTTCACAACGCCTTCCAGCCGCAGCATCGGGACCTCGACGATTTGCCTCTCTGGCTGGTAAAGGTGGCAGGCTGCGACGCGGCGACAATTTCGTTACAAATCCAAGACGCCGACATGCCGACTGCGCGGCATGGTGGACAAGTTGCCGGAGGCCGGACGCTGCGCTTTCCGGCCGGGATGCCTCAGAGGATGCCAATGATGATCGCCCGCGCCCTCGCCGTGCTCACCTTGGTGCTAGGCCTCGCGGCGGCCGCGCCGGCGCAGCAGCCCGCCGTTTCTGCCGCCGACCAAGCGGCGATCCGCGATGTCATTCAGCGCCAGGTCGACGCCTTCCGCCGCGACGATGCCGACGCCGCCTTCGGCTTCGCCTCGCCGATGATCCAGGGGATGTTCGGGCAGTCCGCCATCTTCATGGACATGGTGCGCCAAGGCTATCGGCCGGTGTACCGCCCGCAGGCCTTCGACTTCCGCGAGGTCGTCGTGCTGAATGGCCAGATCGTCCAGAAGGTCCATGTGATCGGCCCCGACGGACGGCCAGTCACGGCGCTCTATCCCATGACGCAGCTGCCCGACGGAAGCTGGCGCATCGATGGCTGCTACCTGCAGGCGCCCGACGAGCATCAGGCCTAGCTCGCCATGACCGGCGTTTCGCCCAGAGTGCTGGCGCTGCTGGGCATCCTCACCCTCGTGTGGGGCACCAACTGGCCGCTGTTCCGCATCGCCCTCGATGAATTGCCGGTGTGGAGCTTCCGCACGCTGGTGCTGCTCGCCGCCATCGTCATGCTGCTGGCGATCCTGCTCGCCCGCCGCGAAAGCTTTGCCGTGCCCAAGGGCCGATGGCCGGCGCTCGCCGCGGCGTCGGCGATGAACATCGCGGTGTGGAACATCGCCACCTCGCTCGCCGTCCTCTACATCCCGTCGGGCCATGCCTCGGTGCTGGCCTACACCATGCCGCTGTGGGTGGCGGCGATCGGCTTCGCGGTGTTCGGCCAGCGCCTGACCGGCCGGCTGCTGGCCGCCATCCTGATCGGCGCCGCCGCCGTGGCGGCGCTGATGGTGCCCAACTTCCGCGACTACGCCGAGGCGCCGCTCGGCCTGTTCTGGGGCCTGTTCGCCGGCTTCTGCTGGGCGATCGGCACGTTCATCGTCAAGCGCACGACGTGGCCGGGCATGGGCCTGTCCCTCACCTTCTGGCAGGTCGCCATCAGCCTGCCGCCGATCGCGCTGGGTGCCCTGCTGATCGACGGCCTGCCGTCGCACTGGCCGTCGGCCCGGGCGCTCGCCGCCACGATCTACACCGGCGCCATCCCCATGGCGCTCGGCACCGCCACCTGGTTCGCCC
The DNA here is from genome assembly GCA_019745575.1 of Reyranella sp. Taxonomy (GTDB): domain Bacteria; phylum Pseudomonadota; class Alphaproteobacteria; order Reyranellales; family Reyranellaceae; genus Reyranella. The sequence continues at coordinate 24,826 of JAIETA010000278.1, read as the reverse complement.
TGGTGAAGCTCTTGCCCACGCAGGTCGCAGCACTGTCCTCCATCGCCATTCCGATCGTGGCGATCGTGAGCGGCATCCTGATCCTGCACGAACCGCTGTCGTGGCTGCAGGCGGCGGCCATCGCCTCGACCGTGATTTCGCTGTGGCTCGCCCTGGTGCCCGGCCGACAGGGTTGAGAACGGCGACTTTCCGACACGCGCGCCGGCCGTGTCACACCCAAGGTGTCACACCAAGTTGAGACAAATGTTGTGACACAGGCCAATCGCCCACCTGTGTCCTCGCGGGAATCTGACCCTGCGGCCCCACCTCGGGCGGCCGCAGAAGACTGTCTCATCAGCTCTCGGATGCGTTGATCGCACCTCGGTCCACCCCACTGCCGGACAGTCGTCGGCGGGGACGGCCTTTTGCTTGCTACTCACGGCTCAGTACCCGGTATGGGCAAGGCCGCGGGACGGCCCCTCATCCTCCAGGGATCGTACCCGGCGGGCGCGCCGGGCGGGGCATGGCCAAAGATTCGTGGTGGCGGAACGCCACCGGCCACGAAAAAAGGCCGCTCCGGTCAGGAAACCCGGGCGGCCTGCGTATTACGCACGTCGTGACAACGTATCAAAAATATAGTATAAAACCTGTTGAACCTGTGAATCTCATTTTGCAAGTCAGCATCGAGGATTTCGCAGGGCTGCTGGCATTTTGCCAGCAGATGCCGGCCCAGACGCCTATCCCTTGCGGGTGGCAGCGCGCCTGCGAAGCTCCTCGACGAGATGGCGCGGGATATTCTCGTTGCACAGCCAGCGCATCGTCACGCGGCGCTGGGATAGATGCGTTCGTCCCGCAGTCTGTCGCGCGCGTAGGCCAGGCACGCCAGTACGTCATCATGTGCCATGCCGGGGTAGTTCTCGACGATCGCGGCTTCGCTCCAGCCATCGGCGAGCAGGCCGATGATGAACTCGACCGACAGACGGGTGCCCCGGATCACCGGCTTGCCGGCGAGGATCGCAGGACCGAGAACGATGCGGTCGTGGTTCACGGCATTCATCCCTTCTGGTCTCCGCCAGAATAGCAGATCGCCCGGATCGGGGCAGCATAGTGCCGTTGTGACGATACTCCCAGCCGGACGCCGGGAGGGAACGTAAGCAGCTCCGGGCCTCTGAAATACCGGGGGCTTTTCGGCCCTTTCATAGTCGGGGGGCCGTGGTAAATGTCATATCGAGGCCGCGCGAGAAAGCCTTTCCTATGGGCCGACCGTCGTTAGGTTCGGGGCCCGCCGATAGCGCATCCCACTGAAAGCAAGATCATGGTTGATCACGACCAAGCACCGGCATCTGCTGCCCCGGGCGCCGCCGAAACCCCGGCGGACTTTCTAGCGGCTCTCGCGAACACGCTGCAAAGCAGCGATGGCATCGACAAGGAGCTCGCTAAGATCCTTGCCACCGAACTCTTGATCGAAAACCCTGCGAAGGACGCAAGCGCTCGGGCTGTCTCGTCGATCGTAAAGCTTGCGAAGGACCGCGCCGCGCCAGGCAAAGACGGCGAGACGGCCGATGCCTGATGCACCCTACCTCCTTCGTCGCCTCGTTCTGACGGGGTTTCGTGCCTATTTGCTTACGAAGGAATTCGACTTCGTGGCCAAGCGATGCCTCGCCGTCTTCGGTCCCAACGGTTCTGGTAAGTCGAGCATCGTGGACGCCCTGGAATTCGTCTTCTCCGCCGACGGCACGCTCGAGCGCCTGGGTCAGAGGGCGATCAACAATCAGGCCGGCCCGGTCGCTCTTGCGCACAATGCGGCGGAAGCAGCCGGCCTAAAGCCGAGCGTCACCATCGCTTTTGCTCAGGGCAAGGCGGCGGCCAAAGAAGGTACGCGGCAAGCTGCGACCTCTAAGCGCCCTATTCCCGCCATCGCGAAGAGTGTGCGCGACTGTTTCGTCGTGGACCCGATCATTCGAGGCTACTCGCTGCGCGCATTTGTCGAGTCGCGGACCGCCGAACAACGCTACACAGACATCGCGACCTGGCTGCAACTTGGGCCGCTGGTCGAAGTTCAAAAGAACCTGAGATCCATTCGAGCGGCGGTGAAGATCGCGTCGGAAGATGGGTCCGACCTTCGGCAGGTCGATCTGCAGGTTGCACGACTGACTGGCCAAAAGGTGACTTCGTGGGATGAAGCGGCCTGCGTTGCCCATGTAAACGACACTGCCATCGCACCGCTCGACGCAGCGCTAAAGCTGAGTTCGCTGAACGACAACGACACTGGCTACCTTGAGCTGATTCAGCGAGCGAAGGACGAAGAAGGTAAGCTCGGTTTGGATGGGCTGCGCCTGCTGCGGAGAACTGCTGCCGCGATCTGGGGCGAGACTAAAGACGAAGCTGACGAGCATTTAACTGGTGCACTGCCAACCTTCGAGGCGGCGGCGACGGCACTTGCTGTCGCCGTAGAGTTCGAGGCAACCGAGCGAGCGAAAGCAAAGGACGCCGCTTTTGAGAAGCTATGGAGTACGGCCGCGCCACTTTTCCAATCTGGCGCAGAAGTTCCGGTGGTCTGCCCGGTCTGTACGACCCCGCTAGACAAGACTTCAGCCGGCAGCGCAGCTGAGATTGACAAGCATATTAGTCAACATCTTGCCGATCTTGCAGCCTATGCCGCCGCAAACAAGTTGCAACGCGATGCCGGAAAGGCCGCCGCCGATGCCCGCCGGCGCCTACTGACCGCTATCGACAGTTTGCAGGCCTTACTACGAGAAGACCAAGCGGCCTTTAAGGCGACGGTGGCAACTTATCGGGCCGCCGTCGATGCTTGGCGTAACGGTGCGGCACCAGAGTCCACAATGGCGACGACAGGAATTGCCACCCTGACCCAGGATCTTGACGATAAGATTAACGCCATTGAGAGGAGCCAAGGTGAACACACCTACGTCAAGGCAAAGGCTAAAACCGACGAACTGCGCAAACTCAAGGTGGAACACGCCACAGCACAGCGCACACTCGACGAACTCGGCAAATTGTCGATGGGACTCGCTCAGCAGGCTACCGTCATTTCGGGTGCAATCAGGGCAAAGGTGCAATTTCTGCTGGATCGGCTTCGCGAGCCTACGAACGAGATTTATGCGCTAGTCCAAGGGCAGGGTGCTGCGAAGGTACGCTTGGAACTTCCGGCCGAGGAAGACTCGAATCAGCAGAGGCTTCTTCTATTGGTCGATTTCGCCGCCAACCGCGAAGGGGTTCAGCCTTCCGGCTATCTCAGCGACTCACAGATCCACTCACTTGCGCTGGCGTTGCGATTGGCGGCGATTCTCGAATTCAACAAGGGCGCGCCGCTCGTGGTACTCGACGACATCGTAACATCGTACGACGCCGATCATCGGCGCACATTTGCGCAGATGCTTGCCGCAAAATTTGCCGACTGCCAGACGATCATTGTTACCCACGATGAGCGGCTCTTCCTGTATCTGAAGGACCTACTCTCACCCGCAAATTGGAATTTCAACCGCATTATCGGACTCGCCCCCGGATTCGGCCCACGACTTGGGAATGACATGGTGAGTGACGAGATGATCGAGAGCCGTTGGAGCGAAGGCCAATCGGCAGCCAACGAGATGCGTCAAGCCGAAGAAGAGTGGCTATTGGCGCGTTGCCGAGAATTCGGCGTCGATATCCGTATCCGACCGCTTGAGCGAGCATACTCGTATGAACGAGCCGAGTTGGCTTCGGCGTTGGCAAGTTTCCTTGGCAAGGCAAACCTCACGCCACAGCCCGTTGCGGGTATGCAGAATCGTTTTCTCGATACGCTGCAAAAGGGTGAAGTCGAGAACTTCGGTAGCCACTTCCAAGATGCGATGTACGGCGCGGGGTCAATTGGCGATGAGAAAACGCGATGGACGGAGTTCAAAGCCTTTCGCGATCAGTTCAAGTGCACGAAGTGCGGCCGGGTACGCTTTATGCGGCCGGTCACCTTGAGGCGCCCGCTATGCGCACATGACAGCTGTCAGGCGCCATTCGAATTTGCATCTTCCAATGCTAGTCAAAAATAACCGCCTACAACCGTAGCATATGCTGATGCAGGTGTCGTACGACCTCGGGACCAGCGCGGACGCGTCGCGCTGGTCCGGCCGGTTTGATGTTCGCGGCAGCTTGGAAGAGCCTTCGACGCTCCCGGACATTGCCACGCAATGTCCTGCCGCTCATGGGCCGAGCTACGCTCGGCCACGAAATCACCCCCCACCCCTGCACTAACGGCAAACGCTCCCCATATTCACAGCCGGGAAAGGGAGATCTGAGCCATGACCGGAAGCGGTCCCCGCGATTGGATGTGGTCGGAGGCGCTGCACATGCTGGCGCAGGCCGACCGGCTCCACCGCCAGATGTTCCGGCCGCAGGCTTCCACGCAGGGCGTGACCTGGGAGCCGCCGGTCGACATGCTGGAAACCGACGGCGAGGTGCTGATCCTGGCCGCCCTGCCCGGCGTCGACCCGCAGCAGGTGCAGGCCGCGATCGAGGACGGCGTGCTGGTCATCTCGGGCATGCGTGTGGTGCCGGACGAATGGCGTACCGCCACCATCCATCGCCTGGAGCTGCCGCAGGGCCGGTTCGAGCGGCGGATCGCGCTGCCCGCCGGGCGCTACGACTCGGTGCGGCGAAGCGCCGTCAACGGCTGCCTTGTGATCAGCCTGAGCAAGACCACCACCCGGCGGGGCAGGCCATGACCGCGCCCGACGATGTGAACAGCGGCCAGAACGCCGCCAGGCCTGGCCCCGGCGCTTCGGGGCTGTCCACGATGCCGCCGCTGCCGGCCGACGCGCTGATCGTGCTGCCGACGCGCAACCTCGTGCTGTTCCCGGAGATGGTGTTTCCGCTTTCGATCGGCCGGCCGGCAACGGTGGCTGCGGCCCAGCAGGCGGTGCGCGAGCAGCGCCAGATCCTGGTCGTGCTGCAGCGCGATCCCGAGAAGGCCGAGGTCGCCCCGGACGACCTTCACCGGGTCGGCACCGTGGCCAACATCGTGCGCTATGTGACGGCACCCGACGGCACGCATCACGTGATCTGCCAGGGCGTGCAGCGCTTCCGCGTCACCGAGTTCGTCGAGGACCATCCCTTCCTGCTGGCGCGCGGCCTGCACGTCGCCGAGCCGTCAGGCACCGGCGCCGAGATCGAGGCGCGCTTCCTCGTCCTGCAGGGCCAGGTGCGCGAGGTCATGGACCTGCTGCCGCAGGTGCCGCCCGAACTGCGCCAGACCGTGGAGGCGACCGAGCAGGCCGGCGCCCTGGCCGACCTCGCCGCGACCTATCTCGATTCCAAGCCGGCCGAGAAGCAGGACATCCTCGAGACGGTCGAGCTGGTGCCGCGCCTCGACAAGGTCTCGGCCCTGCTCGCCCAGCGCCTGGAGGTGCTGCGGCTCTCCAACCAGATCGGCCAGTCGACCAAGGCCTCGCTCGACGCGCGCCAGCGCGAGATGCTGCTGCGCGAGCAGATGGCGGCGATCCAGCGCGAGCTGGGCGACGACGGCACCAACAAACAGGAGTTCGCCAACCTCGAGAAGGCGATCACCGACGCCGGCATGCCGCCGGAGGTCGAGGCTGTCGCGCGCAAGGAGCTGCGCCGGCTCCAGCGCACGCCGGATGCGGCCGCCGAGCACGGCATGATCCGCACCTACCTCGACACCTTGATCGAGCTGCCGTGGGCGCTGCCGGCGACTCCGCCGATCGACATCGCCGAGGCCCGCCGCGTGCTCGACCACGACCATTACGGGCTGGAGAAGATCAAGCTGCGCATCGTCGAGTACCTGGCGGTGCGCAAGCTGGCGCCCGAGGGAAAGGCGCCGATCCTGTGCTTCGTCGGCCCGCCCGGCGTCGGCAAGACCTCGCTCGGCCAGTCGATCGCCCGCGCCATGGGCCGCAAGTTCGCGCGCGTCAGCCTGGGCGGCGTGCACGACGAGGCCGAGATCCGCGGCCATCGCCGCACCTACATCGGCGCGCTGCCCGGCAACATCATCCAGGCGATCCGCAAGGCGGGCGCGCGCGACTGCGTCATGATGCTGGACGAGATCGACAAGATGGGCAGCGGCGTCCATGGCGACCCCTCGTCGGCGATGCTGGAAGTGCTCGACCCCGAGCAAAACGGCACGTTCCGCGACAACTATCTCGACGTGCCGTTCGACTTGAGCCGCGTCGTCTTCATCACCACCGCCAACATGCTGGACACCATCCCCGGTCCCCTGCGCGACCGCATGGAGATCATCCAGCTCACCGGCTACACCGCGGGCGAGAAGCTCGAGATCGCCAAGCGCTACCTGGTGCGGCGACAGTTCGAGGCCAACGGGCTCAAACCCGGCCAGGCCGAGATCGACGATGCCGCGCTTCGGCATATCATCGCGGGCTTTACGCGCGAAGCCGGCGTGCGCGGCCTCGAACGCGAGATCGGCCGCGCCTTGCGCCATGTCGCCGTGGAGATCGCCGAGGGCACGGCCAGCAAGGTCGCCATCGGCGTTGCCGACCTGGAGAAGCTGCTGGGGCCGGTGCGCTTCGAGAACGACGTCGCCATGCGCACCAGCGTGCCGGGCGTGGCCACCGGGCTCGCCTGGACACCGGTCGGCGGCGATATCCTGTTCATCGAGGCGGCGCGCACGCCGGGCAGCGGCAAGCTGATCCTGACCGGCCAGTTGGGCGAGGTCATGCGCGAGAGCGTGCAAGCAGCTCTCACCCTGGTCAAAGGACAAGCGGCCGCCCTCGGCATCGAGGCCGGCCTCATCGAGAAGAGCGACATCCACGTCCATGTGCCGGCCGGCGCCACGCCCAAGGACGGCCCCAGCGCCGGAGTCGCCATGTTCATGGCGCTCACCTCGCTGCTGACCGGTCGCACCGTCCGCAGCGACACTGCCATGACCGGCGAGATCAGCCTGCGCGGCCTGGTGCTGCCGGTGGGCGGCATCAAGGAGAAGGTCGTGGCGGCAGCCGCCGCCGGCATCACGCGGGTGATGCTGCCGGCCCGCAACCGTCGCGACTACGAGGAGATCCCCGACGAGGTGCGCAAGACGCTGGAGTTCATCTGGCTGGCGCGGATCGAGGACGCGGTCGCGCAGGCGCTGCAGGCGGCCTGAATTTCTTGCTCCTCCCCTTCGCGGAGTCCGCGAAGGGGAGGTGTCGGCCTCATAGGCCGACGGAGGGGTCAGAAGCCCCGGTCGAGGTGCTCCCGACCCCTCCGTCACCGTAAGACGGTGACACCTCCCCTTGCTACGCAAGGGGAGGAGAAAAACTCTACCCCAGCTCCAGGCCGGGCACCCCGAAAGGCCTGCCGCCTGCGCTAAGCCTGCCGCGCTGCCAGGAACGGACGCGCCGCGTCGACCGCGGGCGCGCAGGCCGGCGCCACCTCCACGAGCACCGCATCGGGCCTGGTCGAGCCCAGCCAGACGCCCGCCGCCGTCGTGGCGGCCCACCAGGGATCGCCCGACGCCCGTTCGATGATGGCGGGGGTCGCCGTGCGGGCACAGGCCGCAACGTCGGCCACGACGGTCTGCGGCGCGCCGGCTGCCGCTAGTCTCTGCGAGATCTCGGCCTGCAGCGGATCGATCAGGAAAAAGGAAACAAGAGCGGCGAGCGCGTTGTCCAGCACGGGTGCCTCCACAAAGCCGGCATTCGATGTCGACGAAGGTCCGACATCGCGAGAGCGCCGGCGGCGCTCGCCAGAGGGGCCCGGACCAGGGGTGACGCCGAGATGGGGAGCGTCACCGGGTTGATCAAGGCCGCGTCGCGCGATGGGCGGTCGAGTGCACGGGCGCGAAAAGAAAACGGCCGACCCCGTTGCCGGAGTCGGCCGTGCGCGGCCGTCGGTTGGTCGTCGCCTCCCCGTTGCTATTGTCCTTGCGCCAACGAGAAGCCGCGCTCGCCGTCGTACAGGTAGAGGTTCTCGGTCTTCACCACGTCGAGGCCGGTGGCGGCCAGCTGCAACAGGAGGTGAGCGATCATGGTGTTGTTGCCGGCCACGCCCTCGGCCAGGACGAACCGGCAGCGCCAGTGATCGGTGCAGAACGTCTCGGCGAGGCCGGCCGGCCACACCTTCACGCCGCGGTTGGTAATGACCTGCAGCGCGAAGCTCTCGGGCGCCGCGGGCGCCAGTTTTAGCGCCAGCTCGTCGGGGCTTTGGCCCGCCCAGTGCACGAACACGTCGATGCCGGCCATCTGCTTCTTCGCCGCCGGGCGCGGCGTGTAGGTGGGCACCGCGATGGGCTTGGTGGCCTTGTCGTAGGCGACCGGCGCGAGCTTCTGCGGTTTGCGACCGAGCCGGGCGATCACCGCGTCGGCGAAGGCCTGCGTGCCGACCAGTTGGCTGGACAGGCCCGGCTTGAACACATCTTGGGTATGGATCCCGTCCTCCATGGCACACAGCCAGGCATTGTGGACGGCTTCGGCGACCGACGACTGGCCGATGTGCTGCATCATCATCACGCCGGCAAGCAGCAGGCCCGACGGATTGGCGGCGTCCTTGCCGGCGAGCGGCGGGGCGCTGCCATGGATGGCCTCGAACATGGCGCCGTGCGCGCCGATGTTGGAGGAGCCGGCGAGGCCCACCGAGCCCGCGATCTGGGCGGCGACATCGGACAGGATGTCGCCGTAGAGGTTCGGCATGACGATGACGTCGAAGATCTCCGGCGTGTCGGCCAGCCGCGCGGCGCCGATGTCGACGATCATGTGCTCCTTCTCGATCGTCGGATACTCGGCGCCGATCTCGTCGAACACCTTGTGGAAGAGACCGTCGGTCATCTTCATGATGTTGTCCTTGGTGAAGCACGTGACCTTCTTGCGGCCGTTGGCCAGCGCATACTCGAAGGCGTAGCGCACGATCTTCTCGCAGCCCGGCCGGGTGATCAGTTTCAGGCACTGGTAGACCTCGTCACTGTGCCGGTGTTCGATGCCGGCATAGAGGTCCTCCTCGTTCTCGCGGACGATCACGACATCCATCTTGGGATGCTTGGTGGCGACGAACGGCGCGTAGGCGACGCAGGGCCGGACATTGGCGAACAGGCCGAGCGACTTGCGCACGGTGACGTTCAGGCTCTTGTAGCCGCCGCCCTGCGGCGTGGTGATCGGCGCCTTGTAGAAAACCTTGGTGCTGCGCAGCGAGTCCCAGGCCGACGCCTCGATCCCGGCGCTGTTTCCCGCCAGATAGACGCTTTCGCCGATGGCGATGTTCTCGACCGCCAGGCGCGCGCCGGCAGCCTCCAGCACGCGCAGGCTGGCCTTCATGATTTCCGGGCCGATGCCGTCGCCGTAGGCGACGGTGATCGGCACCGGGCTGTCGATCAGGGTGGCGGGTTCGACGAGCGGGAGGGGTTGGACGAGGGCGTTCATGGTCATCTCCGGGTTGGCGAGGTGTGTGGCAATCAGATAAAGGGTGGCGCTTCTCTTGAGAAATTGATAGTTTTTAGACTATACATTTATGAAATTGATCAATCGGAAAGACCATGGCCCGCCTGCAAAACCTCGACATCGACCTGCTGCGCGCCTTCGTGACGGTGGCCGAGCTCGGCGGCTTCACCCGCGCCGCCGACATGCTGCTGCGCCGCCAGTCGACGCTCAGTCTGCAGATCAAGCGCCTCGAGGAGGCGCTGGGCCGGCGCCTGCTCGACCGCACGTCGCGCCGCGTGCGGCTGACCGCCGAGGGCGAGTCGCTGCTGGCCGATGCCCGCCACATGCTGGAACTGAACGATCGACTGGTCGCCCGGCTCAGCGGACCGGCGCTGGCCGGCACGGTGCGGCTGGGAACACCGGAGGATTTCGCCACCACCCATCTGCCGCAGGTTCTGGCGCGGTTCGCCCAGGCCTATCCGGCGGTGCAACTCGAAGTGACCTGCGACCTCACGCTCAATCTGGCGGCACGCTTCCGCCACGGCGACTTCGATCTCGTCCTGGTCAAGCGCGAACCCGAGCGGTCGGATCGCGGCATCCGCGTGTGGCGCGAGCCATTGGTCTGGGTGGCCGCCGAGCGCCTGGCGGTGCCCGGGGAAGGGCCGCTGCCGCTGGTGTTGTCGCCGCCGCCTTGCGTCTACCGCAAGCGGGCGACCGATTCGCTCAACACCGTGCGGCGGCCCTGGCGCATCGCCTACAGCTGCGCCTCGCTGGCCGGCCAGCATGCCGCGGTCAAGGCCGGGCTGGGCGTCACGGTCCTGCCGAAGGACATGGTGCCTGCTGGACTGGCCGCCATCGAGCACCGCGAGGATCTGCCCGACCTGCACGACACCGAGATCGCCCTGCTGCCGGCGCGCAAGCTGTCAGCGCCGGCCCGGCGCCTGCACGAACACATCGTGCGCTCCCTCGAGGACGTCGGCGCGGTTTGACGGCAGCCCCCTTGACGAACAGCCATACCACCCCATCTAGGACCGTAGATAGCGGGACGGGCCCCTCTGGCGACCCTTCGGGTCGCGATGTCGTACCGCATCGGGCATGTCCCGGTGCTGTTCGTCTGTGTTGGCCCCGGAACATGCCTCCAACATCGTTGATGGAGGTGGCTCATGTCTCGCAAATTTCACTCGCTGCTGCTCAAGTCGGCCCATGTTCAATCGAAGATCGAGGCCGAACGTACCCGGTCCACACCCAACTGGATCATGCTGCTGCGGCTCAAGCTGTTGCGCCTGCGCCTGAAGAGCCGGCTCAAGGCGATGTCTGCCGCAGCGTTGCGGCCGACAGTGCCGCAGGCTTCTCCGGCATTCGCGCGAGTCTGAACCAGGACGGATTTGATTGACCGGCGCGCCGGCAGTCGACCTGCAAAAAATGACCACGGCGTGCCGATGGGCTTTTTCAGCCAGGCCGGGGCGCCGGACAAGACACGGCAGTAGACGGGGGAAACAACAGTGGAATTCTTGACCGCCGAATTTCTCGGCACGCCGGCCTGGTTCTGGTTGGCATTCCTCAGCCTGGTTGTCGTGCTGCTGGCCTTCGATCTCGGGATTCTGAACAAGCATGATCGGGAACTCGGCGTCGCGGAGAGCCTGAAGCTGTCCGTCTTCTACATCGCGATCGCCCTGGCGTTCGGTGGCTGGGTGTGGTGGTCCATGGGCGCCGAGTCGGCCATGGAGTACTACACGGGCTATGCCATCGAGAAGGCGCTGTCGATCGACAACGTGTTCGTGATCTCGCTGATCTTCACCTACTTCGCGATCCCCGCCAAATACCAGTACCGCGCGCTGCTCTGGGGCATCCTGGCCGTGCTGGTGTTGCGCGGTATCATGATTGCGGTCGGCGCGGCGCTGGTCGAGCGCTACGATTGGGTGCTGTATTTCTTCGGCGCCTTCCTGATCGCCACGGGCATAAAGATGCTGGTCGTCGGCGAAAACGAACCGGACGTGTCCAAGAACCCGCTCGTGCGCTTCCTCTCCAAGCGGATGCGGATTTCGTCCGAACTGCACGGTTCGCAGTTCTTCGTCCGGCAGACCGACCCTCAGACCGGCAAGCTCGCCCTGTTCGCGACACCGCTGTTCCTGGCGCTGATCGTGATCAACATCGCCGACTTCATCTTTGCCGTCGACTCGGTCCCGGCGATCTTCGCCATCACGACCGACACCTACATCGTGTTCACCGCCAACATCATGGCGATCCTCGGCCTGCGCGCGCTCTACTTCGCGCTCGCCGCCATGGTTCACCGGTTCGAGTATCTGAAGTACGCACTCGCCATCGTGCTGGTCTTCATCGGCGCCAAGATCTTCTGGAACCAGATCGTCGCCAAGCTCGACCCGGCGATCTCGCTCGGCGTGACCGTGTCGATCATCGCCGCCGGCATCCTGGTGTCGCTCTGGAAGACCCGCCGGGCGGCCACCAGCTAGGCGGGCGGCGACGCGAAGTCCTACGGCAAACCGCGGAGTTGACGGGCCATGGAAGCGTTGGCAGTTCCGCTGCTCGGCAAGCCGGCATGGATGTGGGCGCTGTTCATCGGCGCGGTCGTCGTCCTGCTGGCCTTCGACCTCGGCGTGCTCAACCGCAAGCAACGCGAGATCGGCGTCTCCCAAAGCCTGTGGCTGAGCGCCTTCTATCTCGCCGTTGCCCTGCTGTTCGGCGCCTGGGTCTGGTACGCGCTCGGCGCCCAGAGCGGCGAGGAGTACCTCACCGGCTTCCTGATCGAGAAGACGCTGGCGATGGACAACGTCTTCCTGATCTCGCTCATCTTCACCTACTTCGCCGTTCCGCCGCAGTACCAGCACCGGGTCCTGTTCTGGGGCATTCTGGGCGTGATCGTCCTGCGCGCGATCATGATCGGGCTGGGCGCGACGCTGGTCGCCGAGTTCGGCTGGGTCCTCTACGTCTTCGCGGTGTTCCTGATCGCCACCGGCATAAAGATGCTGCTGATGGGCGACAAGATTCCCGACATCGAGCGCAACCCCGTCCTGCGGTTGCTGCGCCGGACGCTGCGCATCACGCCCGAGCTGCACCAGGAGCGCTTCTTCGTGCGGCAGCCCGATCCGGCGACCGGCCGGACCGTGTTGTGGGTGACGCCGCTGTTCGTGGCGCTCCTGCTGATCGAGGTCGTCGACCTGATCTTTGCCGTCGACAGCGTGCCGGCGATCTTCGCCATCACGAGCGACCCCTACATCGTCTACACGTCGAACATCTTCGCGATTCTCGGTCTGCGCGCGCTGTACTTCGCCCTGGCCGCGGTGATCCACCGTTTCAAGTATCTGAAAGTCGCGCTGGCGCTGATCCTGGTGTTCATCGGCGCCAAGATCTTCGTGGCCGATCTCGCCGGCTGGGAGAAGTTTCCGGCGAGCATTTCGCTCGGTGTGACGGTGGCCCTGCTGGCCGGCGGCATCGGCTACAGCCTGTGGCGGACGCGCGCCGCGCGCCCACCCGCCGGACCGACATGACTCCTCCGCCGAATGGCCGAGCCGCCGGCGTCTCGGCGCGCCTCCTGATCCTGAGCGAGCAGCTGGCTGGCCGTGCCGAGCGGGTCAGCATTGGCGAGCTGCTCGATGGGCTTGGCCGTTCGGCCCTGAGTCTCGGCCTGATGATACCGGCCCTACTGGCGCTGATCCCGCTGCCGGGGCCGTTCGGTCTGGTGTTCGGCGCGATGATCGCCGCGATCGCGGTTCAGGTAATGATGGGCCAGAACCGGCTGCGGTTGCCGCGGTTCCTGGCCAATCGCACCATCCCCCCGGCACCGGTCGCCGTCGCCATGCGTCGCTTCGCGGCGCCCCTGCGCTGGGCCGAGCGGCTGTCGACACCGCGCCGGCTGCTGCCGTTGACCGGTCGGGTCGCACGCGTTGCCCTTGCCGGACCCCTTCTCCTCCTGGCGTTCGCGCTCGCGCTGCCGATCCCGATGGGCAACGGCCTGCCGGCCATTGCCCTCGTGGTGTTCGCCCTGGGCTTCATGGAACGCGACGGCGTGGCCATCCTCACAGCCCTCGGCCTCAGCCTGGTTGCCCTCGTCTGGACCGTCGCCCTCATCCTGTTCGGTGCCGAGATTCTGGACTGGATCCTGACCTTCATCGGCTGATCCGTCGGGCGCGCAGTCCGGCCGGCATCATCCCAGTTCGAGGCTCGTCACCCCGAATATCCCGGGATATTCGACGTCCGGATCGGCACCGGTGTACATGCGCGCCGTCTCGAAGGCAGGTTTCAGACCCATTTCTTCAGCGAGACGAACGGCGGACTTGTTGCGGTCGGGCACGTCGATGGCAATGGCGGTGGCGCCGGTCCGGGCAGCAAGGGCTGCGACAAGCGATGCCGCGATCTCCGGCGTGCCGGCATAGATCGGCCCGATGCGCGAGGCCGCGCGGCAGGGGCGGATCACGGCAAACCCCTGGAGTTCGCCGTCCTTCACGGCAACCAGGCTCGCCCGCTGTGGCACGGCAACCCATGGCGCCAGAAAATGGTCGCGCGGCTCGGGGAAAAAGCGGCGGTCGTAGGCGGCGAGCCGGTCGAACGACACGGCCCTGGCATCGACCAGCTCGACTCCGGCCGGCGGGCCTGCTGCCAGGGGGGGCGGCGGACCCTCGTGACGAACGTTGTTCCAGGCCAGCCGAAAGCCCGACTTTCGATAGTTGTTCTGCTGCGCCACCACGCCATCGAGGCCGACGTTGCGGCCGCCCAGGCGGGCCATGCCTGCGCGCCAGATCTGAATACCGTAGCCCTTCCCGCGGATTTCTGGCCGGGCGATGTAGAAGCCCAGAAATCCGAAGGTGAGGCCGTATTTCACAACGGAGATACAGGCTGCGGGCCGGCCATCGAACCGGCCGATCAGGAAGGCCCCGGGATCGGCGGCCTGGAAGGCCAAGACGTCGGTGTTGCCGGGGTTCCAACCCTCGTCGGCCGCCCACTCGGCCATCAGCGCGAGATCGTCGGCGCTCGCCACGCCGATATCGAATGCCGCCATGTCTCATCCTCCTGCTTCGAAAAATCTTGCGTCTAAACTGCAGATATTCGACGATTGTCCGGGGGACCGGAAGGATCGCTGTGGGAGCAGCCAACCGGCTCTAGTTTTGGGGAAGACCTAGCATGGAAAAGATAAGGATTGTGCTGGCAGCCGTGTTTGCCGCGATGGCGCTCGCATTCGTTCCGGCGTCGGCCGAGGCGCAGAGTGAAATGACCTTCCAGGTCAAATCGGAATATCAATACAAAGTCGAGTTCGTCATGTACTCGTCCGATCGCAAGGGCCATCAGTGGCCGGCGCCGGGCAAGGTCTACATGCTCGATGATTCAAACGTTCGCAACTTCAAGATCGGCTGCCTGGGCGGCGAGAAGATCTGTTATGGCGCCTGGGTTTCCGGCAACCAGAACCGCTACTGGGGGATCGGCAAGAACAACCAGCGCTGCGAGAAATGTTGCTACACCTGCAACGGCGGCCAGACGCCGGTCATCACGCTGCAATAGCGCAGGCTACTCGGCGGCCTTGCGGCCGGCGACCGGGAAGAACCGGTTGTCCGGCCGCGGCAGGCCGAGGTTCTCGCGCAGGGTCGCGCCTTCGTACTCGGTCCGGAACAGACCGCGGCGCTGCAGTTCGGGCACGACCTTGTTGACGAAATCATCCAGGCCGCCCGGCAGATAGGGGAACATGACGTTGAAGCCGTCGCTGGCTTCCGTCACCAGCCACTCCTCCATCTGGTCGGCGATCATCCTGGGCGTGCCCATCATGGCGAGGCCACCGTAGCCGCCGAGACGTCCGGCGAGCTGACGCACCGTCAGCCCCTCGCGCCGGGCGAGCGCGATGACACGCTCGCGACCGCTCTTGCTCGCGTCGGTTTCTGGGATGTCGGCAGGCAACGGCCCGTCCGGATCGAAGGCGCGTGCATCGGTGCCGAGCGCGATCGACACCGCGGCGATGCCGCTGTCGTAGTTGACCAGACTGTCGAGCCGCGCCCTCTTCTCCTGCGCCTCGCCCAGCGACTCGCCCACGATGGTGAAGGCGCCCGGCAGAATCTTCAGGTGATCGGGGTTGCGGCCAGCCCGGGCGGCGCGGCCTTTGACGTCGGCATAGAATTCCCGCCCGGCGGCAATCGGACCGCCGGCCGCGAACACAACCTCGGCGGTCTCGGCGGCGAGCTGGCGGCCGGCATCGGAGGCGCCGGCCTGGACGACAACCGGCCAGCCCTGGATCGGCCGCGCGATGTTCAACGGCCCGCGAACCTTCAGGTACTTGCCCTTGTGATCCAGCACGTGGAGTTTGTCGGGATCGAAGTAGAGACCGCTCTCGACGTCACGGACGAAGGCGTCGTCGGCCCAGGAATCCCACAAGCCGGTCACGACATCGAAGAACTCACGCGCCCGCGCATAGCGCTCGGCATGCGGCATCTGGTCGTCCATGCCGAAATTGAGCGCGGCATCAGGGTTGGACGTCGTCACCAGGTTCCAGCCGGCGCGGCCGTCGCTGATGTGGTCGAGCGAGGCGAAGCGCCGGGCAATCGTGTAGGCCGGCTCGAAAGTGGTCGAGGCGGTCGCGATCAGGCCGAGATGCCTGGTCACCATCGCCAGCGCCGGCAGAAGCGTCAGCGGATCGAACGACGTCACCGTGGCGCTGCGCTTCAGCGCCGCCATCGGCATGTTCAGCACCGCCAAGTGGTCGGCCATGAAGAAGGCGTCGAACTTGCCGCGCTCCAGCGTCTGGGCGTACTGCACCAGCGCCTTGAGATTGAAGTTGGCATCCGGCGTGCCGCCGGGATAGCGCCAGGCGGCGGTGTGGATGCTGACCGGGCGCATGAAGGCGCCGAGGCGGAGTTGGCGTTTGGGCTTCATGGAGACTATCTCGCAAGCGCATCAGCGCCCGGCAAGGCGGGTCGGACGACAAGAACTAATCCATCGGATTAGCCCGTTCTCACAAGATCGCCGGGTGCTTCTTGTCGGTGCCCGCCGCCCGCTCCCAGGCCCGCGCCACCCGGAACAGCGTGGCTTCGGCGAAATTGCGCCCGACGAACTGCACCGAGAGCGGCAATCCTCCCACCGAGATGCCGGCCATCATGGCGAGCGCCGGGTGGCCGGTGACGTTGAACGGCGTGCGCGCCTGGCGCGGGTAAGTCCGCTCGATCTCGGCCGGACTGTCGATGCGGCAGGCCGGATCCATCGAGCTGGCGCACAGCAGGACGTCGACATTGCGCAGCGCATTCTCGACGGCGGCGATCATCTCCAGACGACGGCGCTGGGCCTGGACGTAGTCACCGGCGCCGAAGAACGCGCCCGCCATCAGGCGGCGGCGCGCGAGCTGGCCGTAGTCGCCGGGACGGTCGCGCAGCCAGGGGCCATGGATGGCCCAAGCCTCGCTTTGCAGGATCACGCGGTTCACCGCCGCGAACTCGCCCAGCGTCGGCAGGTGGACATCGCGAATTTCCGCCCCTTCGAGCTGCAACGTGCGGGCGACATGCCCCAGGGCCGCCGTCACTTCCGGATCGGCCGGCACGTCGGTTTCATGGAAATGCTGGACGAAGCCGACGCGAAGCCCGCGCACGCCGCGCTCCATCTCTGCTGAATAGCGAGCCCGGGCGACGGCAGCGCTGCCGGGGTCGGCGGGATCGTGGCCGGCAAGAGCCTCCAGCATCAGGGCGTTGTCGGCCACGGTGCGGGTCATCGGCCCGACATGGTCGAGCGTGAAGGACAGCGGAAAGACGCCGCGACGCGACACCAGGCCGTAGGTCGGCTTCAGCCCGACGATGCCGCAGCAGCTTGCCGGATTGCGGACGCTGCCGCCGGTGTCAGTGCCGAGCGCCATCGGGAACAGGCCGGCCGCCACGCCGGAGCCCGAACCAGACGACGAGCCGCCGGGATGATGGTTTGTGTTCCACGGATTGCGGGCCGGCGGCCAGGGCAGGTCGAAGCTCGGGCCACCGATGGCAAACTCATGGGTCGAGAGCTTGCCCAGCACGATGGCGCCGGCGCCGCGCAGCTTCGAGACACAGACGGCGTCCGCATCGGCCATGTTGTCCTGCAGGATCTTCGAATGGCCGGTGGTGGGCAGGCCCGCGACATCGATGATGTCTTTTACGCCGACCGGCACGCCGTGCAGCGGACCGCGCAAGTGGCCCGATGCGGCCTCGGCTTCGGCCGTCCGCGCCGCCGCCATCGCCGCCTCACCGTCGAGGCGGATGAAAGCGTTGAGTTTGGCATCGAGCCGTTCGATACGGGAAAGCAGCGCCGCCATCAGCTCGACCGGCGAGAGGTCACGGGCGGCAATCGCCCGGGCGGCCGCCGCAACCGTCATCCAGTGCAGATCGGTCACAGCCCGTCTCCAGCTCGCATCGGCGGCCATGGCTCGGCGCGCGGGTCTGTGGGCGCTTTGATCTTCTGGGTGGAGCCGGCCGCCTGTGTCGCCGCCGCCGCGACGTCTTCGGGGAACTCGGCCAGGGCCTTGTCGAGGCCGGCGCCGCGCGCCAGCAGTTCCATTGTCGCCTTGTCCATCGTCGGCACCCTCTCAGTTCAACCGCTCAAGCTTGGTGATCTCCTGCGGCGGCAGCTCGGCGAGGTAAAGATTGCCCTCGGCGTCGCCGGAAAGACCATGCGCACCGTTGATCGCGCCGCGGCAGCGGCCGACCAGCTTGCCATCCGAAGACAGCAGGCTGATGCACGGGATCTGGTCGGTCACGAACACCATGTCGCGGTCATCCACCCAGATCTGCATGGGATGGTAGAAGTCGCCCCAGGCCGCGAGGAAAGTGCCGTCGCGATCGAATACCTGGACACGGTTGTTCTCGCGATCTCCCACCAGCACCTTCCCGGAGCGGTCGACCCAGATGGCATGCGGCGTGGTGAAGGCGCCGTCGCCCGTCCCCGGGCCGCCCCAGGTCGCGATCAGCCTGCCGTCGGCGGCAAAGCGATGGACGCTGGAATTGCCGTAGCCGTCGGCGACATAGATCTCGCCGTCGGCTGCCTGCGCCGCCGCCGTCGGATGGTTGAACGGTGCATCGAGCGAGGGCCAGTGGCGGCGGCCCAGGGCCTGCAGGAGGCGGCCGGCGGGATCGAAGCGCAACACCTGATGAGCGTCGCGATCGGCTACCAGGATCGAGCCGTCGGGGGCGGCGTTGAGATAGTGCGGCTCGGCAAGCTGGCCCTCGCCCCAGCTCCCCGTCAACCTGCCGTCGCGATCGAACACCAGCACCGGCCGGTCGGTGCCCCGCTGCGCGACATGCACCCGGCCTTCGCCGTCGACCATCAGGTCGGACAGGAAGCCGAAGCTTTCGCCTGCCGGCAGCCGTGCCCACTTGCGATGGACAGCGTAGCGGCGGTCGCCCAAAACCACCGTGACGCGTTCGTCGGACATCGGATCCTCCGGCGTCGATCTCTAGTTCACCGGCCCGGCGCCAGGGCGGCTCGGCGCATAGATGTAGCTGCGAATCTTCCAGGCGCCGCCCTCGCGGCGAAACACGACCATCAGGTTGAAGGCGTCGTTCGACTCGCGCCCCGAAGCGAGAACTTTTACGCGGCCCGCCGAAGTGGCGCGCAACCACGCCATGTCACCCGACACTTCGACTTCCTGCACGGTGATCGGCAGGTCGACCTTCAGGGTCGAAAAGGTCTCGCGATAGGCAGCGCGCAGCGCCTCGCGGCCGGCGACCGCCGGCATGTTGTCCCGGATGAAGACGCCGTTTGGACTGTAGAGCGCGACCAGTTGCTCGACGTTGCTGGCGCGAAGGGCCGCCGCATAGCTCTCCATGATGGCAACAAGCCGTGACGGGTCGTCCGATCCTTGCGCGTGGGCAGGGCCAATGGCGAAGAATGCGGCAGTGGCGGCGATCAGCGCCCGCCGGGTGGCGGCTGAAATTCTGACGGGCATGCTTGAGTCCTCGGGAATCGGCGTTTCGATAGTCGGCAGGCCGCGGGATTGTCGGGACAATCGGCAGGTTCGCACAACAGGAAACTGCGGCACCGGCCTAACGCCGGCCAAACACATCTCGCCAGCCACGCGCCGCGCCCAGCGTGAGCGCGCTATAAACGCCCCGCGCCACCGCACGGGCCAGGCAATCGGCCGCCAGCGTGCCCAGTTCGGCGAGCGCCAGAGGGTCGCCGCCAAGATCGTGCCGGCCGGTGGCGATTGCGAACACCGTGTCGCCATCCTGCGGCGTGTGCACGGGCCGGATGGCACGGGCGAGGCCATCCTGCGCCATCACCGCCAGCCGCTTGGCCGACGCCTTGTCGAGCGTGGCGTTGGTCGCCACCACGGCAATGGTGGTGTTGCCGCGCGGATCGCTGCGGGCGGCATCGGCGGGATCGGGGGCGGGATCGTGACTGAGGTCGGCGCGGCTGTGCGAGACGGGCAGCGCCAGACCGCGCGCCGGCGGCGGCAGGCCGCCAAACTCGCCGTTCTGTTCCAGCGCCCAAGCCCAGAACTGCGGCATGTCGCCCATTGTGGTGTAGCCACGGGCATTGACCGCCACGAGCGCGCCAACCTGCAGGCCTGTGGCCGGATCGACCGCCGAGGCACTGCCCAGGCCGCCCTTCAGATTGCCGGCCTTGGCGCCCAGTCCCGCGCCGACATTGCCGAGCGCGAAATCGCGGCCAGCGCGGCCAGTCGCGTCGTAGGCCAGTTCGCGGTAGGGCGGCCAGTCCCAGCCCTTGTCGCCACCGTTCAACAGGTCGAACAGGATGGCCGTAGGCACGATGGGGACGATGGCATCGGCGATGGCGACACCTCGGCCGCGCTCCTTCAGCCAGCGCATCACGCCATCGGCCGCCGACAGGCCGAAGGCCGAACCGCCGGACAGGCAGACGGCGTCGATACGGTCGACGCGGCACGACGGATCCAGCAGGTCGGTGTCGCGCGTCCCGGGCGCACCGCCGCGCACATCGCCCGACGCCATCGACGGGCTTTCGCACAACACCACGCTGACGCCGGAGCGCACCCTCGCGTCCTGGGCGTTGCCGACCAGAATGCCGTCCACGTCGGTGATGAGGTTGCGGGGGCCGGCCTGAAGCATGGTCAGTCGATCTGCAGGGTCATGGCCTTGAGATAGGCGGTCTCGGGCAGGCCTGGATGCACCGGATGGTCGAGGGCGGCGCCGGCGCTGTGCAGGATGCGCCCGCCCTTGCCGGCATCGCGCAGTCCGCGCCGCACCTGCTCGGCGAACAGCGGCGGCTCGACCAGGTGCGAGCACGAGGCCACGAACAGAAAGCCTCCGGGCGCCACCAGCGGGGCGGCCAGGCGGACCATCTTGCGATAGCCCTGGACGCCCACCTTGATGTCCTTGCGGCTCTTCACGAAGGCCGGCGGATCGCAGATCACGACATCGAAGTTGCGGCCGTCGGGGCCGAGTTTCTCCAGGGTCTCGAAGACCTCGCCCTTCCTGAAGGTCATGACCGCACTCACACCATTCAGGGCAGCGGCCTTGGTGGCGGAATCGAGCGCGGGCTGCGAGCGATCGAGGCACATCACCGACTTGGCGCCATGCTTGGCCGCGAGCACGCCAAAGCCACCGCTGTAGCAATAGGCGTCGAGCACGCGGGCGTCCCGGGCGAAGCGCGCCATGAAGCGGCGGTTGTCGCGCTGGTCGTAGAACCAGCCGGTCTTCTGGCCGCCCGAGAGATCGGCCACGAACCGCGCATCGTTCTCGATCAACTCGATCGGCCCGTCGAGTTCGCCCTTGGCAATCGTCGTCTCGCGTTTAAGGCCTTCGAGTTCGCGCACCGGCGAATCGTTCTTCAGCACGACCACGCGCGGCGACAGCTCGGCCTCTATGGCTTCGAGCAAGACCGGCGTCAGGCGATCCATGCCGACCGAATTGACCTGCACGACCACGGCATCGCCGAAGCGGTCGATGATGACGCCCGGAATACCGTCGGCCTCGGCATGGATGAGGCGGTAGTAGGGAACGCCGACCAGCTTTTCCCGCAGGGCAACCGCGTTGGCCAGACGTCGGCCGAAGAACAGGGCGTCGATCGTGGCCTCGGGATTCGAGGTCAGCAGGCGGGCCGCGATCAGCGAGTGCGGGTTGAAGGTGGCCACGCCCAGCGCTTCGCCGCCCGGCGTGCGCAGGATCACCAGCGAGCCCGGCGGCAGCGCCTTGGTCTCGGGGTCCATCAGGATCTCGTTGGAGAAGGCCCAGGGATGGCCCGACCGGACGCGGCGGTCCTCGCCGGCACGCAGCAGGACACTCGGCAGTTTCTTGGCGGCCACGCTATTCTCCTCGGGCGACGCCATCGCGGCGGGGATCGGCACCGCCCTCCCAACCGTCGCCTACCCGGCGAATGCCGGCGAGGCCACCCTCATGCACGCGGACTTGTACTTGATGGCCCAAGGCGCGCAAGCGGTCGGCCTGATCGGCGAGCGGCGTGCCGGCCTCCAGTTCGGTCGGGCCATTGGCTCGAATCACCCGCGGCTGCGCGAGGGCTGCGGAAACCGACAGGTTCCAGTCGAGCATGCCGATCAGGGCATGGAGGGTATCGCCGATGATGCGCGATCCGCCGGCCGACCCCACGGTAGCCACCAGCCTCCGGTCGCGGTCGAGCACAAGCGTCGGCGACATCGACGAGCGCGGCCGCTTGCCAGGTTCGACCCGGTTGGCGATCGCCTTGCCATCGACTTCAGGCAGTGCCGAGAAATCGGTGAGCTCGTTGTTGAGCAGAAAGCCGCGCACCATGATCTGGGAGCCGAAGGGCGCCTCGATGGTGGTGGTGAAACTGACGGCGTTGCCCCAGCGGTCGACGATGCTCAGGTGGCTGGTGCCGCGTTCGACATAGCCCGGCGGCACGCCGGGACCGATCTTACCCATGCTGCGGTCCGGCGACATGAGCTGGCGACGCTCTGCGAGATAGGCCGGCGACAGCAATCCCTCGACCGGCACCTTCACGAAGGCGGGATCGGCGACATAGCGGTCGCGATCGGCGAAGGCGAGCCGGCTCGCCTCGGCAATGAGATGGATCGACCGCAGGCTATTGGGCGCCTCGCGCCAGATCTCGAAGGGTTCGAGCAGCGTCAGGACTTGCAGGACCGCGATGCCGCCCGACGATGGCGGAGGCATGCCGCACACGACCCACACCCGATACGGCCCACACACGGCCTCGCGCTTGATCGGACGATACCCGGCCAAGTCGGCAAGCGAGAGCGTTCCGGGCCTGACGTGATGGCGCACGCGATCCACCATCTCGGCGGCCAGTGCGCCGCGATAGAAGACGCCCGCTCCCTGCTCGGCGATCAGCCGCATCGTCTCGGCGAGGTCGGGATTGGCGATGCGCTCGCCCTGCTTCCTGGGCGATCCATCTGCATGGAAGTAGAGCGCCGCGATGGCCGGCTCCTGGCGCAGCCCCGGCATCCGGCCCAACCACGTCGCGAGCCGCGGCGGCACCGCGAAGCCGTCGCGCGCCGTGGCAATCGCCGGCTCGAACAGCTCGCGCCAGGCGAGCTTGCCGTGTTCCCGATGGGCAAGCTCGAGCATTGCCAGCACGCCGGGGACCCCGACGGAAATGCCCGACGCCACGGCCTCGCGAAAACCGAGCGGCTTGCCGCCAGCGTCGAGAAACATCGCGGGCGAAGCGCCGGCCGGCGCCGCCTCCCGGCCGTCGTAGACGGCGATCGTCTGCGTCGCGCCATCGTAGTGAAGGAGAAAGCCGCCGCCGCCGATTCCCGACGCATGCGGCTCGACCACGCCCAGCATCATCTGCGCGGCAATCGCCGCATCGACGGCCGAGCCGCCGCGCCGCAGCATCTCGAGGCCCGCTTCGACGGCGAGCGGATGCGCCGCCGCCGCCATCGTCTGCGGCGCCGCCACAGAGGCCTGCACGCGGCAGACGGCGAGCAGCACCGCAAGGATGGCGAAGAGGCGGCCCGGCTTCATGCGCGGCGTGCCACGATGAACAGCCGGCGGAAGGGAAAAATCGTGATGCCGTCGGCACGCGTCGGATAAGCCTGGCCGACCAGACCCGCGTAGACCTCGTAGAACCGGGTCCGTTCCGGCTCCTCCAGCAGGTCGAGGAACGGGCGCAGGCCCGTGCTGGACGTAAACTGCGCGACCGGATCCTTGCCGGTCAGCGGCTGCTGATAGATCGTCTCCCAGATTTCCAGTTCGGAACAGAGAGGTTTCAGCGCGTCGTAGTAGCGCGCGGGCTCGAACACGGGCCGGATCGTGCGCACCTGGGCGAGCCTGTCGCGCCATGGTCCCGCCTCGGCCGCCGCGCGCATCAGCGCATGCGAGGGCGCCTCGTGGTTGCGCGGCATCTGGATGGCGAGCTGGCCGCCGGCCGGCAGCAGCTTCAGCAAGCCCGGGAACATGTCGATATGCCCCTCCAGCCAGTGATAGGCCGCGTTGCTGTAGAGGATGCCCGGCGGCTTGCCCGGCTTGAATTGCGCGAGGTCGCCTTTGGTGAAAGTCACGCGGCCGTCGGCCGTCTGCGTGCGCGCCTTGGCCAGCATCTCCTCCGAGGAATCGATGCCGACGATTTCCGCCGCCGGAAACCGCTCGGCCAGGATGCGCGAGATGTTGCCGGCGCCGCAGCCGAGATCGTAGATCGCGTGGCCCGGCCGCGCACCGTTGGCCGGATCGAGCCGGCCCATCAGGTCGAGGGCCGGCCGCACGCGATGGTCGGCAAACTTCAGGTAGAGATTGGCGTCCCAGACGGGCGATCTCGCCTCGCTCAAGGTCACTTCTCCTCGAAGGCCGCGTCGACCGGCACGCGATAGGCCGTGGCGATCTTGTTGCCCTTCTGCGCCGCCAGCACGACGGCAATGAACTCGCCGAACATCTCCTCGGTCATGCCCTTCTTGCGCGCCATGTAGCCGTGCGAGGTGATGCAGTACTCGCACTGGTTGGCCATGCTGACCGCCAGGTAGATCAGCTCCTTGGTCAAGCCATCGAGCTTGCCCGGCGCCATCGCAACCTTCAGTTCGGCCGCGAAGCCTTCCATGACATCGGGGTGGCGGGCGAGCGCCTTCCACACGTTGTTGATGGCGGCCGGATCGGTGCCGCGCGCCTGGGCGATACCGTCGACGACGGCCTTCGCCCGTGGGTTCATGTCCTTGTATTCGGTCAGCTTGGCCATCGATCGCTCCGGTAGAAATGAAAAGGGGCCGGCTCGGCGCCGGCCCCATCATGGCGTCTCCCGCCGGATTGTCAGTACATATGCTGGCCGCCGTTGATCGACAGCGTCGAGCCGGTGATGAAGCCCGCGTCGTCGGCCACCAGGAACATCACGCCGCGCGCGATCTCGTCGGCCTTGCCGAGGCGCCCGACCGGGATCTTGGCCACGATCTTCTCCAGCACGTTGGCCGGCACGGCCGCCACCATGTCGGTTTCGGTGTAGCCCGGCGCGATGGCGTTCACGGTGATGCCCTTGGCCGCGCCCTCCTGGGCCAGCGCCTTGGTGAAACCGTGGATGCCCGACTTGGCGGCGGCATAGTTCACCTGGCCGTACTGGCCGCCCTGGCCGTTGATCGAGCCGATGTT
>JAIETA010000285.1 GCA_019745575.1 Reyranella sp. | reverse complement strand
ACCATCAAAAGCGCATCGTCGAGGCGCGCTTCGTCTTGTTCATCAGACGGACAGCGCAATAGATTCACAGTCTCTCCTGCTGCGCCAGCTCCTGCTCGCTCGCCACGAACTGACGCTCGATCTTGACGCCCGGCACCTTGTTCCAGTTCGCGATGTTGTCTTCGACGATGGTCAGCAGCGCGCTGCCTGGCTGAGCCGCGGATCCGACCTTCCACGCCTCCTGCTGCGCCACCGCCGGAACGGCGAAAACGATCATTGCCGCGCCGGCCGCGCCGGCTACACCTCGTCTCAGCATGCCCTTCATGACTTTGCCTCCTGGTTTGTTGTCGTGCGCTTTTTCCATGAGCTCATGTGCGCACCTACGAGCCAGATGGCTCGCCATTACAGATTTGCAAGGGTTGTATTTGTTAAATATATTTCCCGCAAACGACGTGTTCATTGGATGCTACCGCGCGAAATACAGCGACAGCTCAGGGAACGCGATCACGGCAACGAGCCAGAGAACCATCAGGATGACGAACGGCACCGCGGCCCGGCAGACCGTCCAGAAGTTCTCCTTGAAGGCCGCCATCGCCACGATGAGATTGAGTCCGACCGGCGGCGTCAGGTAGCCGATCTCGAGGTTCGCGGTCATGATGACGCCGAAATGCACCGGGTCGTAGCCGACCGAGGTCGCAAGCGGCAGCAGCAGCGGCGAGAAGACGATGATCGCCGAGCCTGCGTCCATCAAGCAGCCGACGATCAGCAGCAGGATGTTGATCCCGATCATCATCGTCACCTTGTCGGTGACATGGGCCTTGACGAAGTTGACCCAGCCCTCGGCGACGCCCTCATAGTCGAGAACCGTGTTGAGGCTGGCGGCGATGGCCAGAAGAGGCAGCAGCACGCCGAGCAGCTGCACGGTCTCGACGAGGACCTTGCCATAATCCGGCAGCTTCATATCGCGATGGATGAACGTTTCGACGATCAGCGCATAAAGGACGGAGACCGCCGCAGCCTCGGTCGGTGAGAAGTAGCCCGAATAGATTCCGCCCAGCAGGATGACCGGCAGCAACATCGCCCAGATGCCCTGCCTGAGGGAGTTCCAGATCCCCGACAGGCTCCAGTGCTTGGTCGGCATGCGCCGGTTCATGGCGTAGGAGTAGACCGCGAACACCAGCGTCAGCAGCAGGCCGGGGCCGATACCCGCCTTGAACATCTCGGTGATGGACACCTCGGTCATGATGCCGAACAGGATCATCGGGATCGACGGCGGGATCATGATTCCAAGTGTGCCCGCCGACATAATGAGGCCGAGCGAGAACAGCTTGTTGTATCCGGCGCCGATCATTGCCGGATACATGATCGAGCCGATTGCCAGCATGGTGACGATCGACGATCCCGAGATGGCGGCGAAGACCGCGCAGCCCAGCACTGCCGCCACGCCGAGACCGCCCGGGATCGGCGCCGTCAGCTCGACCATCACGTTGATCAGGCGCTGAGCGATAGACCCGCGTGTCATGATCGCGCCAGCGACGATGAACATGGGAATCGACAGAAGGACCTCGCGGTTCACGACGAACCACATGTCCTGCAGCAGGAACTCGACGCCGCTGTTCGTTGCAAAAAAAGCGTGGGTGTACGCCGCGACGACCGCCAGGATCAGCACGACCGGCTGACGCAGGAACAGCAGTCCGACGACCATCACCAGGAAGAACAGCACCTTGGGACCCGGCATGGCGCCGAACAGGCCGAGCACGCCGAACAGCGCGACAATGGCGCCCATCGTCAGAAACAGCGGGCGCATGTTGCGGGCGACGGCTTCCATTATTCGTGCTCCTTCTCGGCGGGCCTGATGGCGGGGAAAATCGCATAAAGGGCATAACGGGCGGCCGAGATCAGAAAGAGGTAGGGAACCACGAGCTGGATCGGCCAGACCGGGATCTGCAACACCATGTCTGTTTCGCCGAGCTCTTCCGCCCCCTTCACGAACTCGACTGCGTAGACGCCGAAGAAGAGGCAGATGCCCGCGGAGATAAGGTCGCCGAGACGTGCCATCGGCCCGTGCCAACTGGTCGGAAAGACGCGATCCACCGCCTGGACACGCAGATGCCCGCCGGCATGCACGACGACGGCAAAGCCCAGCAGTCCGGCGACGGCCGTGCAGAACACGGCGAACTTCTGGGCGCCAAAAATTCCGTTGCCGAAGAGCTCTCGGCCGAGGACGTCTGCGATCAAAGCGATCGCCACGAGCGCAAAGGACAGACAGGCGACGAATATCTCTACGCTGTAGACGCGCTCAAGAACGCGCCGCGCCACACCTTCCATTCCTCCCTCCGCGCTTTATTGCCTCGTTGCGTCGGGAGATGGTGACGGTATGAATTGTCGTCAATTCAGCTATGAGAAATTTATTCGCAGCGATGTACGCGCGTTGCTAATGGTGCGCTTTTCTACAAAGCGACTGTGCGCAATGGCGCACCGAGGAACTACATCAGCGTGATGCGAAATAGACGACGAGCAGCACTGCAGCGCCCGCCGCGATGACCAGCCAATGCCTGTAGCCACGTTGCGCCGAAGCAGATGCGCCAGAAGCCGATGTCGGTGCGGCAATCGCCGCGACATCTGCCGCAGGCGGGTTGCCAACCGTGGCAGAAAACTTGCCGAAGAATTCATCCGCCAGCTTACGGGCAGTGCCGTCGATCAGGCGTGCGCCGACCTGGGCGATCTTGCCGCCAACCTGGGCATCCACGTTGTAATTGAGGACGGTGTCGCCGGCGTCCTCGCGCAGCGTCACCACAGCGCCGCCTTTGGCGAAGCCGGCGGCGCCGCCCTGCCCTTCGCCCGAAATCTTGTAGCCATTGGGCGGATCGAGATCGGACAGGGTCACCTTGCCCGTGAAGCTGGCGCTCACCGGGCCGATGCGCATGCGGACCTTGGCCTTCATCTCCGTATCGGAGGTCTTCTCGAGCGACTCGCAGCCCGGAATGCAAGCTTGTAGCACGGCAACATCATTGAGGGCCGCGAAGACCTTCTCACGCGGTGCCGCGATTCTGTACTCACCCTTGATTTCCATGTCGTAACTCCCGGCTAAGCGCCTACCATTTGCTCGTATAGGAGTCCGGCGGCGGTTCTGCCAGCGGCTCGCGTATCGAGACATAGATCGTCGCCAGATAGGGAACCGCCATGAGCACGGCGAGAAAGGCGAACCAGTTGGCCTGCGTGTTCCAGAAAAGCGTCCGGATGACCCAACGGCCGCCATCGGCCGCCACGAAGCCGCCGGCGCCGCCGTCGTGCAGCTTGATGGCGCCCTCGGTCACCAACATGACGATCGCCCAGAAGATCAGCAGGCTCGCCAGAACGATTTCCGGCAGGACCGGCCGGACGCGGCTGAAGCTCTTGTCCATGCGCACGTAGCCGCGGCTTCCGTCGTAACCGAGCAGGCGGCCGAACGACAGCGCCTTCGCCATCCGATCGGCCCGCGACACCGGCTCCCGGCGCACGATGGTCAGGACCTTCCAGGCCATCAGAACGATGCTCGGAATGACGAAACTCCAGATCGGGAAGTCGCGGTAGCGGCCATCAATGGCGATCTGGCGGAACCAGTCGCCGATCCGGATGACGCCGTCGTACCAGTCGATGCTGATGACCACGAGATAGAAGATGCAGAGCACGGTCAGCACCAGATAGAGCAGCTGCGCCATCAGATCGGCGCGCTGCACGATGCGGTAGCGCGGCAGCTCGCGCCAGGCGCGCCAGGCTTCGCGCACTCTGGCACCGTAGAGCGACGGATCCGCCATCCGGCCGGTCAGGCTGTCGGAGATGCCGCGCAACAGGGCGTAGCTGAACAGAGCCAGCAGCACCGCCCAGAACACCACGCCCACCATGCGCTCGAAGTAGAAGCTGCGCGAAAAGTCCACCCAGGCCGCCTGGACATAGCAGGTGGCGACCAGCTGGGCGAACAGGGCGAACAGGATGACGGCCTTGCGCGTCATCTTGCGCCGCTGACTGACGAAGCCGAGCAGAAGCAGGCCGGCAGCCATGGTCGACAGCGCAAACAGCGTCCGCCAGTGCGGCTCGGCGACGACGGGCTTGCCGAGTTCGAATTTGTCGTGCCGCTGCGCGTCGAGCAGCCCCCAGGCGGCTCCGACTGTGCCCTCCTGGCGCGCCTTCCAGTACTGATCGAAGGCCTCGATCACGTTGTAGTCGAATTTCTCGCGCTCGGCGGCCGAGCGGAAGATCGAGAAGTACCGCACCTGCTCGACGCGGCCGGGTCTGGCATCGGAGCGCATGCGGCCGTCGCTCGGCCAGCCGGTCTCGCCGATCACGATCTTCTTGCCGGGAAAGCGCGCCTGCACCTTCTTGTAGATGTCGATCAGGTGCTTCTCGATGCTGAGAGAACCGTCCGGCTCACGCCGGTCGACGCCGATCGGTTCGTCCTCCCAATAAGGCAGGATATGGATCGTGATGAAATCGACTTCGTCGGCCAGCGACGGGTTGCGCATCCAGAACTCCCAGACGTCGGCATAGGTGACGGGCTGGGACACGCGCTGCTTGACCTGACGAATGTACCGCCGCAGCTGGTTGGCTGTCAGATCCTTGCGCAGCAGCACCTCGTTGCCGACGATCACCCGCTCGACCGTGTCCTTGTACTTGTTGGCATGATCGATCAGCAGGTTGATCTGCTCCAGGTTCTCCTTCTCGTTGTTGTTGAGCCAGGCGCCATGCCAGACTTTTAGGCCGTACTTGCCGGCACGCTGAGGTACGGCCTCGAGGTTCTCGCCCGTCGAATAGGTCCGCACCGCCTTGACCTTGCCCTGCAGCCGCCGCAGGTCCTCCTCGATCTGGTCGGGTGTCGGAAAGGTCCTGGTGAGCGGACTCTGCCCCGGGCGGTAGGGCGCGAACGACACGCTTTGCAGCGGCTCGGCCGTCCAGCCGGCGATGTCCACCGGCCTGTTGGGCCACCACCACCACAGAAGATTGAGCGCGGCGACGCCTGTAAATGCGACCAACGCTATCAGAGCACGCATGCCGGTAGTCTTAGCAGGATCGGCTGGCCGGCGAATGGCTTTTTGGAGGGCGGTTTGTCCCCAGAATGCTCAGATCGCGCCGCGCTGCAGGCCGGCGATCGCCTGCCGTACGATCTGGTGGCCGCGGAACAGCACCGCCTCCTTCCAGTCGTCGGTGCCGGGATAGAACTGCCGACGCATCACCGCCCGCACAGGCGCCGCTTCCTTGCCCAGAGGATCGCCGTATTTGTGCAGCCAGTGATCGGCGCGGAACGCTTTGTGGCCGCTTTCGCGGTCGAACGTGCCGAACTCCAGGGTGCACATGGTGAGCCGGGTCTCGGGCTCGCGGAGCAGCCGGTTTGGGCCATGGTGCCCGAGCCCGTCGCGCGCCTGCGAGGCGGTCTGCCCGCGCTTGGACTCCGTGACCGATTCGCCCCAGAACGCGCGCACCCGGCGCGACGCGGGCGTGTCGATGTCATAGTGCGTGATCGGCTCGCCATAGCCGTATGGGCCGAGACCGGTGTGGAAGTCGATCACCGCAACGTCGCTTCGGCCCTTCAAATAGGTCTCGACGATGGCGTGAAGGGTGCGATTGGACCACGACGGCCCGCCGCCGCCGAAGAACATGCCGTCGGGGTGGCTGTACTGGCCGCCGGAGACGGCGCGGAAGAATGCGACATCGCCCACCTTCTTGCGGTAGGCCGCCAGCCTGGCGTCGGCGGCCTCCAGGCCCTGCCTGCTGAAGTCCGCCGGGACAAGATCCTCGGCGATGGCGAGATAGCCCTCGTTCACCGGGTAGGGCTTGCCGTGGTCGACGTAGTTGCGGTTGAGGTCGTTCCCCTCTTCCGTTACCCGGCGCGTCCAGGCAAAGCCGTAGGGATTGATGGCGTGAATGAAGACCGCCGCCGTGTTGGCCGGCAATCCGGCCGAACCTACCGTCGCCAGCCAGTCGACCTGGAATCCGGAACCGCAGTAGCCCTCCACGCCATGCGTGCTGGAAATCGTCACGACGACCTTCGAAGCATCGTCGAGCCCAAGCCGGGCCACATCGGTCGAGAGCGACTCCCCGCGCGGCCCCTTGGCCGGATTGTCGTAGCGAACGGTCCGGGCGCCAGACAGTCGCGTCGCAGCCAGGAATTTGTCACGGGCCTCACTGTAGTCAGCGGCGAAGGCCTGGATGTTGCCCACGGCTCGACCTAGGTACGAAGGGTGAGGCCGCCATCCACCACCAGCTCGTGACCGGTGATGAAGTCGGCCTCGTCGGAGGCCAGCAGGAGCGCACCCCGGGCAATGTCGATCGGCTGGCCGAGCCGACGGAGCGCTGCCTTCTTCTCCCACACCGCGCGAATCTCGGGATTGTCGAAATTGCCGCGCGTCATGCCGGTGTAGATGGCGCCCGGGCAGACGTAGTTGGCGGTGATGTTGAACTTGCCGAGTTCGAGCGCGAGGGTGCGCGTGAGGCCGCCGACGCCCGCCTTCGACGCACAATAGGCGGCCAGGCCGAAATCGGTGTCGAATGCCATGACGGAGGCGGTATTGACGATCCGCGCCCGGCCCTTCTGCCGCGCCCGCTCCTTGAGCGCGGGGATCGCCTCCCGGCAGATCCTGAACATCGCCCGTACATTGACGCCATTGACGCGATCCCAGTGCTCGTCGGTCATCTCCTCGACGAACGCGCGACCGCTCACGCCGGCGTTGTTGAACAGGACGTCGAGCGCCCCGAACTTCGCGAGCGCCGCCGCCACGATCTCCTTCGGAGCGCTGTCACCGGTGATGTCGGCGGCGAAGGCCGCAATGGCCTTTTCCCCGGCGTGAACCGACTCGATCGCCGATCCGGGCCGGTCGACCGCCAGCACCTGGGCGCCCTCGTCGGCAAAGAGCTTGGCCGACGCGGCCCCGATGCCCGAAGCGGCACCCGTCACGATCGCGACCTTACCTGTCAGACGGCCCACGGCATCCTCCCTCATTCCACCTTGACGCCCGAGGCCAACGCCACGCGCTGCCACAACGCCAGATCCTTCTTCAGCACCTCAGCGAAAGCACTGGCGCCCTGCCCGACCGGGTCGGTACCAAGCTTGACCAGACGCTCCTGCACGTCGGGCGTCAACACCGCCTCGACAAAGGCCCGTTCCAGCCGGCGCATCACCCCTCGCGGGACATTCGCTGGAGCCATGACGCCCGCCCACACGACGACTTCGGCCGCCGGCCATCCAGCCTCGGCCATGGTCGGCACATCGGGCAGAAGCGCCGAACGCACCGGCGTCGTGACGGCCAGCGGTCGCAGCTTTCCGGCCGCGACCAATGGCGCCGCCGAGGCGGTGCTGGTGAACATGGCCTGAATCTGGCCGGCCTGCAGGTCGTTCAGCGCCGGCGCCGCGCCACGATAGGGCACGTGCACGATGTCGATGTCAGCCGCCAGCTTCAGCGTCTCCATGACGAGGTGCGAGATCGAGCCGACGCCGGTCGAGGCGTAGTTGAGCTCGCCACGCCGGGCGCGCGCCTCGACGATGAAGTCTCCGACGCTCTGCATCTTGGAACTGGCCGCGACGATCAGCGCCATCGGCGTATCGGCCAGATGGGCAATCGGCGCGAGATCACGTGGCGGATCGAAGGCGAGCGAACGATTGATCCAGGGCGGAATGGTGACCTGCGCCGCCGACGCCATCAGAAGCGTATAGCCGTCGGGTTCCGCTTTGGCGACCGAGGCAGCACCGATCAGCCCGGCGGCGCCCCCGCGATTGTCGACGACCACTGTCTGGCCAAGGGCCGAACCCGCCGCCCGCGCGGTGAGGCGCGCCAGGATATCGATCGAACCGCCCGGCGCGAACGGCACCACGAGCGTGATGGGCTTCTGGGGGAATTCGTCGGCGTCTGCACCGAATGGCAGAGCGCATGCCCCGACTCCCACGGCAAAGCCGCGCCGGCCGATGACTGCTCGGGTCACCGTCACACCTCCCTTGCCTCTCAAGCCATGGTCAGCACGACCTTGCCCGTTGCCTTGCGCGACAGCAGCGCATCCATCGCGTCGGCCGCCTTCTCCAGGGGAAATCGCATCGAGATGTGCGGCTTGAGCTTGCCCTGGGCATACCAGGCGAGCAGCTCGTCGAAGTTCTTGCGCGCTTCCTGCGGTTCGCGGCCCCGCCAGGCGCCGTAGAATATGCCGCGCACATCACAGCTCTTCAGCAGCGCCAGGTTTGCCGGCAGTGACGGGATGCGGCCGGCGGCGAAGCCGACCACGAGCAGCCGTCCGTACCAGGCGATGCAACGGATCGACTCGTCGAACGCGTCGCCACCCACTGCGTCATAGATGATGTCTGCGCCGTTGCCCGCGGTCAGCTCCTTGACCTTGTCGCGCATCTTGTCCTTGGCGTAGTTCACGAACATGGTGGCGCCGTACTTTCGGCAGATCTCCATCTTCTCGTCGGAGCCGACCGCTGCGATCACCTTCAGCCCCATCAGCGCGCCCAGTTCGACGGCCGTCAGGCCGACGCCGCCGGACGCACCCGTGACCAGCAGGGTCTCACCTGGCTTGAGACTGCTGCGCTGTTTCAGGGCGTAATATGAAGTGCCGTACGTCATCGTGAACGCTGCGCCGTCGTCGTAGCTCATGTTCTGGGGCATCGGCAGCAGGCTGCCCAGATCGACGACCGCCTCGGTGGCGTAGCCGCCGTGGCCGATCATGCCGATGACGCGGTCACCGACCTTGTAGCCGGTCACGCCCTCGCCCACCTCGACGACATCGCCGGCGATCTCGTGGCCGGGCGCAAACGGACGCGGAGGCTTGAACTGGTACTTGTCCTGGATGATCAGCGTATCGGGGAAGTTGACGCCGGCCGCCCGAACCGCCATGCGCACCTGGCCTTTGCCCGCGGCCTTCGAGGGCAAGTCGACAAGCTTCAGGCTTTCCGGTCCACCCGGCGTCTCGCTCAGCATTGCACGCATGTCGCTCGCACTCCCAGACCCGATGTTTCGTCCCGCGTGGCCATTGATACGATGGCGGGCCGGCCAGCGTCCATCCATGCTAGACAGGGTCGGACTTTCGCGGGGAGGAAGATGGCCGGGCTGTATTTCGAGGAGTTCGTCGTGGGTCGGGTGTTCGAGCACCCCTGGACCCGTACGGTCACGGAGATGGACAATGTCCTCTACAGCTCCCTCACCATGAATGTGCAGCCGCTGCATATCGACGAGGAGTTCGCCTCCAAGACCGAGTTCGGCCAGCGCATCGTCAACAGCCTGTTCACCCTGGGCCTGATGATCGGCATCACCGTCAACGACACCACGCTCGGCACGACCGTGGCCAACCTCGGCATGACCGACGTGCGTTTCCCGAAGCCGGTCTTCCACGGCGACACGCTGCGGGTGCGGACCGAGGTCGTGAGCCTGCGCGAAAGCAAGTCGCGTCCCGACGCCGGCATCGTCGAATTCTCGCACAGCGCGATCAACCAGCGCGGCGAGGTCGTTGCCGTATGCACGCGCCAGGCGCTGATGCGCAAGAAACCCAAGAAGAGCTGAGGACTGCATGCGCTCGTTCCTTTTCGTTCCCGCCGATTCCGAGCGCAAGCTCGCCAAAGGTCCGGCATGCGGACCGGATGGGCTAATCCTCGACCTCGAAGACTCGGTCGCCGCCGACCGCAAGGCCATCGCGCGCGACATGGCGCTCGCCTATCTGCGCGCCGCCGACCGCGCCGGACCCAAACTCTATGTCCGGGTCAACGCACTCGACACCGGCCTGACGCTGGGCGATCTCGCCGTCGTCATGCAAGGGAAGCCGAACGGCATCGTGTTCCCCAAATGCGTCGGCCAGGCCAACCTCGACCTGCTGGCGAACTACCTCGACGCGCTCGAGGCGCGCGAGGGCATCGCGGCGGGGGCCACCCGCATCCTGACCATCGCTACGGAAAGCGCTGCCGCAGTGCTCGCGCTTACCGCAGCGCCGGCGCGGCACCCCCGATTGATGGGTCACTCCTGGGGCGGCGAGGATCTGATGGCCGACCTCGGCGCCCTCGCCAAGGGGCCGGCGCCCGGCGTCTACGACGACACTTTCAGGCTGGCCCGTACCGTCAATCTGATGGCCTCCGTGGCGGCCGGCGTCACAGCCTACGATACCGTCTATCCCGACATCCGGAACGCCGACGGCCTGCGCGCCGAGGCCCGCGACGCGCGGCGCATGGGCTATGGCGGCAAGATCGCCATTCATCCCGACCAGATCGCGATCATCCACGAGGTCTTCACGCCGAGCGCCGGCGAGGTCGACTGGGCCAGGCGCATCGTGGCGACGTTCGAGAGCAACCCCGGATCGGGCGTGCTGACCCTCGACGGCAAGATGCTCGACCGGCCGCATCTCGTCCTGGCGAAGCGATTGCTGGCGCGCTCCGGCGGATGAAGGACAGTTTCGGTCTTTACGACGCGCTGAACGGCATGTTCAGCGGCCCACGCGAGTCGGTCCTGACACTCGACGAATTCCTGACCGGCCTGCAAGGTCGCTCCTACGCCTTCGCCATCCTGGCGCTCAACATGCCGAACGTCATTCCGACCGGCATTCCCTGGCTGTCGACGATCACCGGCGTGCCCATGCTGTTCCTGCTGGCCCAGTTCTTCGCTGGTCGGCCCGTGCCGTCCTTACCCAAGACAATCGGCCGGCGCGGGCTGCCCCGTAGCAAGCTACAGACTCTGCTTGGCCGTGGCCGCCGCTTCATTCGATGGCTCGAAGACACCGTCCACGCCCGCCACGAATGGTGGGTCAACGGCACGCCGAGGCGTTTG
The DNA here is from genome assembly GCA_019745575.1 of Reyranella sp. Taxonomy (GTDB): domain Bacteria; phylum Pseudomonadota; class Alphaproteobacteria; order Reyranellales; family Reyranellaceae; genus Reyranella. Next base: position 21,780 of record JAIETA010000285.1, on the reverse strand, counting down.
CTGTTGGCGGCATGGTCACTCAACATTCTGATTCTGGCGCTACCGATCCCCTTCGATAATCTGTTCCCCGCCTACGCCATCCTGTTCTTCTGCCTCGCCCTGATCGAAGATGACGGCACGATGGCCATGCTAGGGTGGCTGCTCACGGCCGTGACGGCGCTCTGGACGATATTCCTCTTGATGGTCGGTCACACCGCAATCATGGCCGCGCTTTCGACGCTTCAGCGGATCATCCTCGACTGACGGCATAGCCCATGAGCCAGCACAGGGAATCTCCCACCAGCCTCCTCGCCGCCCTCGATCGCGGCGAGTCGCTGCCGGCGCACTGGTACACCGACCCCTCGATCACCGAGCGGGAGATCGCCCACGTCTTTCGCAAGAACTGGAACTACATCGGCCCCCTGTCTCAGCTCACCGCACTTGGCGACTACATCACCGGCTATGTCGGCGGCGTGCCGGTGGTGGTGGTCCGTAACGAGCGCGGGCTGGCCGGCTTCGTCAATGTCTGTCGGCACCGCCGCCACGAGGTCATGAAGGGGCGTGGCAACGCCAAGACGATGCAGTGCGGCTATCACGCCTGGACCTACGACCTCGGCGGCGCCCTCCGGCGGGTGCCGCGCTCGGCGGCCGAGCCAGGCCTTCGTCTCGACGACTTCCCCCTTCTGCCGATCAGCGCAGAAGCGCTGGGCCCCTTCGTCTTCGTTCATCTCGATGCCGACGCCTCGCCGGTACAGGCGCTATACGGGCCGATCCTCGACATCATCGCCGGCAGCGGCGTGGTACTCGACACACTGCAGCCTTACAGCCGCGAGGAATGGCGGTCGCACGCCAACTGGAAGACGATGCTCGAAAACTATCTCGAGTGCTATCACTGTGCGGTCGCCCACCCTGGCTTCAACGCCGCGATCGACGTGCGGCCCGACGTCTACAAGCTCGCGACACACGGCATGTTCTCGAGCCAGACCGGCCAGGTGCGGGCAGCCGCGCTACAGGGCAAGAGCAAGGTCAAGCTCTACGACGTCGCCGGCGCGGTGACGCAGTCGCAGTACCATTTCCTGTGGCCAAACATGACCATCAACATCAATCCGGGATTCCCCAACCTGTCGGTCGACGTCTGGGTTCCCGATGGGCCCAATGCGACCAAGGGTTTTTCCGAACAGTTCTTCGGCCCCGGGGTCGGCGAGGAATTCGCCCAAGCTCTGATCGCGTTTAACAAGCAGGTCGCCAAGGAAGACGACATCCTGACGGATTCGGTCCAGCGCGGGCTTCTTGGCGGCCTGCCCGATCGCGGCCGGTTCATGACCAACAGCGAGCATCTCGTGATCCATTTCCAGAAGATGATCGTCAACGCCCTGGGCAGTTCTCCTCAGTAGGAACGCGGCAGCCCAAGCACGTGCTCCGAGATGAAATTGAGGATCATGTTGGTCGAGATCGGCGCCACCATATAGAGACGCGTCTCGCGGAACTTGCGCTCGATGTCGTATTCCTCGGCGAAGCCGAAGCCGCCGTGCGTCTGGACGCACATGTCGGCAGCGGCCCACGCCGCCTCCGAGCCCAGCATCTTGGCCATGTTGGCTTCCGCGCCGCACGGCAGGTGGGCCTCGTAGAGCGTCGCTGCCTTACGTACCATCAGGTCGGCCGCCTCGGTCTGGGCATAGGCCCGGGCAATCGGAAACTGGACGCCCTGGTTCTGGCCGATGGCCCGGCCGAACAGCTTGCGCTCCTTGGCATACTCGGTGGCCCTCTCGATGAACCAGCGCGAGTCGCCGATGCATTCGGCGGCGATCAGCACGCGTTCGGCGTTCATGCCTTCCAGGATGTAGCGGAAACCCTGCCCCTCCTGGCCGATCAGGTTCTCGGCCGGCACTTCCATGTTGTCGAAGAACACTTCGGTGGTGTTGTGGTTCATCATGGTGCGGATCGGCCGGATCGTGAGTCCCTTGCCCAGCGCCTCGCGCATGTCGACGAGAAACACCGAAAGGCCCTCGGTGCGCTTGACCGCCTGCTCCTTGGGCGTCGTGCGCGCGAGCAGCAGCATGAGGTCGGAGTGTTCGGCCCGGCTGGTCCAGACCTTCTGGCCGTTGACGAGATAGGTGCTGTTGTTCTTCTTCACCGCCGTGGTGCGCAGTGCCAGCGTATCGGTGCCGCTGGTCGGCTCGGTGACGCCAAAGGCCTGCAGGCGCAGCTCGCCGCTGGCAATCCGCGGAAGGTAGCGCTGCTTCTGTTCGGCACTGCCGTGGCGCAGCAGCGTTCCCATGATGTACATCTGGGCGTGGCACGCCGCGCCGTTGCAGCCGGCGCGCTGCACTTCCTCGAGGACCGCCGCTGCGGCCGAGAGGCCGAGCCCCGCGCCGCCGTATTCCTCGGGGATGAGCGTCGCCAACCAGCCAGCGTCGGTCAGCGCCTTGACGAAGGCCGTCGGATAGCCGCGCTCGCGGTCGAGTGCACGCCAATAGGCACCGTCGAACCTTAGGCAGAGCTGGCGGACCGCATCGCGGATTTCGGGATGACTCGGGGCGTAAGGGCTTTCCATGGCGGCGCAAGCTAGTCCGCCGCCCGACCCCACGCAATGCGGCCGAGCTGCTCGATCAGCGCGCCGTGAACGTCGGCGCCAAAGCCGTCCACCGTGGCCTCGCGTCGCGCGGTGACGCCGTCGACCGCTCCGGCGCCATCGACGATCGCTCGTGTCACGGCGAGGTCGCGTTCCGCGGTCAGGAACCCGGCGATCGTCGACGTCCAGTCCGGACGCAGCACGGCGAGCGCCGCCATCAGGCCATAGGCGCCCCAGTTGGAGACGCCGGCAACGACCAGATGATCGCACGAGGTCGTGCTGGCGATCGCCTCGCCATTGGGCACCGTGCGAGCGATCAACCCGGACGGCAGCCAGCCCATTCCGATCTCGTTGCCGCCGTCGCCGACCGCCAGCTTGACCCACCTCCCGCCGAGAAAAAGATCGTCGAGCGGCGCGGTCCAGGGCGAGACGTCGACTCCTCGCATGTTACGCGGCCGGCCGTCGGCACTGCGTCCGCAGCGCTCGATGGCAACGGCGTGGCTGACCGTCGCCGCCTGCCAGGCCGCGATGCACCGATCGAGGCCGGCTCGGTCGTTAACGCCGACTTCATCGGTCAAGACGGCTTCCCCCGTCGCGCCGATCGCCGTACGGACCGCCGCGGCACACGGCGTGTCGACGGCGATCCGCGCGGGAACGCCACAGGCTGCCAGCGCAGCGGCCAGCAGCGCCGTCCCGACCGGACCGTCGGTTTCGGCGGCAGCGACATCACCGCGCGGCACGAAAAAGCCGGTTATCAGGCCGACGCGCGTGGCCAAAGACAACGCACGCGCCGCCGCCGCCAGCCCGCCTCGGCTGGCTACCATCAGGTCTCCGGTCTTGCGCCCGACATCCCGGCACACCAACGCCTCGATCTCGTCGAGCCGGTGGTCGACGTCATTTCTCCCGTGCGACATACACTCCCGTCCAGTCCGAAGGCGCATTGACGATCAGCCCGTCGAGCCGCGCGCGCATGACCCCATAGTAACCCTGGTGCCAACCGGCCGAGGCGGCTGCCGCGTTACACGAGTCTATCATCGCCATGGCCTCGACGAACGCGCCCCCGCGGTAGGCCGCGAGAAACGCCTCCTGCCGTTCGGCCAGAGCTCGAAACGCCGAAGACGTCGCCAAGTCGGCGTCGCCCACCAGACAATGGATCGGTTCCGGCTCCGTCTTGCCCTTGACCATGACGAGGTCCAGTTCGACAGCCGCGAAGTGCGATATCCGCGAGCGCGTGTTGGCGCCGACAATGATCGCCACCTCATAGGTCCTGCACAGGCCTTCTAGACGGGAGGCAAGGTTCACCTCGTCACCCAGGCACGAATAGGTGAAACGCTGCGACGAGCCAAAATTGCCCACGGATGCCGGGCCCGTATTGAGACCAATTCCGACGTTCACGGGGATATGTCGGCGGCTCGAAGCCTCCGCTTCGGCTTTCCATTCTTCATTAAGGACACGCAGTCGCGCTTGCATCGCAAGGGCCGTCTCGCAAGCCCGCACCGCATGCCCTTCCACCGTCACAGGGGCATTCCAGAACGCCATGATGGCGTCGCCCATGTATTTGTCGATCGTACCCCGGTTCCCGAGGATCAGGTCTGTCATCGGCGTGAGGAACCGGTTCATGAAGCGCGTGAGCCCGGGTGGATCGAACTGTTCGGAGATCGTGGTGAAGCCGCGGACGTCGGTGAACATCACGGTTATTTCGCGCATCTCGCCACCCAGCTGCAGCAAGGCGGGATTGCGTGCGAGCTGCTCGACGACGTCGGGAGACAGATAGAGGCCGAATGCTCCGCGGATTTCTCGGCGGTCGCGCTCCGCCCTCATGAACGCGAGAACCGATCCGCTGACATAGATCGCCGCCAGCGTCCCCGGTGCATAGATCGGGTCGAGCAGGAGATGGAATTGGCTGAACGCCACCCACGGCGCCGCGACGCCGATGCCGATGAAGACGACAGCAACCGCAGCCATCCTGGCAGCCGAAAGCCGTGGCAGAAGCCAGACGAAGAGCAGTCCGATCACGGCGAGATAGATAAGTTCGGCTCCATCGGCGTAGTCCGGCCGCGCCAGGAATTGCTGCTCGATTATTTGTTCAGCCAGTTGGGCATGGATCTCGACGCCTGGCACTGTGTCCTGGACAGGTGTGTTGCGCAGATCCTTCAGGCCGATCGCGCTGGTGCCGACGAAGACCACCCGACCTTCAAGCTCGGCCGGCGGGACCTTGTCTCTGAGGACGGCGAGCGCCGAGATAAAGCGTTGCGGCATGTGCCCGGTATCAAAGAGCGTGACCCGTCCCCGCGCGTCCGTCGGCACCAGCATGTCTCCGGTCTTGATCGAGACGATGCCGGTATGCGCACCGAACGACAGTTCACTGCTCGCACCGGATGACTTGATCAGATAGGTGCCGGCGCCTTGGGCCACGCGCAATGCCTCCAGCGATAGCGCCGGGAAAAGCCCTTCCTGACCCTCGAGGCGGAACATCATCGGCACGCGCCGGATGACGACGCTTTCATGGTCGGTATTGACGCTGCCGTTGCCCTTGGCGGCGGCCACCAGCAGCGGAAGTGTCCTTACCGTGCGGGCCTGGATCGGCAGGAACTGGCTCGGATCGTCGCCCGCGAAGGCAAGGCCGAAGAAGCGCCGTGGCGGGTCCGTCCCGCCGTTCAGATCGAAGCCGAAGCCCGTCACGACCTTCGAACTGGCGATTGCACCGGCAAAGACCTTGTCGCTGTCCTGGACCGCAGCCGATATCTTCCGGACGGTCTCCGGATCGGTGAACGCACCGAGTTCGCGAACCATACCGCTGATCGATGAGCGGTCCGACTCAGCAAACACCGCGTCGAACGCGATGGCTGCTACGCCCTTTTCCGTGAGCTTGTCGACCAACTCGGCAAGGACGGTGCGAGGCCACGGCCATTGCCCGTAGGCCGAAAGAGACGCCTCGTCGATATCAATGACGCGCACCGGGGTTTCGGGCGAATACTGGCGCGGCTGCAGCCGCTGAAACCCGTCGAAGGCAAAATCGCGCAGGCGCGATAGCGCGCCTGGATCGCCCACTCTCAGGAATAGCGCGTTGACCAGCACGAGCAACGCGACGACAAGCGGCGCGCGCTGGGTGTTGCCGCGGCCAAACAGCCAACTCATGCGCATCGCCGGGTCGCTCCTCCTGCCATCGCAAAACTAGGGAAGAACAAGGGCCGATCCAACCCACTCGGGCGTCCGCTGTTGAGAACCAGCTTCCCCCGACACTTGCTGAAGATTAAGGTGCGGTCGATCGGCGCCGGGTCGATACGCAGGCCCCGTTTTAAGCGAGTTGGCAATGTCGTCCAGCAATTCATGCAGAGTGATTGGACTCTTGGCCTTTGCCTTTTTGATCGCTGCCGAGCCCGCCTTTGCGCAGTCTCCGTCAACGGCGGGGCAAGGGCAAACACTGCAGCCGGCCGCGCCCAGCGACGCGGCCCGAGTCGCCTATGATGCAGCCTTCCAGGAGACACTTCGCAAACCGTCCGATCCCGCGACTCTGCTAACCTTCGCTGAACTCGCCATTCAAGTCGGTGATCTCGAAGGCGCAATTTCGGCGCTCGACCGCCTGCTGCTTATCGACGGCGATCAACCTGAGGTAAAGCTCGAGCTTGGCGTGCTCTATTTTCGCCTCGGCTCTTTTGAGGCAGCCCGAACCTATCTCGAGGAGGCCCGTACATCCGCTCGTGCGTCCGCCGGCACAAAACAGCGCGCCGCAGGGTTCCTAAGCGAGATAAGATAAGTATAACTGCAAATTGCATCTCAAATGCGTATTTATGAATTCTAGAAAAGTACGCTTTGAAGGGCTTTTCCACTTTTTAGGAAGCATCGCTGCCTCTATGGTAGGACGTTAATACGAAGGAAATAGTGAAATCCCTTGAGACGACCTTAAGTCTGAAGGGAAGGAACAGCGATGACATCCTCTGGTCGACTAGTCGCCGCGGTTGCCGCGGTCGGCATGCTTGTGGCCTCGCCAGCCTGGGCGCGCGTAGGTGTCGCCTCTGTTGTCGACGGCCAACCGAAGGGGCTGCCACCCGCAGGCACAGAGCGCATCATCCGCATCGGTAACGATGTCCAGCCGAACGAGCGGGTGACCACCGGCGCCAATGACAGAGCAAACATCGTCTTCCTCGATGGGTCGTCCTTGACGATCGGCCCGAACAGCGTGCTGAACATCGACAAGTTCGTCTACGATCCCGACCGCAAGACAGGCGAGATTGCGCTCAACGCCTCGCGCGGCGTCTTCCGTTTCGTAGGCGGTGCGATCAGCAAGAGTTCTGAGGTTTCCATCAAGACACCGTCTGCGACGATGGGTATCCGCGGCGGCATCGCGACTTTCTCGGTCAGCGCCACTGGTGCAACCACAGCAAACTTCCTGTTCGGCGGATCGATGACCGTGACGAGCCAAGGCGTCACTCGGACGACGACCCAGCCAGGCTCCCAAATCGTGGCACCCGTCGGAGCGCCGCCGGCTCCGCCCGCGCCCATTCCGCCCGGCGGTCTCGGCAACAACAGCGCCTTTCAACAGACTGCCGGCGGCGGCCCGCCGGGCGGTCAAGGCGGGCAGGTCCCCTCGGCCGCAGCGATCAGCGCAGCCTTCACAAGCTCCGGTCTCAGCCGTGCGAACTCGGCGATACCGCCAGCCGTCGCCGTCGCGGCCATTCCAGCGACACAGCAAGCTCAGTTGAAGGCGGCGGGTCCTCAGGTAGCGGCCGGACCACAGCCGGGCGGCGGCCCCGCTGCAGCCGCGGGGCCCCAGCAAGCGACGGGGCCACTCCAAGGCGCTAACCCACTCCAGGCCGCCGGTCCGCAACAAGGCGCGGGCCCTCTCCAAGGTGCAGGCCCGTTGCAGGGGTCAGGCCCGTTGCAGGGCTCAGGCCCGCTGCAGGGCGCGGGCCCCATCCAGAGCGTCGTAGCTACGCCGGGAGCCAATGCCCTGGCGGCCACCCCCCCGCCTGCGGGAATTCCAGCTGCACCAGCGTTGGCTGCTGGCGGACCGTTGCCGGCACCAATCCCTCCGAGCGTTGGGACGATCAACCGGCTGATAGAGAACCTCATCGCAGGCCCTAATTCTCCCAGCGCGCCGCTGGTCACGATACTGGTCAACTCGCTGATCCCGCCGCCGGCTCCTCCTCCGCCACCGGCACCGCCGCCGCCGCCGGTGCCGCCCGCCGCAGGCCCTGGTCCGCAGCCCACGCCGACACCGGTGTTTGTGCCGCCGCAGCCACCGACGACGCAAGGACTTCCCATCTTCGTTCCGCCGCTCGTAGTGGACCCTCCGCCTCAGCAGAAGGCGAGCGGTACCTAGCCGCCAGAACACCGTCATGTGGCCTCGGACGATGTTCGAGCGCTGATAAAGGCAAACGCCGCTTTACGAACAGACACCGGGCACGCCAAATGGCGCACCTTGACCGTCGCCCCCAGACACACCGTCCTGCACGGCATCTACCTGAAGCTGAGCGCACTCGTGTTGTTCTGCACGATGGACGCCATGGTGAAGGCGCTGGGCGACACCTACGGCTCGTTCCAGCTGATGCTGTTCCGCAGTGCCATTGCCATGATACCGGTCGCCGTCCTGATCTGGCGCGCCGGCGGACTGAAGATCGTCCGAGCCAACCGACCCTGGCTGCAGGCCGCCCGGGTCTGTGTCGGTTTCGGCAGCCTGCTCGGCTTCTTCTACGTCTTCCCACGGATGCCGCTGGTCGATGCCTATGCGATTTCGTTCGCCGCCCCACTTTTCATGGTGGCGCTGTCCGTGCCGCTGCTCGGCGAGCAGGTCGGTTGGCGGCGCTGGGCGGCAGTCGCGGTCGGCTTCGTGGGCGTGCTGATCATGCTCGACCCATGGGGCATCCAGTTCCACGCCATCTCGCTGATCGTGCTCGCCGCCACCTTCTGCTACGCCCTGTCGACGGTCCTGGTCAGGCTCCTGAGCCGGCACGACCACGACGTGGTCACGCTCTTCTGGTTCTCGGCCGCCGCGAGCGTCGTGTCGCTGATTGGCGCCATCCCGGAGTGGACGTGGCCCACCCCCATGGACTGGGTCTGGTTGATCGTGCTCGGACTGCTGGGCGGCGTGGCGCAGATCCTCATCACCCGGGCCTGGCGCCTGGCGCCGGCCGCCGTGCTGGCGCCGTTCGACTACACCTCCATCGTGCTGGCCGTGCTGTTCGGCTATCTTTGGTTCATGGAGACGCCATCCTGGACTGTCTGGTACGGCCTGCCGCTGGTCATCGGCTCGGGCCTGTACGTCCTTCATCGCGAACGCGTGCGGGCCCGCGAGCGCGACCGGACGGTCGCGCCGTGACGCCACGCGACGCTGTCATCGCCTTCTACGACAGGGTCTGGAACCGCATCGACAAGGCGGCCATCCCGGAACTGTTCCATCCCGACTTCAGCTTTCGCGGGTCGCTGGGACCGAGCATGACCGGCCATGCCGCCTTCGCCGCCTATGTCGACCAGGTGACCGGCGCGTTGGCCGACTACCGATGCACCATCCGGGACCTGGTTGCCGAGGACAGCCGCGCCTTCGCCCGTATGCATTTCGAGGGCATTCACCGCGGTCCCTTCATGGGCTTTGCCCCGACCGGCAAGCGGGTGGAATGGGCTGGCGCGGCCCTATTCACGCTGAAAGGCGGCAAAATCTCGGATTTATGGGTCCTGGGCGACGTCCACGGCCTGATCGACAGCCTCACCCGCAACGCGAAGCATTGACGAATCAGCCTTCCGACCACATCTTGTGGCTATGAGCGATACGACCTTTTCCGTGACCGAGAGCGCCGCCAAGCGGATTGCCTTTCTGGCCTCCAAGGAAGCCAAGCCCGTCATGATGCGCGTGGCCGTGCTGGGCGGCGGTTGCTCGGGCTTCCAGTACAACTTCTCCTTCGAGGATGCGCGCGGCGAAGACGACCTCGTCATCGAGCGCAATGGCGCCGCTGTGCTGGTCGACAGCACCTCGCTGGAACTGCTCAAGGGCAGTCAGCTCGACTATGTCGAAGAGATGGTCGGCGCCTCCTTCCAGGTGAACAACCCGAACGCCACCTCGTCCTGCGGCTGCGGCAACTCCTTCAGCGTGTGATCCGGTCGCGATGAAGATCGCGACGTGGAACGTCAACTCGGTTCGCAAGCGGACCGGCAATCTGGTGGCTTGGCTAGAACGCGCCAAACCCGACATCGTGGTGCTGCAGGAACTCAAGGCCCAGGAGCCGCAGTTTCCCAGGTTGGAGATCGAGGCCGCAGGCTACAAAGCGGAGATCGTTGGCCAGAAGGGATTCAACGGCGTTGCCCTTCTCTCCCTTCATCCCGTCGAGATCACGGCCCGCGCCCTGCCGGACGCGGTAGCCGACGAGCCGGCGCGCTACATCGAAGGCCGGGTCGACACGCCCCGGGGGCCGCTCACGGTCGGTGGCATCTACCTGCCCAACGGCAACCCGATCGGCGGCGAGAAGTTCGACTACAAGCTCGCCTGGATGCAGCGCCTCCTCCGGCACACCCGCCAGCTGCTCGCCCGTGAGGAGATGTTCGTGCTGGCTGGCGACTACAACGTCTGCCCGACGGACCTCGACGTTTACGACCCCAAGGCCTTCGCCGACGATGCTCTCTGCCAGCCGCAGTCGCGGGCGGCGCTGCGCACGCTGCTCAATCTGGGCTTGACCGACGCGGTGCGGGCGTTCCACCCCGACGACCCGCGCTACACCTACTGGGATTACCAGGGCGGCGCCTGGTCCAAGGACCACGGTCTCCGGATCGACCACATGCTGCTCTCGCCGCAGGCCGCCGACCGACTCGGCGGCGTCGGTATCGACCGGGCCGAGCGCGGCAAGGCCGAACCATCGGACCATGTGCCGGTGTGGTGCGAGCTCGACCTGGCCGCCTGACCGTCAGAGCATCGACGGATCGGTCGGCAGGCCGAGCACCACGCGACCCGCGACCTCGTAGCTCGGCGGCGCCACCATCATGTGCTGGGTGATGACGTGCACGTCGCGAAAGCGCCGCTGCAGCGGACTGCTGCGATAGACGGCCGTGCCGCCCGCCAGGGTGTAGCAGAGGTCGACCGCGCGCACCGACGCCTCGGTGGCATACGTCGACGCGAGCCGGAGCGCCATGCGCCGTTCGATCGCGATGTCGCCGCCACGCTCGGCGTCGTGCCAGGCCTCCTCGACCGCCTCGACCAGGAACGACCGCGCGCTGCGCACCGCGGCTTCGGCCCTGGCGACGTCCGATTGCGTACCGGTCCGGTCGGCCAGGGGCCGGCGGCTGAGTGTCGGGATCTTCGCGCCCGCCAGGGTCACCAGGTCGTCGATGGCACCGCGCGCGATGCCGAGCGCCACGGCGCCGCATCCCATGGCAAGCAGGCCGAACACCGGGAAGCGATAGAGCGGTGAATCGATCCGCGGCCTGTCGCGCGTCAGCGAAACCGCATGAGCCTCGGGGACGAGCAGCCCCTCCACGCTCATGTCGCACGACCCCGTGCCGCAAAGGCCCGACGTGTGCCAGTTGTCGGCGAAGGCAATCCTGTCGCGCGGGAAATAAACCGTCAGGACCTCCGGCACGCCGTCGCGGATCAGGCGCGGCTTGCCGTTCTCCCAGGCAACGCAGCCGCCCTTCATCCACTGCACGTGGCTGTTGCCCGATGCCCACTGCCAGGTGCCGGTAACGCGCCAGCCGTCACCCTCGCGCTCGGCTTTTCCGCGCGGCGCGAAAATGCCGCCGGTCACGGCATCCGGCGCACCGTGGATCTTCTTCGCCGCGGCGGGCTCCAGGTAGGCAGCTGTCGTGCCGGACGTCGCGCCGATCATCACGTTCCAGCCGACCGAGCCATCGGCCTGCGATGCCGTCTCGATGGCCCGCAGCAGGACCAGCGGATGGGCTTCGTACCCGCCGAGGGCCGACGGCACGCAGAGCTTGAAGACCCCCGTCCCGATCAGCGCGCGCGACACGTCGGGCGGCAACTGCCGGGCCCGCTCGATCTCCTCGGCGCGCCGCGCGAACTCCGGCAGCAGCGGCGCCAGCCGATCGAGGACCGGGTGCGTCGGCGTCATAGCCGGGCTATTCGGCGCCGGACCCGATCACGCCACCGTCGGCGATGATGCACTGGCCGCAGACGAAGGCGCCGGCCTTCGACGCCAGGAAGACCGCGACGCCGCCGATGTCGTCGGGCTGACCGATGCGCTTCAGCGCCGCCTTGCTCTCCTGCGCAGCCCTGATCTGTGGATTGTCCCACAGTGCCTTGGCGAAGTCGGTCTGGATGAGGCCGGGTGCGATGGCGTTGACGCGGATGTTGTGCTTGCCCCATTCCATGGCCAACGACTTGACCAGCGAAAGGTCGGCGGCCTTCGACATGTTGTAGGCGGCAATATGGGCGGATCCCACCAGCGCGCCGATCGACGACACGACGATGAAGACGCCGTCCTTGCGCTCGGCCATCTCCGGCCCGACCATGTTCATCAGCCACAGGTTGGACATGACGTTGTTCTGCATGATCTTCTGGAACACCTCCTCCTTCAGCCCCGTGAGCGGTCCGAAATAGGGGTTCGAGGCGGCGTTGCAGACCATGATGTCGATCCGGCCGTAGGCCTTGCGCGCCGCGGCAACGAGATTTTCGAGCTGCGCCTTCTCGGAAATGCTGGCGGCGACCGCTGTCGCCTCGCCGCCGCGGGCCTTGATGCCCTTCACGACTTCCTCGCAGGCCGGCAGCTTGCGGCTGGAGACCACGACCTTGGCGCCATGCGCCGCCATCTGCTCGCAGATCGAGCGGCCAATGCCGCGGCTGCCGCCGGTCACCACGGCGACCTTGCCTTTGAGATCGAACATCATCTGAGGTCTCCCAACTTCACGTTCGCGACGACCTTAGCGGCGCGCGGGCAAACAGCGCAATCAACTCGACATGCGGCGACCACAGGAACTGGTCGACGGGCAGAAGTCTCTCCAGCCGATATCCGCCGTCGAGGAGCGTCCGCGCGTCGCGCGCGAAGCTGCCCGGATCGCACGACCCGTAGACGATGCGCGGAACCTTAGAAAGGCCGAGCTCGACCGCCTGCGCTGCCGCGCCGGCCCGCGGCGGATCGAGCACGGCGGCGTCGAAGGCATCGAGTTCGGCCGCCATCACCGGCCGGCGGAACAGATCGCGTTGCACTGCGGTCAGTCTTCCTCCGCCCAACCGCCGACCGGCGGCCTCGACGGCGGCGATCGACGGCTTGTCGCTTTCGTGAAGCGTCGTCCGCCACGGACGCCCGAGCGTGAGGGTGCCGATCCCGGCGAACAGGTCGGCCACGCGCTTCGCCCCTTCCAGCCAAGACGCTACGGCGTCGCGCATCGCGCCTTCCGCCCGACGCGTGGCCTGCAGGAAGGCACCGGGTGGCGGCTCCAGGCTCGCATCACCGAAGACAAGGCGGGGCTGACGGCGTGTCACGATCGGCTCCGCCGTCGCCCGGTCGCCCCAGCTCAGGCGCGCCAGATCGGCGCTCTCGGCAAATGCCACCAGCGCCTGATTGGCCTCCAGCGACAATACAAAGCGTTTGTGCGGCCGCACCAGGACATCGAGACCGGCATCTGTGTCGTTGGCGATCACATCGGCCGAGCCGCCGTCAGGCAGGATACCGACCAGCACCGCACGCAAGTGAGGCAGCAGGGCGGCCAGCCTGGGCGTGACCACGCTGCACATCTCGAGGTCGACCACGTTGGGGCTGGCCCGTTCATGGAAGCCCGCGAGCGCCCGCCGGCCCTGTCGGCGGACCACGAAATCGGCGCGGCGACGCTCCTGCGGCAGCCCAGCCAGTGCCGGCTCGAAGACCGGGGCGGCGACGCCACGCTGGGCCAACGCTCGCGAGATCAGCTCGATCTTCCAGCCCGTGTAGACATCGGCTCGCCAATGCTGCAGGGCGCAACCACCGCAGGCGATGAAGTGCTTGCACGGGGCGGGCTCGCGATGACGCGACGGCGCCAGCACCTCGACCAGGTCGGCCACGATGCCCTCGCCGCGCCGGTCGCGCGGTTCGGCCTCGACGATCTCGCCGGGCAGCGTGAAGGGCACGAAGTAGCGCTTCCCGTCCTCCTCCGCGATGCCGTCGCCGCGGGCGCCGATCTCGAGGATGTTGAGCGTGACGGTCACGTCCCGTTCAGCCAAGCCAGCTCTTCGCCGGCCTCATCTCGCCGACCAGCAGGCCGACGACGTTCCTGACAGGAGGGTGCAGCACTTCGGCGCGCTGGGCGGCCGGCAGCACGCCCAGATGATCGAGCAGTGCCGCCATGGCGATCTCGGCGGCGCGACCGGCGCCGTCCCACATTTTTACGGCCACGCCCAACCCCAGCGTCGGCAGCATGGCGCAGAACACGCCTTCGGCGCCGGTCTTGACCTGGGCCACGCCGGCCAAGGCGCCGTTGATGCGGGTGCAGAACCGGCCGCTGCCCGCGACCATGAAGGGTTCGGCGTTCATGGCGGCGCGGATGCGCGTGGCCGCCTCGGCGCGCTTGTTCGACAGGCGCGACGGATCGGCCATGCCCGCCATCGCCTGCGCCAGCCGGCGCAACGGCGTGGCCAGCGTGGGAATGCCGCAGCCGTCGGTGCCGTAGGGAAAGGCCCCGGCGTCGACGCCGCACAGCTCGCTCATGACCTCGCGCAGGCGGCGCTGCACCGGGTGATCGTACTTGATGTAGCCCTGCGTCGGCTCGCCGTAGTGCACCGCGGTCGTGAGAAACCCGCTGTGCTTGCCCGAGCAGTTGTTGTAGGCCGCCGTCGGCACGGCGCCTTCGCGCACCAGCGCCTCCAGGCTGGCCGGCAGGCGCGGCGGATGCGTGCCGCATTCGAGGTCGCCCTCGCCCAGTCCGATCGTCTTGAGCCAGGCCCGCACCGTGTCGACGTGCCGGGCCTCGCCGTTGTGCGAGGCGCAGGCGAGCGCAACGTGCTCGTTGCCCAGCCCGAACCGCTCGACCGCGCCGCTTTCGACGAACGCCAGCGCCTGGATCGGCTTGTTGGCCGAGCGCGGCAACACCACCGCATCGATATCGCCCCACGATCCGACCACCGTGCCGTCCGGCTTGACGACCGCCGCGATGCCTTCGTGCCGGCTCTCGACGACCGGCCCGCGGGTGACTTCGACGACGACGGCGTGGCTCATGACGCTCTTTCCAGCCTGACCACGGTGATGTTGTCCTGATGCGCCTTGGCCGCGGCCAGCACCGTCCGGATCAGATCGGCCGGCGACCCGGCCGCGCCAGCCGCAATCTCCTCGGGACTGAGGGTCTGCACGCCGTCGCTGCACAGCAACAGCTTGGCATCGGCGGCGAGGCGGCGGCTTCCCTTGTCGATCAACTTCAGAGGCTCGCCCATGACGGCTTCGCGCAGGGTATGGCGGCCGGGGTGATGCTCGGCCTCCTCGGCCGTCAGCATGCCGCGCGCCACCAGGGCGTCGATCTGCGGCGCCATCGAGTGATCGGCGTTCAGCCGCTCGAGCTTGCCGCCTGACACCAGAAAGAAGGGCGAGTCGCCGACGCTGATCCAGCGCACCTCGTCGCCGCGCAGATGGGCCGCCACGACGGTCGCCCCCATGCCGGCAAGGTCGGCCTTGCTCTCAGTGCCGATCCGCACCGCCTCGTTGGCATCCTGGAGCCCGTCGGCCAGCCCGCCGCCCTGTTCCATGGCGCGGACGAAGGCATCGACCGCGAGCCTGCTCGCCACCGCACCGCCGGCATGACCGCCCATGCCGTCGGCCACGACGGCCAGCAGCGAGCCGTCGCCCAGCGTCACCAGCGCCCAGCTGTCTTCTTGGTAGGGGCGAGCGCCCTGGTGCTGGCTGCCCTCTCCCCGCCAGCGCGCCGCCATGTCTAGTGCCACACCGCCGGCAGCGTGCTGAGGCCGCGCAGCGTAAAGCTCCGCCGCCAGGCCGGTGCGTTCTTCTCGGGCAACTCGAGCGTGGGCAGACGCTCGACGAGCGCCGTGAACACCAGCTCGGCTTCGAGTCGCGCGAGCTGCGCGCCGAGGCAATGATGGATGCCGCCGCCGAACGACAGCGGCCGCACGTTCTGACGGCCGACGTCGAGCCTGTCGGGGTCGGTGTACTGCGCCGGATCGCGGTTGCCGGCGCCCAGCAGCACGACGATGCTCTCGCCGGCCGGCACCGTCACGCCGCCCAGCTCGACCTCGGTGTGGGTCACGCGGCCCGAAAGCTGCACCGAGGAATCGAAGCGCAACAACTCGTCGACGGCGCCGGCGATCAGTGACGGGTCGGCCTTCAGCCGCTCCCACTGCTCGGGCTGGCGGTGCAGCGCCAGCAGGCCGTTGCCGATCAGGTTGGTCGTGGTCTCGTGGCCGGCGCCGAACAACAGGCCGATGTTGGCTTCGAGCTCCGCCGCCGTCAGCTTGTCGCCGGCCTCCTCGGCCTTCACCAGTTCGGTGGTGAGGTCGTCCTGGGGCTCGCGGCGCCGCAGCTCGCAAAGCTGGCTGAAGTAGACGCCCGCCAGCTTGGTGGTCATGTTCGCCTGGTCGAGTTCCTCGCGCGTCATCGGCACCGGCTCGAGGATGCGGCCATTGACGTTGCTCGCCGCCAGGAACGGCGCGCGATGATCCTCGGGGATGCCCAGCATGTCGCAGATCACGATCACCGGCAGGCGGTGCGCGAGATCGCGCATCACGTCCATGGCGCCCTTGTCGGCGACGCGGTCGAGCTGTTCGTCGACCACGGCCTTGATCCGCGGTCGCATGTCGGCCACCCGCCGCGCCGTGAACGCCTTGGTCACCAGGCCGCGCAGCCGCGTGTGGTCGGGCGGATCGAGCACCAGCATGGTGTGGGCGAGACTGGCGATCGCCGGCTCGTCCATCCGGCTGCTGCCATAGCGGCGCACCATGTTGCCAACGAAATCCTTGCCGAAGCGGCGGTCGCGCAGGACGAACGCGACATCCTCGTAGCGGCTGACCAGCCAGAAGCCCTGCGGCGTCTTGAACACCGGCGCGGTCTCGCGCAGCAAGCGATAGAAGGGATACGGATCGGCGATGAAGGCCGGATCGAGCGGATTGAAGACGGGCGGCGCGCGGTCCCGCACCGGCGGAGTCATGTCGTTCATGGCCTTTTCTCTAGCACGAACCCTCGCGTCGCGCGAACCGACGCTCGCCAGCCGGCGCTCAGTCCGTGGCATCGCGCCGACGGGCTTTCCGCATGCCGCGTGCGAACCGGAGAGTGGACGCCGCCCCTGGCGGCGGCCGACTCAGGAGCCGCTGCGCTGGCGGCCGGCGTGCGGGAAGAGCAGCGATTGCAGGAAGCTCAACGCGTACCAGAGCGCCAGGAACGCCACGCACTCCAGCGCGAAGCTCTTGAACTTGAAGAAGAACTCGGCGGCCGCGAAGGCGATCAGGAACGGCACGGCCTCGCGCCTGGCCGCAACCCGAAAACCCAGATCCTTGATGAGTGAAAACATCGACTCCCCCAAAATTTCCGCGCCGCGCGCCGGTGCGGGGCATTCAATCCTCCCCGCTGCGCGAATTCAAGGTCGATCGGGCGCGCCGCTGGCGTGCCGCGGCCAACAGTGCCAACCTCCGGCGGCCGTTTCGTCTCCAACGTCCTGCGTCGCCCATGCCCACCATTCCCTACTACGACTGGATCGCCCACCATGCCGGCCGCCGGCCCGGCAAGCTCGCCCTGCATGACCTGCAGACACGCCGCAAGTTCACCTATGCCGAGCTCGACGCCCGCACCGACCGTCTGGCGGCCGCACTCGCCGCCCGCGGCATCGGCAAGGGCGACCGCGTCGCGCTGCTGGCGCCCAACTGCACCGAGTACTTCGAACTGCAGTTCGCCTGCGGCCGGCTGGGCGCCATCATGCTGCCGCTCAACTGGCGGCTGGCCGTGCCGGAACTCGAATACATCCTGGGCGACTCGACGCCGTCGCTGCTGATCCACGACAGGAGCTTCGCAACGCAGGCCGCCGCCCTGTCGCCGCACCGCCTCGAGATCGACCACGACACGCCCGGCGGCATCGCCGACAGCGCCTACGAGCGGGCGCTTGCCGAGGCGCCGCCCGCGCCGCCGCCGGCGGCACTCAGCCACGACGACATCGCCATGGTGATGTACACGTCCGGCACCACCGGCCATCCCAAGGGCGCGATCATCACCCATGGCATGGTGTTCTGGAACTGCGTCAACCTCGGCATCCCCGCCCTCATCACGCCGGAGACGGTGCAGCTCGTGGTCCTGCCGCTGTTCCATACCGGCGGCCTCAACTGCTACGCCAACCCCGTGCTGCATGCCGGCGGATCGCTGCTGATCATGCGCGCCTTCGATCCCGGCCAGGCGCTCGACTGCCTGTCCGATCCGGCGCTCGGCATCACCCATTTCTTCGCCGTGCCGGCGCCCTACCAGTTCATGATGCAGCACCCCAAGTTCCAGAGCGCCGACCTGTCGCGCCTGCGCATCGCCGGTGTCGGCGGCGCGCCTTGCGCGCTGTCCATCCTGGAGACCTGGACCGGCCGCGGCGTGCCGCTGGTCCAGGGCTGGGGCATGACCGAGACCAGCCCGGCCGGCACCATGCTCGACGCCTCCGACGCCATCCGCAAGCTCGGGTCGGCCGGCAAGGCGATGATGCACACCGCCATCCGCATCGTGGGCGACGACGGCCGCGACGTGGCGCCGGGCGCCATCGGCGAGCTTCTCATAAAGGGCCCCAACATCACGCCGGGCTACTGGAACAGGCCGGACGCCACGGCCAAGTCCTTCACCGACGGCTGGCTGCACACCGGCGACGCCGCCCGGCAGGACGAGGAAGGCTTCGTCTATATCGTCGACCGCTGGAAGGACATGTACATCTCGGGCGGCGAGAACGTCTATCCGGCCGAGGTCGAGAACGTGCTGTTCCAGCTGCCGCAGGTGGCCGACGCTGCCATCATCGGCGTACCCAACGAACGCTGGGGCGAGGTCGGTCTCGCCGTCATCGTGCGCAAGCCCGACCAGGCGCTGGAGGAAGGCGACGTGATCCGCCACTGCCTGGGCAAGCTCGCCAAGTTCAAGGTGCCGCAGGCCGTGGCCTTCGTCGACGTGCTGCCGCGCAACGCCACCGGCAAGGTGCTGAAGCGCGAGCTCAGGGTGCAGTTCGTCGGCGCCAACGCGCCGGCCATCACCTGAGCGCCGCCTCGACCCGCTCTCCCGACCTCCGCGACCCGCGGAGGTCCGATGTCCCACGCTTCGCCCGCCAACCTCTTGAAGCCCGAGGCTTTTCAGCCTTTGCCGGGATCGCTTCGATGCAAAGCAGAACCTTGCATTTTTCAGTCGCTTTCCCTGTCCCCGAGGTCCAAAGAACGACACGCACCGCCTCGCTAGGAATGTAAGCGGATAAAATAGGAAAGTCAAGATGCTCACGATCTACGGCGTCCATCGTTCCCGCGCGTCGCGCAACATCTGGCTCGCCCACGAACTCGGCCTGCCGTTCGAGCAGGTGCCGGTCATCCAGCACTATCGCCTGCCCGAGCCGAAGCCGGCCGGCGTCCTGCACACGCGTTCGCCCGAGTTCCTCGAGGTCAACCCCAACGGCCACGTCCCCTCGATCGACGACGACGGATTGGTGCTGCACGAGTCGCTGGCCATCAACCTCTACCTCGCCAAGAAGCATGGCGGCACGCTCGCCCCCGCCACCGTGGCCGAAGACGGCGAAATGGCCATGTGGTCGCTGTGGGCCGCGACCGAGGTCGAGCCGCAGTCGCTGTTGATCATCTACCACCGGGTGGGCGGCGCGCCGGGCGGCGTGAAGGATCCCAAGATCGCCGACGCCGCCGTGGCGGCCCTACGGGCGCCCTTCGCCGTGCTCGACCGCGCCCTGCAAAAGACAGGCTTCCTGGTCGGCGGCCGCTTCACGGTGGCCGACATCAACGTGGCCGAGATCGTGCGCTACGCCCAGCCGGCGCCCGAGCTGTTCGAGGCCGCGCCCAACGTAAAAGCCTGGCTGGCCGCCTGCCAGGCCCGCCCCGCCTTCAGGAAGATGTGGGAGGCGCGCGACCGCGAGCCGGCGTAGCGCGCCTCAGGCGGTCTGATCCGCCGGCGTCGCCAGCCGCGCGGCGGCCGCGGCGACGCCGCTTGCCGAGAACTGCTCGCGATGGTTCAGCACGATCTGCTCGCCCGTCATCTCGGCCAGGCCAGCCGCTACCAGCAGCTCGTAGCTTTCGGTCGGCGTCCTGCTGGACACCCAATCTTCCAGACACTGGATCACGCCTTTGCTCTTGAGCTTGAGTCGCGTGCGGCTGGCGCGGGTGGCGCGGCCGTTCTTCTCGCTCAGCAACTGCTCGTATGCCGCCAGCGTCTGGTAGAAGTCACGGTGCAGGGGATCGGTCTGCTCGGCGCCTTCCAGGGCGCAGACCCGGCGGAAGGCCTCGCGCCAGATATCGTCGCGCCCCAGCCGCTTGGCGTTCTCCATCAGAGTGCGCAGCGCCGCTGGGTCAGTGTAGCCTGAAATCGGCTTGGCCATGGTCTGCTTCAGCGCGACCGGCGCCTTGGCGGCGAAGGTCTGCTTCGCACTCTTCTTCGACATGACTACTCCTGCACATTCGTCCGGCACGGGGCGTGCAAGGGGCGGCACCATACCACATCGGCCGCCCGTCACGTCGATTGCTTGAGACGCAGGAGAAGAGCCCGCGGCCCGTGCTCACGGCTCGGTCGAACGGAAAGGCGGCGTCTCGAGAAGCCGCCGGGTCAGACCGTGCAGTTTCGGTGTCGCCGTCGCGGTGTCGATGCCGAGGCCGCGGGCGAGACGTTCGGCGACGAACGCCGTGATGTCGGCCTGGGTCAGGCGACCCAACAGCAAGTGCCCCTTGCCGGCCGGCGCCAGAGCCTCGACGGCCCGCAAGGCGTGCGCCATCTGCGCCAGACAGTCGTCGATCCACGGCGGGTGGCGCTTTTCTTCAGGCACGTGGTTGCGGTGGTAGGCCGCCTGCAGACCCTTGTCGCAGGCGCCCATCATCAGCGCCGCGACCTTCTGGACGGCGCGGCGGTCCGCGCCGGCGCGCGGCGTCAGGGGCCGCTCCCCGCCATGAACCTCGTCGAGGTGGTCGATGATGGCGCCGCTGTCGACCAGCACCTCGCCGTCGTCCAGCACAAGCGCGGGGATGCGGCCGAGCGGATTGGTCGCCCTCACCTCCTCGCGGTTGCCGAAACCGGACAAGTCGGTCTGCTCGTAGGCCACGCCATAGGCGCGCAACGTGATCGCCACGCGGCGCGTGTAGGGAGAGCGATTGATGCCGATCAGCCGCACGTCACGCCACCCGCATCATCCAGTTCACCGACACGGAGAAGCCGTGCCGCTGGTAGAACCGCAGGGCGTGGCGGTTGACCGCGTGGACGCCGAGTTCGACATGGCTGGCGCCCTGGTCGCGCGCCCAGTCCATGGCAGCGTCGACCAGCTGGCGGCCGATGCCGCCGTCGCGCCGGTCGGCGCGGACCACGAGATTGTCCAGCACCACCACCTTGCGCGGCACGGCGCCGGCGAAGGTCGGCGCCGGACGGGGCAGCAGGAGCGCAAGGCCGACCAGGTCGGCGCCGTCCGCCGCCACCAGCACCGTCGAGTCCGGGCCGGCGAGCCATTTCTCGACCTGCTCGCGCGACCGTGCCGGCCCGTCGAAAGGCCGAAAGAGATCCGGCCGTGTCGCGCGGTGGAAGGCGTCCAGTTCGTCGAACAGCCCGCACAACGCGGCATGCTCGTCGAGACGGGCCGGTCGGACCGTGACGGTCATGCCGCCAGCACCAGCCGGTCGTTGGCCACGGCGAAGCCGAAACTCTCGTAGAAGCGCCGGGCGCCGCCCTCGCCGACCACCGCCTCGACCTGCACGGCGCGGCGCTGGCGCGACCATTCGACCGCGGCGGCCAGCAGCCGGCGGCCGACGCGGCGGCCGCGCTGGTCGGCCCGTACCACGAGGTTGTCGACCTCGACGATCTTGTGCGCAGCACCACCCGGCAGCGGCACCACCCGCGTCACCAGGACAGCAACGCCCTGCACGCCGGTTTCGCCCTGGGCGACCAGCAGGGTGGTGCCCGGTGTTTCCAGCCACGCCAGCACCTGTTCGCGGGCGTGCGCCGGATCGTCCAGCAACTCGCACAGGGCATCGCAATCGCGCGGGCCGGCCAGCCGCACGCGGATCGGCAGCGGCGGCTCCGCTTCCAGGTCTGCTTCGATGATCGACATCTCGTCCTCCGTTTGCGGTCCCGCCGCGGCCCGGAGGCCCTTTCCAGAAACACAGAAGCCGCCGG
>JAIETA010000160.1 GCA_019745575.1 Reyranella sp. | reverse complement strand
TCGGCCATGTGCAGGCCGATGCGCTCCTGGCGCACGATGATCGGGCGGATGTCGATCGCCGCGCAGTGCTCGATCAGATGATTGACGGGATAGGCGAAGAGATATTCCACGCCCTCGCGCTTGAGGATTTCCGCGATTGCCGGACCGGTCTTCATCTTGATCTCCTCCCAGAGAAACCCCGACTGCGGCTCTCCCCCTCCGCCCTTCGGGCACCTCCCCCGAAACAGGGGAGGAAAAGAAGGATCATTCTCCTCCCCCGTCTTACGGGGGAGGTGGCCCGAGGGGCCGGAGGGGGCGGCTACAGCGAGGCTATTTGTTCAGTTCCTTCATCGCGCTGTCGAGGCCGCCCAGCGTGAGCGGGAACATGCGGTTGGAGCTCAGCTGCTGCAGCAGCTGGATCGACGGCGTGTAGCTCCAGTGCCGCTCCGGCACCGGGTTGAGCCAGACCATGCTGCGGTAGGTGTCGGCCATGCGCTGGATCCAGACCTGGCCCGCCTCCTCGTTCCAGTGTTCTACCGAGCCGCCGGGATAGGCGATCTCGTAGGGACTCATCGAGGCGTCGCCGACGAAGATGATCTTGTAGTCGGACGGATAGGTGTGCAGCAGCTGCGCCGTCGAGAACGTATCGACGTGGCGGCGGCGGTTGTCCTTCCACAGCTTCTCGTAGAGGCAGTTGTGGAAGTAGAAGAACTCGAGATGCTTGAATTCGGTGCGCGCCGCCGAAAACAGCTCCTCGCAGACGCGGATGTGGGCGTCCATCGAGCCGCCGATGTCGAACAGCAGCAGCAGCTTCACCTTGTTGCGCCGTTCCGGGATCATTTTGATGTCGAGATAGCCCGCATTGCGCGCCGTCGAGCGGATCGTATCGGGCATGTCGAGCTCGACCTCGGCGCCTTCCCGCGCAAACTTGCGCAGACGCCGCAGCGCGATCTTGATGTTGCGCGTGCCGATCTCGACGGTGTCGTCGAGGTTCTTGTACTCGCGCTTGTCCCAGACCTTGACCGCACGGCCCTCGCGGTTCTTGTCCTGGCCGATGCGCACGCCCTCGGGATTGAAGCCGTGGGCGCCGAACGGCGAGGTGCCCGCCGTGCCGATCCACTTGCTGCCGCCCTGGTGGCGCTTCTGCTGCTCCTCGAGCCGCTTTTTCAGCGTCTCCATGAGCTTTTCCCAGCCGCCCATCGCCTCGATCTGCTTCTTCTCTTCTTCGGTGAGAAGCTTCTCGGCGAGCTTGCGCAGCCACTCCTCCGGGATCTCGGCCGTGATGCCCTCGGCCGGCAGCGCCTCGAGGCCCTTGAAGACGTGGCCGAACACGCGGTCGAACTTGTCGAGATTGCGCTCGTCCTTCACCAGCGCGGCGCGCGACAGATAGTAGAAGTCGTCGACGCTGTAGTCGGCCACGCCCTTGTCCATGGCGTCCATCAAGGAAAGATATTCCTTGATCGAGACCGGCAGCTTGGCCTGGCGCAGTTCGAGGAAGAAGTTCACGAACATGGTCTACCTCATATTCCTCTCCCCCGATTCGGGGGAGAGGTTAGGTGAGGGGGTCGCACGAGCCGTCGAGGCCCCCGCACCCACCCACGCCCCCCGGCGGGGGGGGGGGCGGAGACGACTGGGGCGGCGGCCGCCGCGCCATGAAGGCCAGGCGCTCGAACAGATGCACGTCCTGCTCGTTCTTGAGCAGCGCACCATGCAGCGGCGGGATGAGCTGCTTGGAATCCTTGGAGCGCAGCGCGTCCGGCGACATGTCCTCGACCATCAGGAGCTTCAGCCAGTCGAGCAGCTCGGACGTGGACGGCTTCTTCTTCAACCCAGGCACTTCCCGGATGTCATAAAAGACGTTCAGCGCCTCGCGCAGCAGGTTGCGCTGCAGGTCGGGGAAGTGGACGTCGACGATCTGGGTCATCGTCTCGCGATCGGGGAAGCGGATGTAATGGAAGAAGCAGCGGCGCAGGAAGGCGTCGGGCAGCTCCTTCTCGTTGTTCGAGGTGATCATCACGATCGGACGCTGCGCCGCCTTGATGACCTGCTGCGTCTCGTAGACGTAGAACTCCATGCGGTCGAGTTCGAGCAGCAGATCGTTGGGGAACTCGATGTCGGCCTTGTCGATCTCGTCGATCAGCAGGACCGGCCGCTCGCTGGCGGTGAAGCCTTCCCACAGCTTGCCGCGCTTGATGTAATTGGAGATGTCCTTGACGCGCTCGTCGCCGAGCTGACTGTCGCGCAGGCGGGACACGGCATCGTACTCGTAGAGGCCCTGCTGCGCCTTGGTGGTCGACTTGATGTGCCACTCGATGATCGGCGCCTTCAGCGCCTTGGCGACCTCGTGCGCCAGCACCGTCTTGCCGGTGCCGGGCTCGCCCTTGATCAGCAGCGGACGCTGCAACGCGATGGCCGCGTTCACCGCCACGCGCAGATCGTCGCTGGCCACATAGGAGTCGGTACCGGTAAATTTCATGATGCAAAATCCAGGTTCACGGGAGTGGCGGGCACCCTAGAGGCGGGCCTCCCGGGCAGCAAGGCCAAGCGCGCCGAGAGCCGCGACGTCAGCCGGCGCGCACGACGAAGTAGACGATGGCGGCTGAGGCCAGCAGCAGCGATACCGCAAGACGACCCGACGCGAACGCCAGCTTCGGGGCCGGCGTGCCCGGCGGCACCACATCGTCGAGCGGCTTGCGGCCGGTGACCATTGCGCCGATCAGGTTCTGCTTCTTCCACACGAGATAGACGACGGCGGCCAGCACATGGAGCGCCACCATGGCCAGCAGCACGTTGATCCAGAACTTGTGGAACGACGTCAGCCGGTCGACCCAGCGGTCGGCTACGGCATTGGCCAGCGGGCCGTTGATCATGCCGGTGTCGGTGTCGGCGGAGAAGAGGCCGGCGCCAGCCTGCAGCAGGACGGCGAACAGCAGGGCCACGACCATGGCGCCGCCCAGCGGGTTGTGACCGGCCTCGCGAGGGCGATCGCGCCCCAGAAGCTCGCGCAGATGGCCGATCGCCGCCATGGGTCCCTTGACGAAGTCGGAAAACCGGGCGGTCGTGCTACCGAGGAAGCCCCAGGCGATGCGGAACAGGATCAGCGTCAGGATCGCGTAGCCCGACCAGAAATGGAACTTCATCCAGTCGTCGCCGGCCCGGCCCGTGAAGTAGGAGATCGCCATCAGAACCACCAGCACCCAGTGGAAGAGGCGTACGGGCAGATCCCAGACCCGAATTCTGGGTGTGTTCTTGTCGGCCATGCGGTGTTATCGCCTTCTCGTTTCCCGCTGATAATCCTCGGCGGGTGGTATCGACCGGGAAACCGACCACACGCAGTCGTGATTGACGATCTCGCCTGAAGGCTGTTCGCTTTGACGTCAAGCTCTGCGACAAACACGTTGTCGGTGCGGTCTACTGTGCCTGCTGACCGGCATGAATTCAAAGGGGATGCTCCATGAGGAAGACTTTGGTTTTGGCTTTGATCGGCGCGCTTGCCGCCGGTGGGATGGTGGGCGGTGCAACGATCGCGCTGGCCCAGGCAGACGTGATCAAGCAGCGCCAGGAAAACCGCAAGCAGGCCGGCGCCGCGATGCGGGCGATCAAGGGCATCGTCGATGCCAAGGGGCCGACCAGCGGCGCCATCCCGCAGGCCGCCAAGCTCAAGGAGCTCGAGCTCGCTTTCGTGAACATGTTCCCGGCCGGCTCCGACAAGGGCGAGACCAAGGCGCTGCCGACCATCTGGACGGATCGCGCGGGCTTCGTGGCGGCCAGCAAGGCAGCCGATGCGGCCTATGACAAGCTCGCCGTCGCGGCGGGTTCGGGCGACCAGGCGGCCCTGGCAGCGGCCTTCGCCGACGTCGGCAAGACCTGCGGCGCCTGCCACGACAAGTATCGCGTGAAGGCCAACTAGCAGCCTCTCGACTGAGGACGAAGGCGACGGGTTTCCCGTCGCCTTTTCCTTTGCCCGCTTGTCTGAACGGAGCGAAGGCCAGATTGAACCAAAGGAAAGGCCGGTCGCTTGGGGAAACGACCGGCCTTCTGTAGGGCCCGTGGCTGGGGTTGGGGAGGAGACGAAGCCGTGGGGTGTGTGGGAAGGCGGCTTCGTCGTGGTGGCCCGGTCAGGCCACCGCCACGGGCGGGTTGGGAACCGTGAGCGCCTGCTGCACGATGGCTTCGGCGGTAAAGCGCCAGGTACGCGAGGCATGCACCGGCGACAGGCGAAGCTGCTCGCGCATGTTCATCCAGCTGTCGAGGCCGAAGGCGACATCCAGCGAATCGAGCACGAGATCGCGCGAGTCGGGGTCGAGATTGCCGAGTTCCAGGGCGAACCAGACGGCGAGGCGCTCGCGCAGCAGCCGGCGCAACTGGGCAACGCCCAGCCCGACGGCCGGCGCGACACTGCGCACGCGCTCGGCGAAGTGCCATACCGGCAGCCATTCCTCGAAAAGCTGGGCGCGGTCGGAGACCAGGAGCTCGATGCGGTTGGCCAGCGGCGCCGCGCTGTCCACCGGCCGGTTGCGGTCGAACGCCCGACCGACAGCCAGATCGAAGGCCGCGGCGTAGAGGTCGGACAGGCTGGTGAAGTGCTGGAACAGCGCGCGGCTGGACACGCCGGCGATGGTGGCAATGGCGGCCGAGGTCGGCTCGACGTCGCCGGCCTGGATCAGATCCAACGTCGCCTGGATGAGTGCCTGACGGGTCCGCAGTCCGCGAACGATACGGCCATCGTGCGACCGCGATACATCGACGGGAAAGCCTACAATTTTCATATTAAAACCAATGGAATAAGAATTTCTTTAATGGCTGCACCTTAACATGGCGAGGTCGGGTCGTAACTTGCAAGAATGCATATCTTGAGGCTGCCAGCCGTTGATTTTCTGGGATGTTTCGATCCCAAGATAGGCATTTATGTGTATCTGATGCTACACCGATACTGCAATAATTTAGCGCGTCGCGCCGCCGTTGGCAGCGCTTTTCCCTAAATTTCTCTGTGGGTCAATCCTGGCCGGCGAGGTGTCTGTGGAAGACTTGGCGACCGGAGCCTGGGGGCCGGAAATACGAAAGGCCGGTCGCTTGGGGACGACCGGCCTTCCTTATGAGCCCGCCTGGGTGTGGGGTTACCGAAGCCTTGGGGTGTGTGGGAAGGAGGCTTCGATGAGCGGCTTGGGGGCCGCCGGCGGGCTAGGTGGAACTGGGTGGGTGCGGGCGCACTCGGTGGTGGAGCGCTGCCAAACTTCGATGAAAAGCCTTTCGGATATGACTGAGAAAATCGGAAGAGCGTCTCTAATGATTGGAACCTATCAAACGAACCGGCTCTCTGTCACCTGCAAAATCGCATATCTGATTCCGATCAATCCCCATATTCCTTAACAAATAATGTGCATTGGCAGCGCAAGATAGTCGAAAAAGGGAATCCTTGTTTCGATTTTCTCAACGCCATATTTCTTATTTTATCATTGTATTACAGATACTTAATCAAGTCCGTCCACGGTCCAGGAAAGGATTCTGGCGTAAAGTCTTGTTGAATGGTCGTCCGGAGACCTCGCCATCGCCTGCGCCAGCCGATCGGTTGCACGCGCGGGCAGGCTTGTCGACGACAGTCGCTTCGTCATTGGACGCGCCGGCGCGCTTCGTGTTTCGGCCCCAATTCCATGCTAGACGATCCGTCATCCGGTCCTTGCTGGCCGCAAACATCGGCCACCGCCATCGGGAGTTTCCATCCGTGCGATCCGTCCGTTCCGTCCAGTCCCTCCTTGCCGTCGCCGTGGCCGCCGTGATGATGACCGGCGCGGCCCAGCCCGCCGCCGCCGGAATCGACGACGCCTTGAAGGCGCTGCAGGCCGGCGACCTGCCGGCCGCGGAGAAGGCGCTGCAGCTGCTCGCCAAGGAGCGCGACCCGCGCGCGCAGTTTCTCCTGGGCCTCTATGTCTATGGCAACCCTGAGTCCAAGCTCTACGACGTCAACAAGGCGACGCCCCTGCTGCTCGACGCCGCCGAGCGCGGCTACCTGCCGGCGATCATCCCGCTGGCCGGCGCCTATGCCGATGGCAAGGGCGTGCCGAAAAGCCCGACCGAAGCCTACAAGTGGGTGGCGATCGCCGATCGCTGGAACGTTCCCAACGCCAACCTCGCGCTCGAGCAGGCGGCGCGTGAGCTGACGCCGGACGACATCGAAAAGGCCAAGGCGGCGGCACAGGCCTACGGCTTCAAGACGAAATGACCGCGGCGCGTGTCCTGGCGGCCGCGGCGCTTGTCGCCGCGAGCATCGTCACGCACGCCAAGGCCCATGAAGCAACCGACGTATCGCCTGCCCTGCGGGCGGCGGTGACGGCCTATCGCGCCGGCGACCTTGTCGCTGCGGAGTCGTCGTTGCGCGCCCTGGCGCCGAGCGATGCCGACGCGGTCGCCTGGCTGGGCGCGATCCTGCTCGAGCGCGGCATGACGCGCGACGGCCTGCGGCTGATCCAGCAGTCGGCCGATGCCGGGTCGGCGGAGGGGCTGCACCGGCTGGCCCTGGTCTTCGCGCACGGCGAGGGCGGCACGCCGCGCAACGACGCACGCGCCGCCGAGCTGTTCGAACGCGCCGCCGAAAAGGGCAATCGCCGCGCCCAGCTCAATCTCGGGACGCTCTATCTCAGGGGCCAGGGCGTTCCCCGCGACCTTATCCAGGCACGGGCCTGGCTCGAGAAGGCGGCGGCCGGCGGCGATCCCTACGCCCTCTATGCGCTGGGCCGCGCCATGTCGGAAGGGGCGGCCAACGCGCCCGGCGACCAGGTGCGGGCGGCCGACCTCTACCGGCGGGCGGCGGAGAAAGGCCATCCGCAGGCCGCCATGCGCTACGGCCTTCTGCTCGGCGAGGGCATCGGCATCAAGCGCGATACGGCGGCGGCGCATCGCTGGCTGGTGCAGGCCCAGGAAAACGGCGTTCCCGAGGCCACCCTGGCCCTGGGCGACATGCTGGCGCGCACGCCGGCCTCGCGCGACAAGGCGGCCAACGAGAAGACCCTGCGCCTGGCGATCAGCTGGTACGAGGTCGCGGCGCAAGGCGGCGTGCCGTCCGGCCAGTTCAAGCTCGCCAACGCCTACCTGGCCGGCGCCGGCATCGCCCGCGATCCCGGGCAGGCCCAGCTCTGGTACGGCCGCGCCGCGCAGCAGGGGCTGACCGAAGCGCAGAATGCCCTGGGCATCATGCTGATCACCGGCATTGCCGGCGCCACCGATCCGGTCGAGGGCTACAAGTGGCTGCTGGTCGCCGAGCGCGGCGGACACCCCGACGCCGGGGCTATCCGCAAACGCAACGCCGACCAGATCCCCGAGCGGGACCGCAAGCGCGCTGAAGCGCTCGCCCAGACGTTCACGCCGACGGTCGAACTCGCCATCGACGACAAGCCGCCGCGTCTCAATCCACCGAAGCGCTAGGCATCGCGGGCGAACCGCGTCGGGAATTCCGGCGTGTCGTAGGCGGCGAGGCCCTGCCACAGCCGGTCGGCTTCGGCGCGGAACAGATCGCGCGTCAGAGCGTCGACCAGACGGGGCACGGCGAACTTCATGCCGTTGATCGACGAGCCGCTGGGACCGAAGCTCAGTGTCGTGCCGAAATTGAACAGCCGGATCCGGCCGAGCCAGGGCGCGGCGCCCGGCCGCCGCTCCATCAGCTCGAAGCCCGGCCCGAGATAGGGATAGCCTTCGAGGCGGCCGTTGCGCTGCCCGTCGGGCGGCCGGTAGGCGTCGCCCCAGGTCCGCACATGGGGCGCCACGCCCGCCAGTTCCGGCCGCAGGCCGAGGTCGATGTCGAAGCCGGTGCCGCAGATCAGGAAGTCGAAGCGACGCTCGCCCGTCGGCGTGACGACGACCGCCCCCTGGCCATCGTGCCGGGCGTCGAGCCAGGGCGTGCCGGTGTGCAGGTGGAAGGCAGCGTGCGCGGTGACGCGATTCCAGGTCTCGACCGGCAGGGCCTCGCGCAACGACAGGACGTGGTTCATGAACTTCCAGCGCAGCGCGTCGTCGAGGTCGGCGAAATGGCGGAAGAAGGCCGGAAACGACAGCCATTTGTAGGGCTGTACCCGTTGCAGTTCGGGACGGCGGCAGAACAGGTGGACCTCGGCGCCCGCCTCCAGCGCGGTCGCCGCATTGTCGAAGGCCGAGGCGCCGGCGCCGAGCACGGCGACGCGCCGGCCCGCCAGCGCCGCGAAGTCGATGGCGTCGGCGGCATGGGCGCGCACGGCCGGCGGCAGGCGCTCGACGAATTCCGGCATCGACCAGCGGCCGCTCGCCTCGATGCCGTGCGCCAGCACGACATGGCGCGCCAGGATCTGCCGCTCGCCCGCCGCGTCCCTCACGCGAGCCCGCAGCAGGTCGCCGTCCGGCTCGATACCGAGAAGCTCCGTGCCGACCTCGATCGGCAGCGCCAGCACGCGGCGCAGCCAGTGCAGGTAGTCGCTCCAGCTCTCGCGCGCGATCTTGTTCAGAGCGGCGAACGCCGGGGCGCCGTACTGCGCCTCGAACCAGCTCTGGTAGGTGAGGTTCGGAATGCCGAGATCGGGGCCGGTCACCGTCTTCCAGGTCCGGACCGTCTTCATGCGGCCGAAGGTCCGCCACGGGCCTTCGGCGCCGGCCGGCCCGCGATCGATCACGAGATGATTGTCGATGCGCTCGAGTTTCAGCTTGAACGACAGTGCCTGGCCGCCCTGCCCGCCGCCCACGATCAGCACGTCGAGCACCCTGGCGCCCGTCGGCCCGGCGGCCGGCGGCAGCCAGCGCAGCTCGGGATAGGAGATCAGCGCCAGGTCGCGGCGCACACAGGCTTCGAGCTCGACAAGATTTCGCGGCAGCATCGACTGCTGCTTAGCATGGCGGCAATCGCCAGACGACGCGCCAAACGCTAGGCTTTGCCGCCATGGAACATCCGTCCGCTCCTTCGCCGGCAGCGCGGCAGGCGCGGCCCGAGGTCACGCTCGCCGTCCGCCGCGGCGCCTGCCGCCTGATGCGCCAGGCCGGGCGCGCGGTGCTGCTGGAGCTGCCGCTGCCCGACGGCCGGCGCGCCGACATCTTCGCGATCGGACGCGACGGCGAGCTCACGATCGTCGAGGTCAAGTCGTCGATCGAGGACTGGCGGGTCGACGCCAAGTGGCCCGACTATCTCGACTGGTGCGACCAGCTCTACGTCGCCGTCCCCGTCGATTTTCCCCAGGCCCTGATTCCCGCCGAGATCGGGCTGATCGTGGCCGACGCCTATGGCGGCGAGATCATGCGCCAGCCGCCGCGCCGGCCGGTGGCGGCCGCCCGCCGCAAGGCGCTGCTGATCGACGGCGCGCGACTGGCATCGGAAAGGCTGGCCCGCCTCGACGATCCCGACTTCGGCGATATCGTCGCCTGAAAGCCGCCGCCCTCAGGCGAGCATGGCGCGGACCGCGCCGGACGCCGAGGCGCTGCCCGGCGAGGTGCCGCGACCGCGGCTCGCTTCGGCCATGCGGATGCGGGCGTAGGCCATGATCTCGGTGGGCGGCCCGACGCGCTCGACGCGGCCGTCCATCACCAGCGCCACCCGGTCGGCGATGGCAAGCGGCGCCAGGCGATGGGTGATCATGATGACGGTGCGGCCGCGCGTGTTGGCCTTGAGCTGGCGCAGCAGCTGCTCCTCCGTCGCCGGATCGAGAGCGCTGGTCGCCTCGTCGAGGATGAGGATGCGCGGGTTGCGGATCAGCGCGCGGGCGATGCAAAGCAGCTGCCGCTGGCCCATCGACAGGCCCTGGCCGCGCTCGCCCAGCACCGTGTTGTAGCCCTGCGGCAGGCGCTGGATGAAGTCGTGCGCGCCGACGAACTTGGCCACCGCCACGACGCGGCCCGGATCCTTGTTGGTCACGCCGAGGGCGATGTTCTCCCGCACCGAGCCGGCGAAGAGCTGCAGCTCCTGCGGCACGCAGCCGATCTGGGCGCGCAGTTGCGCCGGCGAGATGTGCGCGATGTCCGTGCCGTCGACCAGAACGCGGCCGCCCGACGGCGTGGCGAGTCCCTGGACGAGGTTGGCGATCGTGGTCTTGCCCGAGCCCGACGGGCCCACGATGCCCAGGATCTCGCCGGCGGCGATGCCGAGGTCGGCGTCCTGCAGCACCGCCGGCGCGTGATCGTCGGGACGCCACGTCACGTGCTCGAGGACGATCTCGCCGCTGAGCGGCGGCAGCGGCGTCAGTTCGCCCGGCGGACTCTCGACGGCCTCCCGCATCAACGTGTCGATGCGCTTGAAGGCCGCGCCGACGACCTGCAGCTGGTGCCACGCCGCCACCAGCTGGCGCATCGGCAGCAGGGCGCGCGCCGCCAGCATGTTGACCGCGACCAGCCCCCCCACCGTCATGCGGCCGTCGACGACCTCGCGGACGCCGATGGCCACGATCGCCAGGGCCGCCATCAGTTGCAGAGTACCGGAGGCGCTGGACGCGACATTGGCGAGGTTGTTGGCGCGAAAGCTCGTCCAAGCGGACTGCTCGACCCTTGCCTGCCAGCGCTTCTCGACCTCGGCCTCGAGACCCAGCGCCTTGATCGTGGCGGCGTTGGCGACGGTTTCGCTGAGGGTCGAGCTCTTGGCGGCCTGGGCCTGGAAATTCTCCTCGGCGAGGCGGCGTTGCGTGCGGTGAACCGCCAGCGACACGCCGATCACGACCGGAATGGCCAGCGCCGTGATGAGGCCGAGCGTCGTGCTGACGACGAAGACGGCGGCGAGGAAGAGCGCCACGAAGGCGATGTCGATGGCCAGCACCGGCATCTGGCCGGTCAGGAAGCCGCGCAGCACGTCGAGCTGGCGCAGCCGCTCGGCGATGACGCCGGACGGCGTGCGCTCGAAGTGTCGATAGGGAAGCTGGACCAGGTGATGCAGCACCTCGCCGCTCATCATCGAGTCGAGGCGTGCGCCGGCCCGTGCCGAGAGCCAGCCGCGCGTCACGCGCAGGGCGAAGTCGAGGACATAGGCCGCCAGCATGCCGGCGCACAGCACGGTCATGATCGCGGCCGCGCCCTCCGGCCGGCCGGGACCGACGATGGCGTTCAGCACCAGCATCATGAAGAGCGGCGTGGCGAGACCAAGCACGTTGATGACGAAGGACAGGGCGGCGAGTTTCAGGATGATCGGCCGCACGCGCGCCCATAGCGGCGCGTACCATGCCTGGCGCGGCTCGTGGGCGCCGGACTCGCGCATCACGAGCGCACGCGTGCCAAGCGCCATCACCTCGTCGGTGGCCAGACGCCAGACTCGGCCCTCGACGACGTCGAGCACGGTCCACCCGTCGCCGCTGCCGGCTACCACGACATAGGCGGGCCGGCCGATCGCGCCGAGCACGGCGAACGGCGTCGGAAGATCGTCGAGCCGCCCGGCGGCAAGATCCGCGGCGTAGGTTTCGAGCCCGAGGCGGGTACCGGCGGTGAGGAAGGCGCCTTCGTCGAGGCCCGATGGCGGAACGATCGCCAGACGCCTGACGTCGGCTTCGCTGACCGGCCGGCCGACCTGCTGGGCGATGTAGAGCAGCGCCCGCATGAGGGAGTCGATCGGCTGGTGCCGTTCGCTGCCCCACGCCGACTGCTGGAAGCTGCCATTCTCCAGAGGAGCCATCCCTCCCGAGAATACCCGAAATTGACGTAGAATCAATCGTTTAGGTCAATTTCCTCACACGAAAAAGCGCGCGGAGGCAAGCCCCGCGCGCTTCTTGCAGCCAAGTTGCCGGCGGGTTCAGCGAGCGCCGAATGCCCGCTTCAGTTCGGTCACGAGATCCGTGCGTTCCCAGGAGAAAGCGCCGTCGCGCTCGGGCTTGCGGCCGAAATGGCCGTAAGACGCGGTGCGCTGGTAGATCGGCTTGTTGAGTTGGAGGCCGCGGCGGATGCTGGTCGGGCGCAGCGGGAAGATATCGGCGAGGACCTTTTCCAGCTTGCGTTCGTCGACCTTGCCGGTGCCTTGCGTATCGACATACAGCGACATCGGATCGGCGACACCGATGGCATAGGCCACCTGGATCAGGCAGCGGTCGGCGAGGCCCGCGGCCACCACGTTCTTGGCGAGGTAGCGTGCGGCATAGGCCGCCGAGCGATCGACCTTGGTGGGATCCTTGCCCGAGAAGGCACCGCCGCCATGCGGCGCGAAGCCGCCGTAGGTGTCGACGATGATCTTGCGCCCCGTCAGGCCGCAGTCGCCGTCGGGACCGCCGACGACGAAGTTGCCGGTTGGATTGCAGAAGAAGTCGGCGGTCTTCTTGGGCATCCAGCCCTTGGGCAGCGACTTCTCGACATAGGACGTGATCATCTCGCGGATCATGCCCGAGTTGTACTTCTTGCCCTTCGCCGTGGCTTCGCGGTGCTGCGTCGAGACCACGACCTTGGTGGCGCCGACGGCCTTGCCGTTGACGTAGCGCACCGTGACCTGGCTCTTGGCGTCCGGCTGCAGATCGCCAAGCTCGCCCGAGCGGCGGGCCTTGCTCAGCACTTCGAGGATCTTGTGAGAGAAGAAGATCGGGGCCGGCATGAACGAGCCCTTCTCGTATTCTTCCGAGTCGCGGCAGGCGAAGCCGAACATGAGGCCCTGGTCGCCCGCGCCTTCCTGCTCACCGAGATTGCCGCCCTTCTTCTTGGCATCGACGCCCATGGCAATGTCGGGCGACTGGCCGTGCAGCAGCACCTCGACGTCGGCGCCGTGGTAGCTGAAGCCATCCTGGTCGTAGCCGATGTCGCGTACGACGCCGCGCGCAATCTCGGTCAGCGCCTCGCGGTTCACGATCGTCTGCTTGCCGTACTTCTTCATGTACGGCTCGGAGGCGCGGCCTTCGCCGGCGATCACGATCTTGTTGGTGGTGACCAGGGTCTCGCAGCCCAGGCGCGTGTTGGCATGGCTGTCGTCGGCAATGCCGAGCTTGACGTCGTTGGCGATGAACGCATCGAGGATGGCGTCCGAGATCTGGTCGCTGACCTTGTCCGGATGGCCTTCGGAAACGGATTCGCTGGTAAAAAGATAGTCCTTGAGCGCCA
This sequence comes from Reyranella sp., assembly GCA_019745575.1. Lineage (GTDB taxonomy): Bacteria > Pseudomonadota > Alphaproteobacteria > Reyranellales > Reyranellaceae > Reyranella. The sequence continues at coordinate 19,518 of JAIETA010000160.1, read as the reverse complement.
CAATGCCCTCCCACAGTTCACACTGGACTCCGGGCAGGGCAGCAGGGCCGCCAACGTCCGGCTTAGCCTTTATTTTCGCGGTGGCAAGTCGTCCAAATCCGTCCGCGGCGGCATCGACCATCGAGGCCGCGCCGCTAAAAACTCCAATTGTCGACGAAAATCAAGGGCTTCAGGGCGAGGCCGCCTGCGCCCTACCGCCTCGCCTCAGCGCCCCTTGCGGCCGCCCAGGACTTCGGCATGGCTGGCGGCACCAACGGCCTTCACCATCTCGAAGATGCGCTTGCGCACCCGTGACTCCCGGATTTTGTAGTAGGCGCGCACCAATTCGAGGGTTTCGCGCTTGATCAGGGGATCCTTGTCCTGCTCGAAGGGCGTGGCCGCCTCGCCGAAGCCCTTGCGGCCGCGGCCCGACATCGGCCGGCCCGACAGGGCGTTGGCCGGCATCTCATCGAAAAAGTAGGACACGGGTACGTCCAGCACCTTGGCGAATTCGTACAGCCGGCTCGACCCGATGCGGTTGGAACCGCGCTCGTACTTCTGGATTTGCTGGAACGTCAGACCAACGGCCGTGCCCAGCTTTTCCTGGCTCATCCCGAGAAGCGTGCGCCGCTGGCGCATGCGCGCTCCGACATGGACATCAACCGGGTGTGATCTTGCCATCGGTTCTGGCTCCCCTTCGGTGCAATTCGGCAACGCCAACGCAGTTGTGCGAGTAAGCCGACAAACTCGTTAAAAGTGCGCCGCGACAGCAAGTTTAGATGTGCAAAAATGCATATCTTCACGCCAACGTTGCATATGACATTAACTCTTCAAGCGCATAATGCAAGCTGAACCTCAGCACCTTGAACCATCACGAAAGTTTATGGCCTAAGGCGACGATCCCTTGGCCTGAGAACGAGAAGTCCCGTGGCCAGCGCGGCGAGAAACAGCAGCAGCAGCCAGTCGCCCCAACGGCCATATGGCGTGGCCGGCCGTGCCGGGGGAATGGCATGGTCGATGACGCCCTCTTTTTGCATGTCGAGCGCCGCCAGAACCTGGCCATAGGCATCGATCACCGCCGATACGCCGGTGTTGGCCGCCCGGATCATCGGCAGGCCTTCCTCGATTGCCCGCAGGCGCGCGCTGGCGAGGTGCTGGTAGGGGCCGCTCGACAGGCCGAACCACGCGTCGTTCGTCACATTCAGCAGCCAGGCCGGCCGCGCCCCCGGCCCGGTGACCGCCGCCGGAAAGATCACTTCGTAGCAGATCACCGGCGAAAAGGACGGCAGCCCCGGCATCGCGAGCGTCATCCGCGACAGGCCTTCCTCGAACGAGCCGCGGCCGATGAACCCGGAAACCGGCGCCAGCTGCCTGTGGAACGGGATGTATTCCCCGAGCGGCACCAGATGGACCTTGTCGTAGTGCGCCAGAATGGCGCCGGCCCGGTCGATGACGAGCAGCGAGTTCCAAACGCCATCCTGCCGCTGACCGGTACCGCGCGCGGCACCGGTCAACAGATAGCCGCCGGGCGGCGCCGCCGTCGCCATGGTCATCAGGGCCGGCGAGCCTGGCTCGATGATGAAGGGTGGCGCCGTCTCGGGCCAGATGACCGCGGCAAGGCGATCGAAGCCGTCACGCCGGCTCATCTCGACCAGCTTGGCCAGGTGGCGCGCCCGCGCCTCCGGCCGCCACTTCTCCGACTGGGCGGTGTTGGGCTGCACGACGCGCACCAGCGGACCGCCGCCTGCAATCGGCACCATGGCCGCCTCGCCCGCGGCGCCGGCCAGACCGATCGCCACCAGCGCCGCCACCGAGGACCGCCATCCCGCTGTCGGTGCGGCCAGGACGAGGAAGGTGACGGTGCCGAGACCGTACACGCCGACCAGCGCCGCCCCCTGCAGCAGCGGCGTCGCGAAGGCCCAGACATGGCCGAGCGGGTTCCACGGATAGCCGGTGAAGAGATGGCCGCGCAGCCACTCGGCGATCGTCCAGGCCACCGCCAGCAGGATCAGCCGCCGGTAGCGGCCGGCCAGGGCCGGCCAGCGATCGGCCGCCCAGCGGGCCGTGGCGGCGGCAAGGCCGGGGAAGAAGCCCAGGAGCGCCGCCAGGCCGGCCACGATCGGCGGGCCCAGCAATTCATACTGGGCGGGCGGGACGGAGAAGGCTTCCAGGATCCAGTAGGAGCCGACCGAGAAGTGACCGATGCCCCAGGCCCAGCCGCGCAGCAGCGCGCTGCGCGGCCCGGCCGCCGTCTCCCAGAGCCATACGAAGACGACGATGCCCAGCACCGCCAGCGGCAGCCAGTAGAGCGGCGGCATGGCCAGTGCGGCGAGCGCGCCGGCCACGAAGGACGCCGCGGCGGCGCGCCAACCCTTGAGTTTCATGGAAGACGCGCGACGATCAGGCGGCCGACCGGGACGACGCCGGCTGCCGCACGCGCAGGCGACGGATGCGCCGCGGATCGACATCGAGAATTTCGAACTCGACTCCGGACGGATGCCGGACCACTTCGCCGCGCTCGGGAATGCGCCCGAGCAGGGAAAAGATCAGGCCACCCACCGTGTCGATCTCGCGCCGCTCGTCCTCCGACAGCACGCGGCCGACCTCCTGCTCGAGCAGCTCGATGGGCGTGCGGCCGTTGACATCGATCGTGCCGTCGGCACGGCGGGCGACCGTCGGAGTCTCGGCGACGTCATGCTCGTCCTCGATTTCGCCCACGATCTCCTCGACCAGATCCTCGATCGTGAGCAGGCCGTCGGTGCCGCCGAACTCGTCGACCACCAGCGCCATGTGGGTGCGCGAGCGGCGCATGTCGAGCAGCATGTCGAGCACCGGCAAGGTTGGCGCCACGAACACGACACGACGCAATATGTCGCGCAGGTTGAACTTCTTCGACGTGCCCCAGTAGGCCAGCACGTCCTTGATGTGGATCATGCCGATCACGTCGTCGAGCGCCTCGCGATAGACCGGGTAGCGCGAGTGGGCTTCGGCCTGGATCAAGCGCACGACCTCGTCGAGCGGCGTGTCGGCGGCAATGGCGATGATGTCGACGCGCGGCACCATCACGTCGGCGACCGTCTTGTCGCGCAGCTTGAGAATGTTGGCGAGCAGGACGCGCTGATCCTCGCTGATCGGCGTGTCGCTCTCGGGCGTCTCCTCGATCAGCTCCTCGATGGCCTCGCGGACCGCCTCGTTCTTCTCGCGACGGCGCAGGCGACGCAGAATGGCGCGCAGCAATCCGCCCGTCGAAGGTGCCTCGGCCGCCGGCAGGGCCGCCGGCTCCGGGAGGGGCTCGCTCGTCGAAGCCGGGCCGGCCTGGCCCGGCCGCGTACTGTGCGCTGTGGAATCGGGCATGGATTGTAAGATAGGCTATCGCCCGAGCGTTGCAATCGCGGAAGTTCCCGATGCGTTCCTGTAAATTGCCGTCCGGCGCGCCAATGCCGGTCCTCGGTCTCGGCACCTGGCGCATGGGCGAGAGCGCGCGGCGGCGTGCGGAGGAACTCGACGCTCTGAAGTACGGGCTCGACCTCGGCTACTCCCTGATCGACACGGCCGAGATGTACGGCGAAGGCACCGCCGAAGAGATCGTGGGCGACGCGATCGCCGGACGTCGCGACAGGCCGTTCCTCGTGAGCAAGGTCTACCCGCACAACGCCAGCCGGACCGGCACGATTGCCGCCTGCGAGCGCAGCCTGGCACGCCTGCGCGTCGAACGGATCGACCTCTACCTGCTGCACTGGCGCGGCGGCGCGCCGATCGAGGAAACCTTCGAGGCGTTCCACCGCCTGCGCGACGCGGGCAAGATTGGCGACTTCGGTGTCAGCAACTTCGACGCCGACGACATGGCCGACGCCGCCCGCCTCGACAAGGGCCTGACCGCCAGCAACCAGGTGCTCTACTGCCTCTCGCGGCGCGGGCCGGAGTTCGACCTGCTGCCGTGGATGCGTCGGCGCGCGATTGCGTTGATGGCCTATTCGCCGCTCGACCAGGGCGGCCTGATCGCCAAGCCGGCGCTGAAGAAGATCTCCGACGGCATCGGCTGCACGCCGGCACAGCTCGCGATCGCCTGGCTGCTGGCTCAGCCGGGCGTCGTCACCATTCCGAAATCGGCCAGCCGCGAACGGGTGAAGGAAAATCTCGGCGCGCTCGAGGTGACGTTGACGCCGCACGTCCTGTCCGAGCTCGACCGCGCCTTCCCGCCCCCCAAAGGCAAGCGGCCGCTCGAGATGCTTTAGCGGACTGCGTAGGGATCGGCGATCCCGAGCCGCTTCAGGATCCGCCGCTCGAGCGCTTCCATGCGTTCGGCCTCGGCCTCGCCCTGCTCATGGTCGTGACCCAAGAGATGCAGCACGCCATGCACAACAAGATGGGCCACGTGGTCGGCCGGCGTCTTCTTCTGCGCCACGGCCTCGCGCCACACGGTCTGGCGGGCCAGCACGATGTCGCCCAGGAAATCCTTCTCGCCCGAGAGATAGGACAGCACGTTGGTCGGTTTGTCCTTGTTGGCGTGGCGCTTGTTCAGCGCGCGCACCTGCCTGTCGTCGGCGAGCGCCACGTTCAAAGACCTGCCGCGCCTGGCCGCGGCGCGCGCGGCCTTGCGCACCAGGCGGTCGACGCCCGGCAGGGCCTTCGGCCAGCCGGCATCGAGGACGACGACGGTGCAGCTAAGTCTTGGCTTTGCGGTCGCGCGCGTCATAGGCATCGACGATGCGGGTCACCAGATCGTGGCGGACGACGTCCTTGGACGTGAGCCGCACGAAGCGCACGCCCTCGACATCCGCCAGCGTTTCGACCGCATCGGTCAGGCCCGACTTTTGGCCGCCCGGCAGGTCGGTCTGGCTGGGATCGCCGGTGATCACCATGCGCGAGCCCTCGCCCAGCCGGGTCAGGAACATGCGCATCTGCATCGGCGTCGTGTTCTGCGCCTCGTCGAGAATGACGAAGCAGTGGGCAAGCGTGCGGCCGCGCATGAAGGCAAGCGGTGCGATCTCGATCTCGCCCGACTCCATGCGGCTGGCTATCAGCTCGGCCGGCATCATGTCGTGCAGCGCGTCGTACAACGGCCGCAGATAGGGGTCGATCTTCTCCTTCATGTCGCCCGGCAGGAAGCCCAGGCGCTCGCCCGCCTCGACGGCCGGCCGCGACAGCACGATGCGCTCGACCTTGCCGGCGAGCAGCAGCGACACGCCCATGGCGACGGCGAGGTAGGTCTTGCCGCTGCCGGCCGGTCCGAGCGCGAACACCATGTCGCGTTCGCGCAGCGCCGCCAGGTAGCCGCGCTGGCCGGGCGAACGCGCCTGCACGGTGCGCCGACGCGTGCGCAGACCGTCCTCGTCGCCGCGTTCGGCGCCGGTCCGGGCGAAGCGCACGGCGGCGTCGATGTCGGCCATCTCGATGGAAAGGCCGCGCTTCAGCCGCTCGTAGAGCCCCGCCATCGCCTTGTGGGCGACCTCGGCATCGTCCGGCGTGCCGGTGATGGCCAGCTGGTTGCCGCGCGCATTGAGCTGGACGTTGGCGAGCTGCTCGATGCGCACGAGGTGCCGGTCATGGTTGCCGTAGAGCGCCGCCAGCAGGGCATTGTCGTCGAATGTCATGCGCCGCACGTCGGCCGCGCGGACCCCGGCGGTCGAGTCGCTCATGCCGCGATCCCGAACGAGGGGACGATCTCGCCCGCCAGGCTGAGCGGATGGGCCGCGACCAGGCGCACGTCGGCCAGGCGCCCCGCCAGCTCGGCGCCGCCTTCGACGAACACCGATTGAAGCCACGGGCTCTTGCCGAGCATCTGGCCCGGCCGCCGCCCCGCCTCGGCGAACAGGACGGGCACCGTCGCGCCGACCTTGGAATCGTTGAACTCGCGCTGCTGGCGGCCAAGCAGCGCCTGCAGCGCGGCCAGCCGCGCCGCCTTCACGGCCTCCGGCACCTGCTCGCCCAGCGCCGACGCCGGCGTGCCGGGGCGGCGGCTGTACTTGAACGAAAAGGCCGACGCCAAGCCGACCTCTTCGACCAGCCGCATCGTGTCGTCGAAATCGGCGTCGGCCTCGCCCGGAAAGCCGACGATGAAGTCCGACGACAGTGCGAGATCCGGCCGGACGCCGCGCAGGCGATCGGCAAGGCGGCGGAAGTGGTCGCGGCCGTGGCCGCGGTTCATCGCCGCCAGGATGCGGTCGGACCCCGACTGCACCGGCAGGTGCAGGTACGGCATGAGCTGCGGCACCTCGCCCTGCGCCGCGATGAGGTCGTCGTCCATGTCGCGCGGGTGGGAGGTCGTGTAGCGGATGCGCGCCAGCCCATCGAGATCGGCCAGGGCGCGGATCAGGCGGGCGAGCGACCAGGTCGCCGCGCCGATCGACCCGGCGGGTGCCTCGCCGTGGTAGGCATTGACGTTCTGACCGAGCAGGGTGATCTCGACGGCGCCCGCCGCCACCAGGGTGCGCGCCTCGTGCAGGATCGACGCCGCCGGTCGCGAGTATTCCGCACCCCGCGTGTAGGGCACGACGCAGAACGTACAGAACTTGTCGCAGCCTTCCTGGATGGACAGAAAGGCCGAGCCGCCGCGCACGCCGACCGGCGCCGGCAGATGGTCGAACTTGCTCTCGGCGGGAAACTCGGTGTCGAGCACGCCCGCGCCGGCCCGGCGCCTGCCGTCGGCCTGGCGGCGGTCGGCCTGGCGCGCCGCCTGGGCCAGCAGCTCCGGCAGCCGGTGGTAGGCCTGCGGTCCGACGACGATGTCGACCGCCGGCTGACGCCGGACGATCTCGGCGCCTTCCGCCTGCGCCACGCAACCGGCCACGGCGATGGTGAGATCGCCGCCCTCGCGGCGCCGCTTCAGCTTGATGTCGCGCAGGCGGCCGAGTTCGGAATAGACCTTCTCCGAGGCCCTTTCGCGGATGTGGCAGGTGTTCAGCACGACCAGGTCGGCCTGCTCGGGGCTGGCCGACAGGGCATAGCCCAGCGGCCGCAGGACGTCGACCATGCGGTCCGAATCGTAGACGTTCATCTGGCACCCGTAGGTGAGGATGAACACGCGCTTACGCGGCCCGTCGGTGCGGCCTTCCGTCATCGGTCTCCGTTGCTGAAACGGCCGGTTCTTAACACCGCGCGCCGCCAGGGTCGAGGGCCGCTAGGCCGCACGCGGCGGCGGCAGCAGTTCGGTACGGCCGGAATTCGCCGCCTGCACGCCGGCCGACACCTGTTCGAAACAATGGGCGGCCAGCTTCTTGCGGTCGCCGAAGCGGTCGATGTCGATCGTCGGGAAAAAGGTGACGACCGCCTCGGTCTCGCCGAGACAGACCATCTGCCAGAGGTGCGGCACCAGATCGAGATCGCCGAACCAGGCAAACAGCGGTCGCCAGTAGCGGCCGAGCGGAATGCCGTCGAGACGCGTGTAGGAAATGGCGACCGGCTGGACCTCGATGGGCTTGCCGTCGCGGCGGAGCTGGGCCACCGCGAAGAGGGCACTGCGGAACGGCAGCACGCGCGTGCCGTCGCTGCTGGTGCCCTCGGGGAACAGCATGAGGTTGTCCCCGGTATTGAGGCGCCTCAGCATCTCGTCGCGGCTGGTGCTGGCCTTGTTGGAGCGCCGCTCGACGAAGATGGTGCGCTGCGCCCTGGCCAGCATGCTGAAGAACGGCCAGGTCGCCACCTCGGCCTTGGCGACGAAGCTGCCCGGGATCAGGCCGCCCAGCAGTTCGATGTCGAGATACGACACGTGATTGCAGACATAGAGCGTCGGCGTCACGGTCGAGCGCTGGCCATGGACCCGCACGCGGATCCCCAGAATGACGCAGACCATACGGTGGTAGACGACCGGCAGCCAGCGCACGACCGGCGTTATCCGAAGCGCCAGCGCCAGCAGATGCAGCGGCAACAACGCGAGCGTCAGCAGCAGGTAGGTCAGCAGCCGAAACGCACCGCGCAGGGGGGATCCGATCCACATTGTCGCTGCCGGGACGTCAATCGTCCTGGTCACGAATCCCGCGTTCGTAGTGCCGGATGTACTTCTCGGTCACCAGCTCGGTCTTGACGGCGATGAAGACGTCGGTGGTGTTGAATTCGGCATCGATGACCGCGCCGTCGCCGACGAAACCGCCCAGCCGCAGGTAGCCCTTGATGAGGGGCGGCACCCGCGCCATTGCCTTGCGCGCGTCGTAGGAGCCGGGCGCCAGCGTATCCATCTTGACGTAGCGGCTGGCCAGCGCGCGCACCCGGATTTCCGGTGGCGCGAGATGGTGGTGATAGAGATAGCTGAGCGGCAACGCATGCTGCGCCGGGTCGGTCCCCGGGAAGCTGGCGCAGCCGAACATCACCTGGACATTGTAGTGGAAGGCGTAGAGCGCGATGCCGCGCCACAGCATCTGCATGGTCGCGGTGTTGCGCGCGTCCTTCTCGATGCACGACCGGCCGAGTTCGAGAACTTCGCCGGGATAGTGGATCATCGGGCCGATGTCGTACTCGGCCGCCGAGTAGAAGCCGCCGACCTTGGCCGCCGCCGGCCGGCGGATCAGGCGATAGGTTCCGACGATGCCGCCCGGCCCCTCGCCGCGACGCCGGTCAAGCACGAGCAGGTGTTCGCAGGCCGGGTCGAAAACGTCGAAGTCGCGCCGCCTCGCGGCGACCTCCGCCGTCGGCCGCGCCTTCATCTCTTCGTAAAAAACCCGATAGCGAAGTGCCTGCGCGGCGTCGATCTCGGCGGCGTTCTCGGCCAGCCGGACCTCGAAGTCGCCGGCCACGACCTTGACGATCTCCGCGCTGGACGCGGGAGTCCCAAGGAGTTCGGCTTCGCTGTCAGCGCGGTCGATGCGCATGTTTCATCCGCAGGGGGCCGCCCCGATCATGGGTCCATTATCGAGGTGGCGAGGGTTCAGTCCACTCATTTTTGACGCCCAGGCTTGGCGTCCAGCGGCACGCCGTAGAGCTCCAGCCGGTGTCCGATCAGCCGGTAGCCGGCCTTTTCCGCGATCTTGCGCTGCAGCTCCTCGATCTCGTCGTTGTGGAATTCCACCACCTTGCCGGTCTGGATGTCGATGAGGTGATCGTGGTGCTCGTCCGGCGTCTCTTCGTAGCGGGCACGGCCATCGCCGAAATCGTGCTTGGCCAGAATGCCCGCCTCCTCGAACAGGCGGACCGTCCGATAGACGGTGGCAATCGAGATGTTCGCGTCGATGGCGGTGGCCCGCCGATGGACGGCTTCGACATCGGGGTGGTCGGACGATTCGGACAGCACGCGCGCGATGACCCGCCGCTGGTCGGTCATCTTGAGGCCGCGTTCGGCGCAGAGAATTTCGAGCTTGGCTTTGCGATCGGGCATGCCCGCGCACCCTACACCGGCCGGCGTTCGGGGTATAGTTGGCGGCATGTCGACCCGGCCCGACCACGACATAGACATCACCGGCGAGGTCTGCCCGATGACCTTCGTCCGGACCAAGCTCCGGCTCGAACGCATGCAGCCGGGCGAGACCTTGCGCGTCCGGCTGAGAGGCGGCGAACCGCTGCGGAACGTCCCGCGCGCGGCTCGCGACGAAGGCCATGTCATCCTGGGGATTGAACAGGACGGCGATGTCCATATCGTGACGATCCGGCGGGCCTGATCAGGGGATAACACGCCGCATGACGACGGCGTCCGCGGCCGGGCCCGGGCCGCGCCGGTAATAGGCCGGCCGCCGGCCGACGGTGCGAAAGCCGGCAGATTCATAGAGCGCCAGAGCTGCCGGATTGTCGGCACCGACTTCGAGGAACAGGGCGCGGGCACCGGCCGCCCGGACGAGGTCGACGACGGAGTCCAGCAGACGCCGCCCCGCGCCGCCGCGCCGATGGGCCACTGCGACGGCCAGGGTGACCAGTTCCGCCTCGTCGGCGGCAACCCGGCAGATCGCCAGTCCGGCGTCGGCCCCGCCGGCCTGCAGCAGCAGCCCCGAAACGCCGGGCGACGCCAGCAACTCGGCCATGTCCTGCCGCGTCCAGCCGCGCTCGCCCAGCGCCTCGAACGCCGCGCTATGGAGCCTGGCGGCCCGGTCGAGGTCGAGCGCCCCCAGCGGCTGAACGACGAGAGCCGGCCGCCTTGCGGGCGCGCCCATCATCCGTCGACCGTCCGGCGGCCGCCGTCCGGCAGGGTGATGCTGACGCCGCGCAGGTACAACGGGCCCGGCAGGCCCTCGTGGCCGTTGCGGATGCGCCACGTCTCGACACCCGCCGCCAGCGCAAGACGCGCCAGGATCGCAGGATCGGGCAAGGCCTCGTGCGCGATGGCATCGATGCCCGCCGCGGCGAGAGGCGCGGCGAGCCGGCCGGCCTCGTGGCCGACGACGGCGCAGGCCCGCCCGCCCAGGCGGTCGGCCAAGCCGCCCGGCGTGGTGGCGAACGGGGTTTGCGCGCCGTCGCCCAGGGCGCAGAACCAGTCGCCGAGACGGCTGTCGATGGCCGCCACGGCGAGCCTGTCGGCCGTCGGCGCCTGCGCCTGCGCGATCAGCACCGAAGTGGCGGAAAGGCCGGCCAGCGGCACGCCGAGCCCCACGGCCAGGCCGCGCGCCGCGGCCAGCCCGACGCGCACGCCGGTAAAGCTCCCCGGCCCGACGGTGACGGCGATCAGGGCGAGGTCGCGCCGCCCGACCCCGGCCATGCGCAACGTCCGTTCGATCGCGGGCAACAGCCCGGCGGCCTGGTCGCGGCCCCCCTCGCGCACGGCGGCAAGGCATGTGTCGTCGCGCACGACGGCGACGCCGAGACCGCTCACCGCGCAGTCGAAGGCAAGCACGAGCGTCACGGCCGGCGGCCGGTCCGGCCGCTGGCGCCGATCGGGGCGACTGGGCATTCTTTGGTCATGAAACTCGATCTGGTGGCGATCGCCCCGCCCGACTTCGACGTCGACGTGACGTTGGCCTATGCGACTGATGCCAATCTAACGGGGCGGCCGGTCTACCGGAATGCCGAATGCTGGCTGCAGCGGGAAGCCGCCGAGAAGCTCGCCGCGGCGATCGTGCTCGCCCGATCGCTCGGGCTGCGCCTGCGCATCCACGATGCGCTTCGACCGGTCGAGGCCCAGTGGGCGCTGTGGAATGCCCGGCCGGACCCCGATTTCCTGGCCGACCCGCGTCGTGGTTCGCCGCATTCGCGCGGCGTGGCCGTCGACCTTACCTTGCTGGATGGCGCCGGTCGGGAACTCGACATGGGCACGCCCTTCGACGCCTTCACGCCACTATCGCACCACGGCCGCACCGACGTGACGGTCGAGGCGCAGCGCAACCGCCTGCTGCTGATGGGGCTGATGACGGCGGCCGGCTGGGACTTCTACCGCAACGAGTGGTGGCACTATCAGCTGTTCGATCCCAGGCGTCATCCGCTGGTGAGCGACGCCGATCTGCCGCGGCCGATGATGTAGCCTAAAAGCTCGACAGCCGCGCCCTGTCGAAATCGCCGAGCTCGTTCTCGCGCATGATCTGGCGCACGAACTGCACATAGGCCTGGCCGCGCTCGGAGTAACGCAGCAGCGTGCCGATCAGACGATAGCCATCGGGATGATCACCGCTGGCGCGCATGGCCGCGCGTTCGGCGCGGAAGCTGGCATAGGCCGGATGGGTGTTGAGGTTGGTGATGTAGGCGTCCGTCGCCTCGCCGACATCGGTGAAGGGCTGCGGCATGCCGGCCCCGGGCTTCCAGGGAACGGCGACGCTGTGGCGGCCCGTCACCTGGATCTGGCCGAACAGGGAATTGCCGTTACGGGCGGCAAACGACGTGCCCCAGCCGGATTCGACGCCGCCCTGGGCGATCGCCATCGAGGGCGGAACGATGTCGACACGACGCACCAGCTCGTCGATCTTGTCGGCCGACGTATCGTACCGATCGGCCAGCGTCTCGAGCCAGAGGCGCTCGATGGGCGTCACGGCCGCGGGCGCCACGACCAGCTTGTGGCGCAGGTACAGAAGCTGCTCGCGGTCGGCGAGGACCCGCTGATTGACTTCCAGAACCACCGGCAGAATGGCGGTGATGAACAGGGCCTTGCGTTCGTTGCCGTCCTTGCTGCCGAGGTCACCCGGCACGCGGTCGACCTTGATCGGTGGAACGGCCTCGCCCAGCCGCACATCGGTCAGGGTATAGGAGGCCTCGCGAAAAAAGCCCGCAAGCTCGTCCGCGGTCCGCGGGCTGATGGGCCGCAGCTGCACCTGGCGGCGCACCGCGTTGCCCGGCGCGGCGAAGCGACCATGGCCAAGCGTGGTGTCGCGGCCGGTGCGATGCGGCACGTCGTCGGGTTCGCTGACTTCGTGACGGACGAACGTCAGGGCAGCCGGCTGGGCATCCATCCCGAAGAACGCCGCGTGGCCGGGCGAGGCGGCGCTGGCCGCGCCCATCCCGAACGTCAGGTAGGGCGCGACGTCGACCGACGGCAGCGGCTCGCTCAGCCCGACACCCGCCGCAAAGACCCCGGCCAAAGCCGCCGGAAACGCATATCGGCGCCCGCGGTAGACCGCGGGCAGAAAAGACAACTTCATTTCACACTCTTCGTTTCGTTGGCTCGAACGAACGACCCGCCGCACGCGATCCCCCACGGACCGCCTGCGGTACCGACGCTGTACGCTTGAGCGAAAGCGGCCTACTGGGCCGCCTGGACTTCCACCACTTCCGGCACGTAGTGCTTCAGAAGATTCTCGATTCCCATCTTCAGCGTGGCGGTCGAACTGGGGCAACCCGAGCACGACCCCTGCATGTGCAGGTAGACCACGCCATCGCGAAAATCGTGGAACACGATATCGCCGCCATCCTGGGCCACTGCCGGGCGGACGCGCGTATCGAGCAGTTCCTTGATCTGGGCGACGATCTCGTCGTCGTCGGCCGCCGCGGCAGCGGCCTCGCCGCCCGCGGCGATCACCGGGTCGCCGGAGGTATAATGTTCCATGATGCCGCCCAGAATGGACGGCTTGAGGATCTGCCAGTCGCTGGCCGCAGCCTTCGTGACGGTCACGAAATCGGACCCGAAGAACACGCGCTCCACGCCGTCGATCGCAAACAGCCGCTTGGCCAGCGGCGAGGGCGCCGCGGTATCGACACTCGCGAAATCCATCGTGCCCTTGTCCATGACCACGCGGCCGGGGAGGAACTTCAGGGTCGACGGGTTGGGCGTCTGCTCGGTCTGGATAAACAAACCTAAATCTCCTTCATCGAACGCGTCGCGGCGGAGCCGCTCGGCATCGCTCAGGCTGGGAACGGGACGTCTCCGCCCCCAATCGGTTCAGCGGACGTAGGAAGCGTCGTCCCGTCGATCAAGTCGATTCTTAAGTGACACTGTATAATAGTTATGGAACTATTAATTATTATATATATTTATCAATAGTTTAATAAACACAACTCCAAAGACTCTGGCCACAACATATCCAATGCAAACCCTCCCGCCGCGATCAGGGACGGCAGAGCGCCGCAGATATCGGGCCGCGAGCCTAGGAGATGGCGTCGATCTCGGCCTCGGTCAGGGCGCCCGGCACGATCGTCAGCGGGATCCGGAGCTGGCTGCCGAGCTTGCCGGTCAGTGCCGTGACCAGAGGGCCAGGCCCCTCGCCGCTCGATGAGGCGCCGAGCACCAGGACCGAGATCGAGCGGTCTTCGGCCACCAGCTTGATCAGCTCGTCGCGGCTCTTGCCCTCCCGGATGTGGATGGTCGGCGGCTGGCCGGTCAGGACAACCGCGGTGTCGGCATGGCGGGCAACCACCTCTTCCGCCTGCTGGCGCGCCTCCTGGCGCATCAGGTCGACGACCGCTCCCCATTGCTGGCCCTCGGGCGGGTCCATGACGTAGAGCATGGCAACGCGGCCGCCGGTGCGCTTGGCCCGGCGGCAGGCATAGCGCAGGGCATTGGGCATCTCGGGGCTCTCGTCGACGACGACCAGGAAGACCCGCTCGTCGCCTCGGTTTGGCTGTTCGCTCATGGTCCTCTCCCTTCCTGCCTCCGTCGTCGGTCCTGAACGCGAGCGTCCTACAGGCGTCGCATGACCGCGCCGCCCAGCCAACCCGCGACCAGCGCCATGAGGATGGCGCCCAACCCGTAGAGGGCGCCTTCGTTGCTCGCCCAACCGGCAAGCTGGGCGCTGAATCCGACCTTGCCGACCGGCAACGGACGCGACACCGCGGCCACGATCTTGCCGTCGCGCAGCAGATAGGCCTTCACGTCGTAGACACCTTCGGGCAGCCGCGAGGGAAACGGCAGGTCGACCCTGAACAAGCGGCCGGCCTGGACCGTGACCTGGCCGATGGCGGCCGGGTAGAGACCCTCCTGGCGCTTCACATCGACCAGCCCGCTGCGGAACTTGGCCAGTTCGGCCGGCGCCCGGGGGCCGATCGCCTTGATGGTCGACAGCCGATCCTCCAGCGACAGGATCTCGCCGCCGGCGCCGCGGGCCAGCAGCCGCTGCAACGGCTGGCTGGCGGCGATGGCGTAGTAGGCGGGCACGTCGTCGAAAGACTGTCGGCCGGTATTGAGCCACAGGCCGAGGAAGCGCTCCTTGCGCATGACGGTCTCGCGCGCGGCCGGTCCCGCCACCACGACGACGATCTCGCCGGGCGGATCGAACATGCCGAACATCAGGATGCTCTCGCCCTGGAATGCCGAGGTGATCGATACCCGCGCCCGCGACAGGTCGACGATCAGCTCGGGCGTCGACGAGTCGGCCGGCACCGAGGGCGGTGTCCCGGGGTCGGTCTGGCCGCCGAGGCTCGGGCCCGGCAACTGCGCGCCTGGCGAGTCGAGCCGCGGGCCCTGCGCGTGGGCGGCGACGGCCATCAGGATGAGGCCGGCCGTCCCGGCGATCAGGCGGCGGCTCACGGCAACACCTCGCGGCTACCCAGCGAGAACCGCGAGGTCGGCGTGCGCAGCAGTTCGGTCAGCAGCTCGGCCGCCACTGCCAGGATCAGGACGGCCATCAGGCCGCGCAGGACGACGCCGGGCAGCCGGGCGGCAAGCCGCGCGCCGATCGGCGCACCCACCACGCCACCCAGGATCAGCAGAAGGGCCAGCACCACGTCGACGGTGCCGTTGGTCGCCGCCTGGAGAAAGGTGACGTTGGCGGCCACGAACAGGATCTGGAAGTTCGAGGTGCCGATCACCACGGCGGTCGGCATGCCAAGCAGATAGATCATCGCCGGAACCATCACGAAGCCACCGCCCACGCCCAGGATCGCCGACAGAATGCCGATCACGAAGCCCAGGCCGACCGGCAGCAGGGCGCTGATGTAGAGCTTCGACTTGTAGAACCTGAGCTTGAGCGGCAGCCGATGCACCAGGTAGTGCGTGTGCAGCTTGCCGCGCGGCGATTCGGGATTGCGCCGCCGCTTCAGGTAGGTGCGCACGCTCTCGGCCAGCATGAGCAGGCCGATGGCCGACAGCATGATGACGTAGAGCAAGGCGATGACGAAATCGATCTGTCCGATGCGCTTGAGCCAGGTGAAGAGCCAGACGCCGGCCGAGGAGCCGGCCATGCCGCCCAGCAGCAGAACCAGCCCCATGCGCAAGTCGACGTTGCCGCGGCGCCACTGCACCTGCAGCGACGACACCGAGTTGGCGACCACCTGGTTGACCTGGCTGGCGACTGCGACGGCCGGCGGGATGCCGACGAAGATCAGCAGCGGCGTGGCGAGAAAGCCGCCGCCGACGCCGAACATGCCGGCCAGCAGGCCGGCCGCGGCGCCCAGCCCGAGCAGAACGAACACGTTCATCGACTGCTCGGCAATGGGCAGATAGATCTCCACCGCGGCGGCCTACTTGAGCAGGATGTTGCTGATTTCGCGCAGCTGCGTGCGCGCCCGCAGCAGGTAGAAGCCCTGCGCCGCGAGATGGTTGGGAATGAGGAAGCCGTCGGGATAGCCGTTCCACACGACCCACGGATCGAGCTGGGCGGCGGTGCGGAAGGTCTCCACGGTGCCGTTCCAGGCGTTGGTCAATCCCTTGTCGCGGATGATGGGTTCGAAATCGACGCCGAGCTCGCGCAGCAGCAGGTAGTTGGCGTAGAGCCGGCCCTTGTTGAAGTAGAAGATGTCGTCGCACCGCGAATCGAACAGGTCGCCGGCCTTCTCGATGATGTGCTGGTCGATCACGGCGGAGTCGGAGCCGGTGTCGTTGGCGATGCGATCCAGCAGCGCCTGCAGGTTGTCGGCGCGCCGCTCGAACACCGCCTGCCCGGCCCCCAGCCGCTTGTTGTAGGCGAGCAGCTTGTCGCGCCCGGCGCGATACTTCTGCGCCGACGTGGCCGACGGCATCAGCGACACGCTGGGTTGCCAGATCCAGATGTTCGGCTGTTCGTTCAGGAAGCCGCGCGCCTGCTCGAGGTCGCGGTCGGTCTGGCTCGAGCCGCGGGTACGTCCGAGCTGGTCCATCAGCTCGGTGCTGAAGCGGCCCAACGCCGCCATGATGCCGCGCTGGAAGTTCGGCATGTTGTCGAGCAGGCCCGACGGCATGAAGAAGGGCATCATCGGCGTCCAGGTGTGGACATCGACCTCGCGCGTGACGAGAGCGGCGGCCGTCGCCACGGCGCGGCTCTCGCCGGGCGTCGCGCCGCGCGCGGCAAACTGCGGATCGTCGTCGATGTCCTCGGTGACGAGCGCGCCCACCGGGTAGTAGAGCACCGCCACGACGACCGCCGCGCGCCAGACCCAGCTCCAGACGGACCGCCGCGCGCCCGCTGTCGCGGCCCGGCCGGCAAAGGGGCGGAAGGCGCGGACGCGGTCGATCGCGCGGCGCCACCAGGAGGGCGGCGGCGCCGGCGGCGCGCCGTGGTCGGGATCGAAAGTCATGGCAGACCTTACCATTCGCGCCGTGACGAAACAGGGGCGCGGCCTGCTAGAGTGTCGCGTTTCTTTCTCGCATGGAGTTGGTTGGATGGCGCTCGACCCCGAATCCCAGCGGCTGCTCGATCTGATGGCCGCGGCCAACCGCCCCGCCTGGCACAGCCTCACCCCGCAGGCCGCCCGCGACCTCTACCTGTCGCTGCGTCCGCCCGCCCAAGGCCCGCGCCCGGCCGGCGTGACGGTGACCGACCGGACGATCCCCGGCCCCGGCGGCGCCATCCCGGTCCGGCTCTACCGGCCCGACGCCGCCGCGGCCGACGCGAAACTGCCGGCGCTGGTGTTCGCCCATGGCGGCGGCTGGGTGTTCGGCAACCTCGACAGCCACGACGTGCTCTGTGCCCAGCTCGCCCTCGACGCCAGGATCGCAGTCTTTGCCGTCGACTACCGGCTGGCGCCCGAAGCTCGTTTCCCCGGCGCCTTCGACGACGTCGTGGCCGCCCTGCAGTGGGTCCAAGCCAACGGCGCCTCGGTCGGCATCGACGCCACGCGCCTTGCGATCGGCGGCGACAGCGCCGGCGGCAACCTCGCCGCCGCGGTGGCGATCTGGGCGCGCGACCATGGCGGGCCCCGCCTGCGCCTGCAGCTTCTGGCCTATCCCGTCACCGACGCGGTGGCGCGCACCGACTCCTATCGCCGCTTCTACGACGGCTTCGGCCTCAACGCCGAGACCATGGAATGGTTCTTCGATCACTACACGCCGGACAAGACGGCGCGCGGCGACTGGCGCGTGTCGCCGCTGCGCGCCGCCTCGCTGGCGGGCCTGCCGCCGGCCCTGGTGATCACCGCCGGCTACGACCCGCTGCGCGACGAGGGCCGTGCCTATGCCTGGCGGCTGCAGCAGGACGGCACGCTGGCCGATCTCGTCGAGTTCGGCGGCATGCTGCACGGCTTCCTCAGCACGCCGATGCTGCTGCACGGGGCGCGCCGAGGGGCTGCGATCTGTGCCGCGGCACTCCATGAAGCACTGGTGCTGCGCGGGGCCTGACGGCCGACCTCGGCGGGCCCAACTTTTCAAAGTTGGCCCAAATCCGCCGACAGACATTTGGCTCTCCAACCGCCGGAAAGCCAACAAATCCGGGCTTTTGCCCGGCCGGGCGGGCCCACCTGAAACGCGCGTGTGTTGGGCCCCGATGTGTGCCCGGATCCCTGCCCGGCCCTATGTCCGTCCGGCCCTGTGCCCGAGCCGGCACGCAATGAGCTGTCCACGGTTCAAGGCGTGGCTCTTTTTCTGTTGGTGCCGGCACTGCCGGCACGAAGCCCTTTGGGCGGGTTGGATTGTGTCTCTCCCCGGGTCAGGACCTGGGGCGGCTGCACCGAGCTCAGGAGCGAACCCGCGGGCGGCCGCGGGCAGGTCGTGCCGAAACAGAAAAGGCCAGCGCAATCCCCGCCAGCCTATCACAAATATAGGCTAAACCCTGCGGAAACGTCAACTTTTTAATTTCTTCCGATATGCTTGCATGTGGCAGTAGTCCGGCCTATATCTTCTCCATGACCAGCCCCTCCTTCTCCGCCGTCCTCAGCCTGTTGGGCGCCAATGCCCGCCTCGAAGAGCGCTTCTCGGGCGGGCTGGGCGCCCTGCACGGGCTCGCCCTCAAGGAAGTTCTGTTCCTGATGCACCTGGAACGGGCGCC
Source organism: Reyranella sp. (assembly GCA_019745575.1). Lineage (GTDB taxonomy): Bacteria > Pseudomonadota > Alphaproteobacteria > Reyranellales > Reyranellaceae > Reyranella. The sequence continues at coordinate 1,087 of JAIETA010000160.1, read as the reverse complement.
ACGGACACGGCTCAGCCGGATCGACCTCGCGAAGCGGCTGTATGTCAGCCCATCGACGGTGACCCGCATGGCCGCCCCGCTCGAGAAGCTGGGGTGTGTCGGCCGCGAGGCCGATCCGCGCGACGCCCGCCTGGCCTACGTCGTCCTCACCAAGGCAGGCCTGGAACTCGTGGCCAACGCCCGGGCCACGCTCGAGGTCATGGCCGCCGACGTCTTCCGCGACCGCTGGACCAAGCCTGAGATCGCCTCGCTGGCCGAGCTGCTGGGGCGCCTGACGGCCGGCCAGCCCGGTGACCTCGGCGAGCCAATCCGATGATCCATCTCGTTTGCGGCTCGACCGGCGCCGGCAAGACCACCTACGCCGGAAGACTGAGCCGGCAGCTCGGCGCGATGCATCTGTCGATCGACGACTGGATGGTGACGTTGTTCTCGCCCGACATGCCCCAGCCCCTCGACTGGGCATGGATCGGCGAGCGCGTGGCACGATGCGAACGCCAGATCGCCGCAACGGCTCTTCAACTCGGCCGGATCGGCGTTGCCTCGATCCTCGATCTCGGCCTGCTGCGCAGCGACGACCGGCGCCGCATCGCCGCGCTCGCGGCAGAGGCCGGGTTGGCGGTTCACCTGCATTTCCTCGACGTCGATCCCGTCGAGCGCTGGCGGCGGGTCGGCACGCGCAATGCCGAAAAGGGCGAAACCTTCCGTCTCACGGTCACCCGCGCCATGTTCGATTTCATCGAGACGATCTGGCAGCCGCCTGATGCCGATGAAATGGCCGCCCTCAATGGCGTGCGGGTGACGCTCCAGGACTGACACGGTCCGAGCCGGAAATTTCCTTGCGCGATAGGCCGGCCAGAGTCTTTCCGACTGAAATGGAATCGCTTTCCTCCCCCTTCATAGGGGAGGTGTCGGCGTCTTACGCCGACGGAGGGGTCCCGCGCCTGTGAAGGCGCGTAAGCCCCCGTCGAGACTCATGACCCCATCGCCCTCGTATGACGAGGGCACTTCAGGTGCTAGTAGCTCTGCACAGAGATTATGACTCTTTGGCTGGGTCTGGATAGGCCCGCAGTAGTTTGATGCGAGCGCG
>JAIETA010000130.1 GCA_019745575.1 Reyranella sp. | reverse complement strand
ACCGCTCTTTTATCCTGTCGGGGCCGTTCTCGTCTCTTGGCCCGTCGGGCAAAGCCGCGAGACGGCGAGCGGCAGCGCTTGTAATCAAGCGCGAGAGCTCGCGCGGTTCAGAACGGTCAAGAACCTGATCTCCGACCCCTTCGTCGCCTGGCGGCTTGGTTACAAGCCGCGAGACGGCGACACTTCCCCTTCGCGGACTCCGCGAAGGGGAAGATCATGAAGCTGGGCGATCCCCCGTCCGCGCGAACACCGCGCTGGCATGCACGATCCGCTCGCCGTTGCAGACCAGGTAGCAGTTGGCGAAAGCCAGCCTGCCGCCGACCTTGTGGACTTCGACGTGCGCCTCGACCCAGTCACCGACCTTGGCGGAGCCGGCGAAGTCGGTGGTGACGCTGGCCGTCGTCAGCATCGGCGACGGCGTCTGGCTGCGCGTGGTGCGATAGCCCAGCGCGATGTCGCACATCGTCATCAGCAACCCGCCATGGGCGCCGCCGCGGCCGTTGGCGTGCTTGGGCAGGATGCGCAGCCCGACGACGAACGTGCCGTCGTCGTTGGCCCGCGAGAAGAACGGCCCATTGTGATCGAGAAAGGGGCTCGACCGGAACAGCGGCTCGAAGCCCGGCGGCGGATTCGGCTCCATCTTCAAACTCCCAGGTCGGCGGCCACGGCGCGGCGTTGCGCGACACTCACGGTCACCTTGGTGCCGAACCACGCTTCGAAGCCCGGCCGGCCCTGGTGCAGCAGCATGCCCAGCCCGTCGATGCAGCGGTTGCCGCGGGCCCGGGCGGCGGCGAGCAGGCCGGTCTCGAGCGGGACATAGACGATGTCGTAGACCGCGGCGCCGCGCGGCAGGTGCGAGAGGTCGAGATCGAGCGGCGGCTGGCCCTTCATGCCGAGCGAGGTCGTGTTGACCAGCAACGCGGCGCCGCTGAGGGCGCGGGCGCGGTCGTCCCAGCGGTCGACGACGATGCGGCGTTCGTCGCCGGGCGTGAAGGCGACGCCGAGATCGATCGCCGTCTTCTGCGTGCGATTGAGCAGGCGCAGCTCGGGCACGCCGGCATCGACCAGGGCGGCGACGATCGCCCGCGCGGCGCCGCCGGCGCCCAGCACGACGACCGGCCCGGTCGCAGCGCGCCAGGCGGGGGCGCCGTACTTGAGCGCCTCGAGGAAACCGAAGCCGTCGGTGTTGCGGCCCTCCAGTGACCCATCGGGCTGCTTCACCACGGTGTTGACCGCGCCGATGCGCCGCGCGCCTGAGTCGATGCGATCGAGCAGCGGCATGATCTCGATCTTGTGCGGCAGGGTGAGGTTGCAGCCGCGGGCGTTGGGCGTTCGCCTGAGGAAGGCCACGAGCTCTTCCAGCGCCGGTCGCTTGGGTTCAACCGGCAGGCGCCCGTAGTGACCGTCGATCCGGTGCTGCTTTAGCCAGAAGCCGTGCAGCGCCGGCGAGCGCGAATGATCGACCGGCCAGCCGACGATAGCGGCGAACGGCCGGCCACGCGCCTCGGCCACCAGACGCGCGTAGGGATCCACCGAAGCGCTCACGCCGCCCGCTCCAGGCCGATGCCATGGCCGGCGAGGAATGCCAGCAGCGGCAGCAGCGGCAGGCCGAGAATGGTGAAGTAGTCGCCGTCGACCCGGCTGAAGAGATGGGCGCCCAGACCTTCGAGCTGGTAGGCGCCGATCGATGTCGTCACCGCCTCGCCGGCCCGCGCCAGATAGGCGTCGAGGAACGAATCGCTCAGCGGCCGCATGGTGAGCAGCGCCCGCTCGTTGCAGTGCCACAGCCGCACGCCGGCCCGCGCCACCACCACCGACGAACAGAGTTCGTGCGTCCGGCCGGCCAGCGCCTGCAGCTGGCGGCGCGCCGCGGCCAGCGACGGCGGCTTGTCGAACTGCCGGCCGTCGCAGGCCAGGGTCGAGTCGGCGCCGATCACCATGGCCGCCGGATGCCGCGCCGACACCCGCGTTGCCTTGATCTCGGCCAGCGTCTCGGCGACGTCCTGCGGCCGGGCGCGCTCGCCGAGCAGGCTGCGCTTGACCTCGTCCTCGTCGACGCCCGACGGTTCGATCTCGAAGGCCAGGCCGGCATTGGCCAGAAGCTGGCGCCGCGACGGGCTGGCGGATGCGAGGATGAGGGCGGGTGGGGGCATGAGAGGCCGGGTTCAGGCGGGTTCCAGACGGTACAGGCCGCCATCGTCGCTGTGGGTGACGAGGTAGAGCAGCCCGTCGGGCCCCTGACGCACGTCGCGGATATAGGGAAGACGGTCGACGATCAACCGCTCTTCGCTGCGCCAGCGTTCGCCGTCGAGCTCGATGCGGAACAGCGCGTTGTTCGACAGCGCGCCGGTGAAGACGGAGCCCTTCCAGCCGGGAAAACGGTCGCCGGTGTAGAAGGCGAGGCCGCTGGGCGAGATCGACGGCACCCAGACCCGCACCGGATCTTCCATGCCGGGCAGACTCTTGTTCGGGCTGATGACGGCGCCCGAATAGTCGATGCCGTGGGTGGTGAGCGGCCAGCCGTAGTTGGCGCCGGCCGTCAGCAGGTTGAGTTCGTCGCCGCCGCGCGGGCCGTGCTCGACCAGCCACATGCGGCCGGTCTGGGGATGCATCGCCAGCCCCTGCGGATTGCGATGGCCCCAGGTGAAGATCTCCGGTCGCGCGCCGGCCCGGCCGACGAAGGGGTTGTCCGGCGGCACCGCGCCGTCGTCGCGCAGCCGGACCACCTTGCCGACCAGATCGCCGAGATCCTGGGCGCGGCGCATCTGGTAGCGCTCGCCGGTGGTGACGTACATCAGGCCGGCGCGGTCGAACGCGATGCGCGAGCCGAAATGCAGGCCGCCCGACGTGCGCGGCAGGGCCTCGAAGATCGGCCGCACCCCACGCAGGCCACCGTCCCTGAGTTCGGCGCGGGCCACCACGGTGGCCGCGCCACCCTCTCCCTCGGCAGAGTACGAGAGGTAAAGCGTCCGGTTGTCGGCGAATCCGGGATGCAGGCAGATGTCGAGCAGACCGCCCTGGCCGCGCGCATATATCTTCGGCAGCCCGCCGACCGGCGCCCGCTCCAGGCGTCCGTTGGCGAAGACGCGCAGGCGGCCCGGCCGCTCGGTGATCAGGATGCGACCGTCCGGCAGGAAGGCCAGGCCCCACGGCTGCTCGAGGTCGCGGCTGAGCGTCACCAGGCGATACGTCGCCGCGGCGCTGCGGACATGTCCTGGGCCCGGCCGATGGCGGGTGCAGCGAAAGCCGCCGCCGCGCCGGTCGCTAGCAGAAGACGTCGCCGTTGCAAGAAACCCTCCTGGAAACAGGGATGCGCCGGGCTGGCGTGCCGAAGGGCGGCCACTATACTCGACCACCGCAGGCGGGCGCACGTCACCGGCCAGACAACAACACGGGGAAAGCTTCAGATGTCCAAGTCCATCCTGATCCACGAAAACGGCGGCCCCGAGAAGATGCAGCTGCACGACGTCGACGTCGGCGCGCCCGGTCCCGGCCAGGTCAAGATCCGCCACACCGCGATCGGCCTCAACTTCATCGACGTCTACACCCGCACCGGTCTCTACCCGGTGCCGCTGCCAAACGCGGTGGGCCGCGAGGCGGCGGGCGTGATCGTCGCGGTCGGCCCCAAGGTCAAAGGCTTCAAGAAGGGCGATCGAGTCGCCTACTGCGGCGTGCTCGGCGCCTATTGTCAGGAGCGCCTGATGGGCGTCGACCAGCTCGTTCATGTGCCCAAGGGCGTGAGCGACGAACAGGCGGCGGCGATCATGCTGAAGGGCATGACGACCGAGTATCTGGTCGACCGCACGGCGAAGGCCTGGCTCAAGACGGGCGACACCGTGCTCTTCCACGCCGCCGCCGGCGGCGTCGGCCTGCTGTTCGGCCAGTGGGCCAAGGCGCGCGGCTACAAGGTGATCGGCACCGTGTCGTCGCCGGAGAAGGCCGCGCTGGCCAGGAAGAACGGCTACAAGTGGACGATCGACTATTCCAAGGAGAACGTCGTCGAGCAGGTGATGAAGATCACCAAGGGCAAGAAGGTGCCCGTCGTGTTCGACGGCGTCGGCAAGGACACCTGGAATGCGTCGCTCGACTGCCTGCAGCCGCGTGGCCTGCTGGTGTCGTTCGGCAACGCCTCGGGCGCGGTGGCCCCGCAGCCGCCGGCGATTCTGGGCGCCAAGGGCTCGCTTTATCTCACCCGGCCGAGCCTCGGCGCCTATACCGCCACGCGCGCCGAACTCGAGGCGTCGGCCAAGTCGCTGTTCAAGATGATCAAGAGCGGCAAGGTGAAGATCGCCATCGACCAGCGCTACCCACTGGGCGAGGCGGCCCAGGCGCATCGCGATCTCGAGGGCCGCAAGACCACTGGCCAGACCGTCCTCGTCCCCTGATTGGTCGGGTGGCCCCGTCGTAGATGGTTATCGTCGGGCTGACCGGCTCGATCGGCATGGGCAAGTCCACCGCCGCTGCCATGTTGCGGCGGATGGGCGTGCCCGTGTACGACGCCGATGCTGCCGTCCACGCCTTGCAGGCGCCGGGCGGTGCGGCGTTGCCCGCCATCGAGGCGGCGTTTCCCGGCGTGGTGACGAACGGCGTGCTCGACCGCCAGGCGCTCGGCGCCCGCGTCTTCGGCAACCGGGACGCGCTGCGCCGGCTCGAGGCGATCGTTCATCCCCTGGTCGGCCGACGGCAGCGCGCGTTCCTGCGCCGCGCCGCGCTGCGAGGCGACAGGCTGGTCGTGCTCGACATCCCGCTGTTGTTCGAGGGCCTGGGCGAGCGCCGCTTCGACGCCACCCTGGTGGTGAGCGCGCCAGCCTTCCTGCAGCGCCAGCGCGTCCTCGCTCGGCCCGGCATGACGACGGAAAAGTTCCTGGGCATTCTGCGCCAGCAGATCCCCGATGCGCAGAAGCGCCGCAAGGCGAGCATCGTCATCCCGACCGGTCTTGGACTTGCCCCGACGCGGGCGGCGCTCGCCGCCGCGGTGGCCAAGCTCCGGCGACGGCCGGGCACCTTCTGGCCGCCCAACCCGTGGCGCGAGAAATTCACAGCCCGCCTGGCACGCGCCCGTCGCAAGTAGCATCGCAAATAGGCTACAGGAGCGGTATGCGCGAAGTCGTCCTCGATACCGAGACCACGGGCCTCGACCCGCTCGCCGGCCATCGCCTGGTCGAGGTGGGCTGCGTCGAGCTGGTGAACATGGTGGCCACCGGCGTCACCTTCCAAAGCTACTTCAATCCCCAGCGCGACATGCCGACCGGCGCGCAGGACGTCCACGGCCTGACCGAGGATTTCCTGGCCGACAAGCCGCTGTTTGCCGACCGGGTTGACGAGCTGCTGGCCTTCCTCGGCGACGCCCAGCTCGTGATCCACAATGCGCAGTTCGACCTGGGCTTCCTCAATGCCGAGCTGGAGCGCGCCAGCCGGCCGAAGCTGTCGAACCCCTATGTCGACACGGTGTCGATGGCGCGGCGCAAGTTTCCCGGCCAGCGCGCCAGCCTCGATGCCTTGTGCGAGCGCTTCGGCATCGACAACGCCCATCGCACCAAGCACGGCGCGCTGCTCGATTCGGAGCTTCTGGCCGAGGTCTATCTTGAGCTCAGTGGCGGTCGGCAGCGCGATCTCGGCCTCGCGCCGGAGATGTCGGGCACGGCGGCCGATGGCACGGGCGCGCCCAACAATCGGCCGGTCCGCCCGGCGCGGCCGCATACGCCCACCGCCGCCGAACTCGCGGCCCATGCCGAGTTTCTGAAAAGTCTCGCCGACCCGCTGTGGCTGAAGACCTGACGCCGGGCGGGCGCCTGGCGGCGGATCAGATGTGCCGGCGGATCAGGCGTGTCCGGGAATCAGGCGTGTCCGGGAATCAGGCGTGTCCGACCGGGCCGTCGGCGACACCGGGTATGCGGCCGCCGTTGGCCTCGAGTTGCTGGCGGTAGAGCGCCACGAAGTCGACCGGCGCGATGTTGAGCGGCGGGAAGCCAGCTTCGCGCGTGGCGTTGGCCACGACGGCGCGGGCAAACGGGAACAGCAGGCGCGGCGTCTCGATGAACAGCAGCGGCCCATAGGCCTCCTGCGGCAGGTCGCCCAGCGACACCGTGCCGGCATAGACCAGCTCCAGCATGAACAGCGGCTCCTTGGCCGGCGTCTGGGCCGACGCCTCGATCGTGATCGCCACTTCGAAGGTCTTGGCGTCGAACTGTCGGTTGGTCACCTGGACGTTCAGGGTGAGCTGCGGCTGGGTCTGCTCGATCAGGCTCTGCGGCGCCCGCGGATTCTCGAAGCTGAGGTCCTTGATGTACTGGCCGTGCATGGTGAGGGGGGCCGCCACCTGGGGCTGGTCGGGGGCCGGCGGGGCGGGCGGGGGTGTGGTGGTCATGGCGTGCTGTCGCTTTCTTTGGGCACGGGATGGGCGGCGCGGGCGGTACCATGCAGGGCTGCACTGCACAAGATGCGGGCCAGCGCTCCTGCGGGCGTTTGCCAAGAAAGCGCCCAGCGGCGATGATGAAAACGCGCTTCTTTCTCCTTTTGCACGGCCCGCCACGGACATGGATCGATCGACTCTGCGCCCCCTCGTAGGGGTTTCCGCCTGCCTCAAGGAAAACGGCCGCGGCGGCTGGCACCATACGGTCGGCGAGAAGTACGTCCAGGCGGCGGTGCGGGCCGTCGGTGCGCTGCCGGTGTTGATCCCGGCGATCGGCCCCGAATTCGACGACGACGCGGCCATGACCGCAGCCCTCGACCGCCTGCTCGACATGCTGGACGGCGTGCTGCTGACAGGCAGCCCGTCCAACGTCGAGCCGCACCACTATGGCAGCGAAAGCCGGCCGGGCACGGCGCACGACCCGGCGCGCGATGCCACGACCCTGCCGCTGATCCGTCATGCGATCGACCGTGGCGTGCCGCTATTTGCGATCTGCCGCGGCCTGCAGGAGGTCAACGTGGCGCTGGGCGGCTCGCTGCACCAGCACGTCCACGAGGTCGACGGCCGCCGCGACCACCGCTCGCCCAAGTCGCCCGATATGGACGTGAACTACGCGCCGGCCCACGACATCGACATCGTCGAGGGCGGCCTGCTGCAGCGCCTGCTGGGCGAACGCCGGGTGCGTGTGAACTCGCTGCATGCCCAGGGCGTCGACCGGCTGGCGCCGCGGGCCAGGCTCGAGGCCACCGCCGAGGACGGTCAGATCGAGGCGTTCAGCGTGCCCGACGCGCCGGGCTTCGCGCTCGCCCTGCAATGGCATCCCGAATACAAGGCGCTGGAGAATCCGGTCTCGATGAAGTTGTTCGGCGCCTTCGCCGCCGCCTGCCGCGCCCGCGCCGCGGCGCGGATGGCCGCTCCGCTGCGGGCCGCCGCCGAATAACGCGCGATGGCTAGGGCTTGTAGCCCGAAGCGTCGACGACCTTCTTCCACTTGGCCGCGTCGGCGCGCCGCAGGGCGTCGAACTCCTCCGGCGTGGACGTGCGCGGCTCGAGGCCGAGCTGGATCAGCCGGTCGCGCATCTCGGGCAAAGCCACGATGGCGGCGATCTCGCGATTGATCGCGTCGATGGTGGGGCGCGGCGTGCCGGCCGGCGCGAAGAAGCCCAGCCAGCTGTCGCCCACGATGTCGGCGTAGCCGAGTCCGCTGAAGGTCGGCAGGTCGGGCGCCGCCAGTGGGGGCCGCAGGCCGGAGGTCGCGAGGATACGGACGCGGCCGGCCCTGTGGTGTTCGAGGAAGTCGGTCAAGGCGCCGGTGCCGGCCGGCACCTGACCGCCGGAGAGATCCGACACCAGCGGCGCTGCGCCGCGATAGGGGACCGCCTGCAAATCGACGCCGGCGGCGCGTGCCAGCAGGATGCCGAAAAAATGCGGCAGGCTGCCCATGGCCGTCGTGCCGAAACTGGCCTGCTTGGGATTGGCCTTGGCCCAGGCGATGAATTCGGCAACCGTGGTGGGACCGAGCTGCGGGCTGACGGCCAGGGCGAGCTGGAACGTGCCGAGCAGAGTCACCGGCGCGTGGTCGACGAACGGATCGTGGTTGAGCTGCGGGAAGGTGAGTTTCGCCATCACTGCCGAGGCGATCGGCGCCAGCAGGAGCGTATTGCCGTCGGGCGTTGCGTTCTTGAGCGCCTCGCCCGCCACCGTGCCGCTGGCGCCCGCTTTGTTCTCGACGATGACGCTGCGGCCGGTGCGCTCCCGGAGCTTCTCCGCCACCAGCCGGGCCTGCACGTCGGTGGCGCCGCCGGCCGGAAAGCCGACCATGACCTTGATCGGTCCGGCCGGCAGGGCGGCCGGCGCCTGGGCGCCCACCGTCGCCGGCCACAGAGCAGCACCGGCCGTGGCCAGCGCCGTGCGCCGGGTCAGTCTGATCACCATGCCTTCCTCCCTGATGCTTTTCGGCCACTGTGCTATCGTGGCGTTCGTTTCGTCAACGAGCCAGGCCCCATGACCGCGCCTTCTACCGGCAACAACGCGCGCCGCGACTTCTACGAACGCATCGGCGGCCTGTCGATGGCGCCGCTGTGGGAGCAGCTCCATCAGCTCGTGCCGCCCGCACCGGCACCCAAGTACCAGCCGGCAAGCTGGGACTACGACAAGGTGCGGCCGTTCCTGATGGAATCAGGCGCGCTGATCACTGCCAAGGAGGCGGTGCGCCGCGTGCTGATCCTGGAGAACCCGGCGATGCCGGGTAGCGCCTGCATCACGCCCACGCTCTATGCCGGGCTGCAACTCATCCTGCCCGGCGAAGTGGCGCCCAGCCACCGCCACACCCAGTCGGCGCTGCGCTTCATCGTCGAGGGCGAAGGCGCCTACACCGCCGTCGACGGCGAGCGCACGATCATGCGCGAGGGCGACTTCGTCATCACGCCGACCTGGACCTGGCACGACCATGGCAACGATTCTTCCAGGCCGATGGTGTGGCTGGACGGGCTCGACATCCCGCTGGTGGCGATGTTCAACGCGGGCTTCGCCGAGAACGGCGAGACCGACGAGCAGATCGTCACCACGCCAACGGGCACGTCGGACGCCAGGTTCGCGAGCGGCCTGCTGCCGGTGGATTGGAAGCCGGCGCGGCAGACCTCGCCGATCTTCAACTACCCTTACGCGCGGACGCGCGAGGCGCTGAATGGCCTGGTCAAGGCCGGCCCGCCCGATGCCTGCCATGGCTACAAGCTGCGCTACGTCAATCCGGCGAGCGGCGGCGCGCCGATTGCCACCATGGGCACTTTCATGCAGCTCCTGCCCAAGGGCTTCGAGACCGCGCCCTACCGCTGCACCGACGGCACGGTGTTCTCCGTTGTCGAAGGCCACGGCCAGAGCACAGTCGGCGACCAGGTGCTGCGCTGGAAGAAGCGCGACCATTTCGTCGTGCCGAGCTGGGCCAAGGTCGTGCACCGCGCCGATGCCGACGCCGTGCTGTTCTCCTTCTCCGACCGTCCTGTGCAGGAGAAGCTCGATCTGTGGCGCGAGGACCGCGGCGGAAAATAGTGCTTTAGCCGTCGAGCCAGCCGGCCGCCTTCACCTGGTCGCGAAAGCTCTTGCTGACCGGCACCCGCAGGTCGTTGCGCAGCACCAGGATGGGACGGCCGGCGCTGCGATCCACCGCCGCGACCGCGCCGTCCGCCACCCACCAGGACCGATGGACCTGCTGGCCGCGTCCGGCACCAAGTTCGGTCAGGGCATCGCGCAGGCGCATCAGAACAAGGTCGCTGCCCACGGTGGTATGGATGCGCAGGTAGTGATCCTCCATTTCGAGCGCCAGCAGGTCGCGGCCCAGCGCCGGTGGGATGCGGCGGAAGAAGTCGGGCGGTCCCGCGTCAGCCGCGGTCGTTGCCGGCGCGCTGAGGGACGCGACACGGTCGCGTTCGGCATCGGCCGTGGCACGCAACCGCTGCTCGACGAACAGGCCGACCACGACCGAGATGACGACCGTCAGAAAGGCGTTTTCGGGGAAGATGCTGGGCAGGGCCGACAGCGGGATCGGCCGGCTCACCCAGGCGTTGATCAGGAAGATTTCGGCGGTGCCCGGCACGGAAGCCAACAATCCGACCAGGGTCATGCGCCCGACGACGGGCCAGCGATCGATCGGTTCGACGCCGCCAAGCCAGGCGGCCAGCAGGATCACCTGTAGCCAGTTCGCCGCCCCGAGCACAACGAAGTAGATCAGCCGGTCGCCCAGGCCCATGCGCGCATAGGTGCCGAAAGGCCCGGTCACCGCCATGACCACGGCGAAGGCGAGAACGACCGGCAGGTGGTAGGGCAGCGATTTTATGTAGGGCGATTCGCGCATCGTGAACGGATGATTGCCGGCAGATCACGAAAAAGGCCAGCAATTCACGCAAGGACGATGGATCGGGCCCGGCCTTTTGCCGAAGGTGACGGCCGGGAAAATACAGCCCCGAGGAGGTCTTGGCCGTGAGAAACTGCTGGGTTCGTCGCGTCTTGTTCGGTGTTGCAGCTCTGGTGCTTGCCGCCGGTGCCGCCTTCGGCGCCGTCATCGCATTCAGTTCCCCTGGCGAGCTGCCGCCGCTGCGCGCTGGCGACACCTTACCGGGCTCCGACTCGTGGAACCGAGCGGAGATTCCGGCGGTCAGCCGGGTGACCGCGCGAGATGGCGCGCCGCTTACCTACAGGCTCTACCCCGCGCGCACCGACCGCGCGGTCGTGCTGGTCCATGGGTCGTCCGGCACCAGCTCCTCCATGCACAGGCTCGCCCAGGCCTTGCGGGCGGCGGGCGCCAGCGTCTATTCGATCAGCCTGCGCGGCCACGGCGGCAGCGGCACCAGGAACGGCGACAGCTCCTACGTGGGCCAGCTCGACGACGATCTGGTCGACTTCGTGCGGGCGGCAGGCCTCTCCGATTCCAAAGTCCACCGCACGCTGATGGGGTTCTCCTCGGGTGGCGGTTTCGTGTTGCGCACCGCCGTCGGCCCCAACCGAGCGCTGTTCGACGACTATGTCGCCATCGCCCCGTTCGTTGCCCCTGATTCGCCCACCGCGCGACCCGCGGCGGGTGGCTGGGCCAGCGTGGCGGTGCCGCGCATCGTGGCCCTGTCGATCCTCGACGGCTTCGGCCTGCCGCTATTCCAGGACCTGCCCGTCGTGCGCTTCGCCACCGCCGCCAAGGCCGACGACAGGCGCACGCCGGTCTATTCCTTCCGGCTGACGACCGGCATGCAGCTGGGTCGCGACTGGCGGGCCGCGATCGGTCGCATCGACCGGCCGACGGCCGTGATCGTCGGCGCCGACGACGAATTGTTTTATGCCGACCGCTACGCGGCGACCTTTGCCGCCCTCAATCCAAGGATCTCGGTCGAGGTCGTGCCGGGCCTCGGCCACATGGACATGATCACGCAGGCCAGGGCCTGTGCAGCCGTCGCCGCGTTGTGGCGACGGCTGGCCGGGGATTGACGCGCTGGTCCGTGCGATCTCTCAGTTCACCGCCGCGATGTCGACCAGCGCGCCGGTCATGCCCTTGATCGCGCCGACCTGGGTCGCCTTGCCGGTCGCGAGATCGACCGTGTAGAGCGCGCCGCCGGCGATCACGTAGGCGGTGTTCTTGCCCTCGCCGTCGCTGGCGATGTCCATCACGACATCGGCCGGCGCCGCGACCCCCACCATGCCGCGCGTCTTCAGCACGCCGTCGTTGGGCGGGTTCTGCAGCACCAGGGCGCCGGTGGCGCCGTCGACATGGAACAGTTCGGTGGCCTTGGCGCCCTTGGCCGAGTTGGTGTAGGCGCCGGCCGCGACCGCGGGCTTCTTGCTGGCGCTGGCGTCGGCGGCATCGTAGTTCAGCGGCTTGTCGACCGTGGTGGCGCCGCTCGACACGTCGATGCGCAGGCTGGCGCCATCGGCCGCGATCACCCGCAGCCGGTCGGCCACCGGGTTGAAGTCGACCACCGGGCGTGGCCCGAGCGGAACCTTCTCCGACAGCATGCTGCCGGGCGTGGCAGCGCCGCTCATGTGGTCGATGACGACGAGCTGGCCGCCCGCCGTCAGGCCGTAGAGCTTGCCGTCGGCCGGGCGGATGTCGATGCCGACGACCTTGTCGGCACCGGAAATCGCCATCGGCGCCGCGGCGGCCAGGGTGGTGGTGTCGATCTTGACCAGCTTGTTGTCGGCAGTGAGGCCGATCAGGGTCGCCGCCTCGGCCGATGCCACGCCGACGGTAAGCGCCAGCAGCGACACGCCGCCGAGACGCGCGAATTTGCTCGTGAATCGCATGGGGATCCCTCCTGCTCCAAGGTTCGTGCACGGTCGCACAAGTCTTAGACGCAGCGGCAGGCGCCGTTGGATGCGCCGCCTCACACGCTCGTGAAGCGCGGTGATGTGAGGGTCAGGCCACCCGCCGCTTCTGCGCCGCCACCGAGCCGGCGCACTGGTCGGGCGGCAGGGGGCGGAGGTGGGTGTCGTAGGCGTCGGCGAACTCGGCCCGCCACGGCGTGCCGTTGCGGCTGTAGAGCGAGACGAACAGCGTGCAGGCGTCGGACTGATAGCGCAGGACGCGGGACGGTCCGTCCTTGCGGTCGAGCACGGCGCCGCCGAAGGTGGTGGCGAGCTGCTGCTCGTCCATGCCCTTGATGCGGTCGAGCGGGATCGGCGTTCCGGGATTGCGCGAGGTGAAGACGCCTTTCTCGCCGCCGGCGAGAGAGTATTGCGGGCCCGAGTCGGTGACGCAGCCGCCAAGGAGAAGAATGAGCGTTATTGCCCCAAATGTCTTTTTCATGACGCCAATCTAGCGCGGCTTGGCCGGCGGATTAAGGGGTGGCTTGAGCGTCTGGGCGACATGGACCATGGCGGCCACGCCGAGGACCGGCACGATCAGGTTCAGGATCGGCACGGTGCCGAGGAAGACGAGGACGACCCCGGTCAGCCACAGCACGCCGCCGTTGGCCTTGCGCCAGGCCGCGACGTCGGCCGGGTCGCGCCGGCGCAGCGCCACCTGCTCGTAGTATTCGCGGCCGGCCAGCCAGCCGTTGGCGCCATAGAACAGCAGCGCCCCCAGCCCGGCGATGAACAGCGCCACCAGGTAGAACGGCAGCAGCACCAGGTTCAGCGCCACCAGGGTGAGCAGGAACACGATGCCCGAGCGCAGGCCGGTCCACACCGGGATGCCGCGCGCGGGCCCGAGCTGCGGATAGTGCTCGCCCTCGACGATGTCGGCGATCTTCTCCAGGAAGACCGAGATCACGATGCCGAAGCTCGCCGGGAACAGCATCAGCGCCAGCACCGCGACCGCGCCGCCGCCCAGCCAGCGGATGGCCTCGTTCAGCCACTTCCACTCGAAGGTGGCGAAGGACTGCAGCGACCACCAGGCCAGCACGCCGATGGCGATCTGCAGCACCAGCGACAGCGCCAGCGACTGCCAGATGATGACGCGCAGCCTGGGGTCGCCGAGCTGCCGGATGGCCAGTTCGAAGGCGCGGATCATCTCGCCAGCATCACTGCGGTCCGACGATGCCGGCCGCCTTGAGGTCGCCGATCTCCTTGGCCGAGAAGCCGCTCTCGCCCAGGATCTCGTCGGTGTGCTGGCCGCGCTTGGCCGCCGGGCCCTGGACGCCTTCCTTGGTGCGCGAGAAGCGCGGCGCCGCCGCCGGCTGGGCAAAGCCCAGCACGTCGACATAGGCGTTGCGCGCCTTGGCGTGCGCATGATGCGGCGCCTCCGACACCGACAGCACCGGTGCGAAGCAGACGTCGCTGCCCTCCATGATCGCGCACCACTCGTCGCGCGTCTTGGTCTTGAAGATGGCCGCCATCCGGCTCTTGAGCTGGGCCCAGGCCTTGCGGTCGGTCTGCGCCGGCAGGGTCTCGCCCTTGAGACCGGTCTTCTCGAGCAGCAGAGCGTAGAACTGCGGCTCGATCGAACCGATGCAGACGAACTTGCCGTCGCGGGTCTCATAGGTGCCGTAGAAATGCGCGCCGCCGTCCAGCGTGTTGCCCTCGCGCTCGGCCTCGTTCCACAGGCCGGCGCCCACCATACCGTAGATGCCGCCCAGCAGCAGCGCCGTGCCGTCGACCATGGCGGCATCCACCACCTGACCCTTGCCCGACTTCTGCGCCTCGAGCAGGCCGCACACCATGCCGAAGGCCAGCAGCATGCCGCCGCCGCCGAAATCGCCCACCAGATTGAGCGGCGGCACCGGCTTTTCCTTGGTGCCGATCGCGTGCAGGGCTCCGGTCAGCGCGATGTAGTTGATGTCGTGGCCGGCCGCCTTGGCGAGCGGTCCTTCCTGGCCCCAGCCGGTCATGCGGCCGTAGACCAGCTTGGGATTGCGCGCGAGGCAGACGTCGGGCCCGACGCCCAGCCGCTCGGCGACGCCGGGGCGGAACGGCTCGGTCATGCCGTCGGCCTTCTCGATCAGGCGCAGGACGACAGCTATGCCTTCCTTCGTCTGCAGGTCGACCGAGACCGAGCGGCGGCTCCTGTTGTGCACGGCGAACTTGGGGTCGGCGAAGCGGTCCATGACATGCGCCTTGGTGCGGTCGACGCGGATCACGTTGGCGCCCATGTCGCCCAGCATCATCGAGCACATCGGCCCTGGCCCGATGCCAGCCAGCTCGACGATCGTCAGTCCCGAAAGCGGACCCGCCATGGTCTTTCCTCCTGCGAAATGCATGTTTTCTTGCGGCGCGATGGTAGCCGAAGGGTTCGGCGTTACAAAATGTATCGCGCGGTCTACAGTCCGCGCCGCGACAGACGGTCGGAGGATGTGTATGGGGTTGGGCCGGGTTTTCATGTCGGGAGCGCTGGCGCTCGCCGTCGCGGGCAGTGCGCTGGCGCAGCAGGCGCCGCCCGCCCAGGCGCCGGTGCCGGCCCGGGAATACAGCCAGCAGTTCCTCGTGCCGGGCTCGTCGTTCCACGGCGTGCATGGCCTCGCCTTCAACAAGGACGACCAGCTTTTCGCCGGTTCCGTCGTCGGCCAGACCATCTATCGCGTGCAGGTCGACACCGGCGAGGTTGATCGCGTCACCGATCCGCCGGCCGGCATGGCCGACGACATCGCCTTCGCCGACGACGGCACCATGGCGTGGACTGCCTTCCTGCTGGGCAAGGTCTACATCCGTCGGTCCAACGGCAAGACCATCGAGGTCGCGCACGGCATGGCAGGCCCCAACTCGCTGGCCTTCGGCAAGGATGGGCGGCTGTTCGTGTCCGAGGTCTTCCTGGGCGATGCGCTCTACGAGATCGATCTCAAGAACGCCGACAAGCCCGACTTCAAGTCGTTCCCGCGCACCGAGCTGCGCCGGATCGGCGAGAAGATGGGCGGCCTGAACGGCTTCGAGGTCCACAGGGACGACGGCTTCCTCTACGGACCGCTGTGGTTCAAGGGCGAGGTCGTGAAGATCAATCTCGAGACCGGTGCCATCGAGACGATCGCCTCGGGCTTCAAGATTCCGGCGGCGGCCAACATCGACCCGCAGAACCGCGACAATCTCTACGTCGTCGACACCGGCACCGGCGGCATCTGGAGCGTGAGCCTGACCAGCAAGGCCAAGAAGCTGGTGGCGTCGATGAAGCCCGGCCTCGACAATCTCGCCTTCGACTCGCGCGGCCGTCTGTTCGTCACTTCGATGACCGACAACGGCATCTACCTCGTCGACAAGCAGACCGGCGCCTGGCGGACCATCGTCGAGGGCAAGCTCGCCATTCCGGCCGATCTCGCCGTCACCACCGAGGGTGGCAAGGAGACGGTGCATGTCGCCGACGTGTTCAGCTACCGCACGGTCGACGGTCAGAGCGGCACGGTCGCCGACGCGTTGCGCGTGCATGGCGAGACTCATGCCTATCCCATCGGCATCTCCGTCGGGCCGAAGCACGTGCTGCTGTCGAGCTGGTTCTCAAACACCGTCGAGAAGGTCGACCGCAAGACCGGCAAGCTGGTGGCGACGCTCGGTCAGTTCGCCGCGCCGGTCGATGCCCTGGAAGGCGCCGACGGCGCGCTCTATGTCGCCGAACTGGCCAGCGGCAACCTCGTGAAGGTGAGCGCCGACGGCAAGACGCGCAGCATCGTCGCCAAGGAACTGCGCGGGCCGGTCGCCATGGCGCAGGGGCCGGGCAACCTCGTTTACATCACCGAGATCGCCGGCGGTGCCGTACTTCAGATCGACGTCGCCACCGGCGCCCGCAAGGTGGTGGCCGACGGCCTGGCTGGGCCGGAGGGTATCGACATCGGCCCCGACGGCCGCCTGTTCGTGGCCGAGGTCGGCCAGAAACGGGTGGTCGCCATAGATCCGGCATCGGGTGCCAAGACGGTGATCGCCTCCAATCTCGACATCGGCCTGGCGCCGTTTGCCGGCGGCCCGCCGGCGCTGGTACCGACCGGCGTGGCGGTGGCACGGTCGGGCGCGGTCTATGTCAGCTCCGACATCCGCAACGCCCTCTACAAGCTGACGCCGCCTGCGCCGTAAGAGAAGTTCCATGCCCGGCATTCCCTTCATAAAAGACTTCAAGTTCGACTACGGCACGGCCACGGAGGTGACGCCGCTGATCCGCCGCGTCGTGGCCAACAACCCCAGCCCCTTCACCTTCAAGGGCACCGGCACCTACATCGTGGGCCACGGCAAGGTGGCGGTGGTCGATCCCGGCCCGGACCAGCAGGACCATGTCGACGCCGTGCTGCGCGCGGTGCGCGGCGAGACCGTCACCCACATCCTGGTCACCCACACCCATATCGATCATGTGCCGGCCACGCCCGCGCTCGCCAAGGCGACCGGCGCCAAGGTTTTTAGCTACGGCCCCCACCCCAAGCCGCCGGAAGGCGTCGAGACGGAACAGGAAGGCGACTTCGCCTTCGCACCCGACGTCAAGCTCAACGACGGCGACGTGATCCAGGGCGACGGCTGGAACGTCGAAGCGGTCCATACGCCGGGGCACATCTCCAATCATCTCTGCTTCGCGGTGCGCGAGGACAAGGCGCTGCTCTCGGGCGACCATGTCATGGGTTGGTCGACGGCGGTGATCTCGCCGCCCGACGGCAACATGGCCGACTACTTCGCGAGCCTGCGCAAGCTGCTGCCGCGCGACGAGACGCTCTACATCCCGACGCACGGCGCCGAGATCCGCAATCCCCATCCCTTCGTGCAGGCCTACATAGAACATCGCCTCGGCCGCGAAGCGCAGATCCTGGCACGCCTCCGCGAGGGGCCGCAGACCATTCCCCAGATGGTCGCCAAGAACTACGCCGACACCCCGCTCCATCTGCACAAGGCGGCCGGCCGCTCGATGCTGGCGCATCTGGTGCAGATGGCGAAGGATGGCCGCGTCAAGACCGAGGACGGCCGCGCCACGATCGATTCTCTCTATCGGCTTTAGGAAACTCGTCCATGGACATGAAGCTTGCCGGCAAGACCGTCCTCATCACCGGCGGCAGCCGCGGCATCGGTTTCGCCTGTGCCATGGGCTTCGCCGCCGAAGGCTGCGCCGTCCACATCGCCTCGCGCTCGAAGGAGTCGCTCGAGGCGGCGCGGGAGAAAATCCGCGCTCGCCACAACGTGCCGGTCGAGATCCATCCGGCCGATTTCTCCAAGGGCGACACGGCGCGGTCGGTGGTCGAGGCCGTGGGCCATGCCGACATCCTGGTGAACAACGCCGGCGCCATCCCGCGCGGCGACATCTTCGGCATGACCGAGCCGAAGTGGCGCGAGGCCTGGGAGCTAAAAGTGTTCGGCTACGTCAACGCCACGCGCGCCATGCTGGAGAAGTTTTATGCCCGCAAGAAGGGCGTGGTGGTGAACGTCATCGGCCTGGCCGGCGAGAGTTTTAACTACGACTACGTCGCCGGCACCATGGGCAATGCAGGCCTCATGGCCTTCACCCGGGCCGTCGGCTCGAAAAGCGTCGACCACGGCGTGCGCGTGGTGGCGATCAATCCGCCGGCCACCCGCACCGACCGCATGCTGACCCTGCTGCGCGGCCAGGCCGAGCAGAAGTTCGGCGATCCCGAGCGCTGGCCCGAACTCACCACGCACCTGCCGTTCGGCCGCGCCGCAGAGCCCGACGAGGTGGCCGATCTCGCGGTGTTCCTCGCCTCGGACCGCGCCAGCTACATCAGCGGCGTGGTGATGACGCTCGACGGCGGACAGGCCGCGCGGCACTAGATCGGGCGCGCCGGCGACCGCTGGCGGCGCAACTGATCGTTGCAGCGCCACTGTGATATTGCAGCGAAAGTGTCATCGATCGCGACTAGGCAGTAGGCGTCGTCGCCTCCATATGGGTCGGTGCGCGCGCAGGTTCGTTCGAACCGGCGCGACACCAGCACGGCCAACCCATCGCGATCAGTGAGGCATTCAATGAGTGGATTGAGCACGAAGATCGAGCCAGCGACCCGGGCATTTCTCGAGAAGCTGAACGCGCAGAAAGGTCCTGCGCTCTATGAAATCCCGATCGCCGATGGGCGCGCTGCCTTCGGAAAACTCCAGGACATCCCGGTCAAGAAGCTGCCGGTCGATATCGAGGATCTGACCATTCCGGTTGGCCCGACAGGCCAGACTCCCATTCGCATCCTGCGGCCGAAGGGCAGCAAGGGGCCTCTGCCCGTCATCGTCTACACCCACGGCGCCGGCTGGGTGTTCGGCGACCGGGACATCTTCGACCGGCTCCTGCGCGACCTTGTCAACGGCGCCAATGCCGCCGTCGTCTTCGTCGACTTCACACGCTCGCCCGAGGCGAAGTATCCCACCGCCATCGAGCAGTCCTACGCCGTCGTAAAATATGTCGCTGAACAGGGCGGCAAGCACGGACTCGACCCGTCGCGGCTGGCGACTTCCGGCGATAGCGTCGGCGGCAACATGACCGCGGCGGTCACGATGCTGGCCAAGGAGCGCGGCGGCCCGAAGATCGGTATGCAGGTGTTGTTCTATCCGGTGACCGACGCGAACTTCGACACGCCCAGCTACAAGGAGTTTCCGACCGGGCACTTCCTGACCCGCGAGGCGATGAAGTGGTTCTGGAACCAGTACCTGCCGGACGAGGCGGCGCGCAAGAAGCCGACGGCGTCGCCCCTTCAAGCCTCGGTGGAACAGCTCCGGGGCCTGCCGCCGGCGCTGATCATCAATGGCGAGTTCGACGTGCTGCGTGACGAGGGCGAGGCCTATGCCCACAAGCTGATCGAGGCCGGTGTCCCCGTCACCGCCGTGCGGTTTCACGGCACGATCCACGATTTCGTGCTGCTGAACGTGATCGCCGAAACGCCCGCCGCGCGCGGCGCCATCGCCATGGCCTGCGATCACTTGCGGCACTTCTTCGCCAAGTAGCGGGTCGGCACCGGCATCATCCGTCCGGGTGGTGCCGGTGCCTGCGCCGGCCGGAAACCCCGCGTCGCCGCTGGCCCCGGCTACTTGCGCTTGCCGGCGGCGGCCTTGGCGCCCGGATTGGTGTGCGCGGCCGCGAACGGCGAGGTCGAAATCACCTTCTTCGTCTTGTCCTGCTTGGGCTTCTTCTTCTCGCGGTTGCCGCGTTGCTGACCTTTGGCCATGGGCTTTCCTTCCTGATCTTGTGTGAGGGGCGACCGTAGGCGCTTTTGCCGGCCCCGTCCGATTTGTCTCGCCGTCTCGTCAATCCATTGCCGTCTCGGCGGAGCTATCGACCATCCGCTGCGGCGGGACGGCGGCGGGGCGCGCCGCCTCAGTTGACCTCGAGGTCTCGCCTTTCGACATCGTCTGGGGCGTCGTCGCATGACGCTCGCCGCCGCTGTCGGACGTACCGGTCCGCCCGCCGGTCGCAGCCAGCCCGACCATGAAAAGCAGAACGCCGGCGGTGGCGCTCGGCCCATAGGTCCAGCGTGCGCTGTATCGCCAGCAGGGAAAGGCGGCAACGCCGGCTGCGGTCAGCAGCAGCGCAAGTCCCAGAAGAAGCATCGCGATCTCCCCTCGTCGTGGTACCAGAAACGACGGGAAAGGCCGCAGGTTCCGCCTTCTTTTCGCCTTGGCCGGCAAAGCGGCCGCCGGCGTGGTCCGGTTCATCCACAGTGCGGCGCATGACGGCGCGGGCTGCGCTGGCGATAGTGTCGGCAAAACAATGACCGACGCCCTCTCGCCCGCCCTCATGCGCGCGCACGCGCTGCTGCATTCCGTCTTCGGCTTCAACGACTTCCGGCCCGGCCAGGAGGAGATCGTCCGCGCCGTGCTGGCGGGCGAGAACGTGCTCACCGTCATGCCGACGGGCAGCGGCAAGTCGCTGTGCTACCAGCTGCCGGCCCTGGTGCGGCCGGGGCTGACGCTGGTCGTCTCGCCGCTGATCGCCCTGATGCGCGACCAGGTGCGGGCGCTGGCGGCGGCCGGCGTGGCGGCGGGCAGCCTGAATTCGAGCAACGAGCCGGCCGAGACCCAGCGGGTGATGGAGCTGCTGCGGCGGCGCGAGCTGCGCCTGCTCTATGTCGCGCCGGAGCGGCTGGCGCGCCCCGACACGGTCGAGATGCTGGCCGAAGCCCATGTCACGCTGATGGCGATCGACGAGGCGCATTGCGTCTCGCAGTGGGGCCACGACTTCCGGCCCGAGTACCTCACCCTGGGCAACGTCGCCCGCCAGATCGGCGGTCGGCTGCAGACGCTGGCGCTCACCGCGACGGCCGACGCGCCGACCCGCGGCGACATCGTCGAGAAGCTGTTTCCCGCTGGGCCGCCGCGCGTCTTCGTCAGGAGCTTCGACCGGCCGAACCTCCGGCTCGCTTTCCAGACCAAGGAGCGCGCCTCGCGCCAGGTGCTGGCCTTCGTGCGCGCCCACGAAGGCGAGAGCGGCATCGTCTACTGCGCCTCGCGCCGCAAGGTCGAGGAGCTGGCCGAGGCGCTCGCGGCGTCGGGTGTCCGCGCGCTGCCCTATCACGCCGGCCTCGACAAGCGGGTGCGCGACGCCAACCAGGACGCCTTCCAGCAGGAAGACGGCGTGGTGATGACGGCCACCGTCGCCTTCGGCATGGGCATCGACAAGCCCGATGTGCGCTTCGTCTGCCACGCCGACCTGCCGTCCAACGTCGAGGCCTACTACCAGGAGATCGGCCGCGCCGGCCGCGACGGGCTGCCGGCCGACACGCTGACGCTCTATGGCCTGGGCGACATGCAGCTGCGCCGCCTGCAGATCGAGCAGAGCGACTCCTCCGACGAGCGCAAGCGCATCGAGCGTCAGCGCCTGGGCGCACTTCTGGCGCTGGCCGAGGCGCCGCGCTGCCGCCGCCAGACCCTGCTCGCCTATTTCGGCGAGCCGTCCGAGCCCTGCGGCAACTGCGATCTCTGCGTCGAGGGGGTCGAACGTTTCGACGGCACCATCGATGCGCAAAAAGCGATGTCGGCCATCCTGCGCACCGGCGAGCGCTTCGGCATGGAGCACCTGGTCGCCGTGCTGACCGGCGAGCGCACCGAGAATGTGCTGAAGTTCAACCACGACCGGCTGCCGACCTTCGGCGTCGGCTCGGGCCGCAAGGCGGGGGAGTGGCGGTCGATCTTCCGCCAGCTCTCGGCCGTCGGGCTGATCGCCCAGGACCTGATGGAGCATGGCCGCTGGTGGGTCACCGAGGAGGGCTGGCGCGTGCTGAAGGGCGAGACCCGCATCGAGCTGCGCAAGGATCTCTCGTCGGGCGCCGCCAAGGGCAAGGCGGGCGGGCGTAAGGACCGTCGCGCCGCCACCGCCGCCATCGTGGGCGATGCCGATGCCGGCCTGCTCGAGGCGCTGAAGGCGCTGCGCACGAAGTTGGCGCGAACCCAGAACGTGCCGGCCTACGTCGTGTTCTCCGACCGCACGCTGGCCGAACTGGCGGCCCACCGGCCGTCCAGCGCCGGCGCCATGCGCGAGATCCACGGCATCGGCGACGCCAAGCTGGAACGCTATGGCGCGGCGTTCCTCGAAGTCATCCGGGCGAACGCCTAGTTCCCGTCACTCGCCCGAGGGTTCCGGCGTCTCGAACGGCGTACCCGCCCTCAGGATGCGGTAGCGGCCGTCCTGGATCTCGGCCGCCGTCACGATGCCGGTGCGCGCACTGCCGCCGTCGAGGCCGAGCCGGTCGCCCTCGAACAGGTGCGGGTCTTCCATGCCGCTGATCGCCTTGTGCTTGTCGGGCGGCGTGTGGCCGTGCACCACCAGGGTGCCGCCGAAGCCGCCCTTCCAGTCGAGGAAGCCGTGGTTGATCCAGGCCCAGCGGGCCTCGGTGAAGACCGTCCAGGGCCGGGTCAGGAATTCGTCGACGTCGGCGTGCGGGTCGAGCCCGCCATGGACGAACAGCGTGTTGCCGATGCTGACATGCGACCGCATGCCGTAGAGCCGCTGGAGGATCCGCCGGCCGAGCGCCGACTCGAGCAGGGCGATGTCGGCGCGCGCGGCGGGCCGGCCCACCCGTGCCGCCATCTGGTCGAGCAGCTTGCGGCCGCCCATACGCTGGCTGAGCCACATGGTCTCGGCCTTGTGGGCGTGCGGGCCGCCGATGGCGGCCAGCATCATCATGATCTCGTGGTTGCCCATCACCCGGTCGATACGGTCGACGCCGCGGACCTCCGCCTTCTCGGCCCACAGCTCGAGCACGCCGATACTGTCGGGCCCGCGGTTGATCATGTCGCCGAGATAGATGAGGCGGCGCTGGCCCGCCCGTTCCTTCGCCAGTCCCGCGATGCCGTCGAGCAGGGCGCGGAACTCCCGGGCGCAGCCATGGATATCGCCCACCGCGAACACGGTCTCGCCCTTCAAGGCAAACGGCGCGGGCTTCCAGGCGGAAATCTCGACAGGCACGGTCATCGTCGGAATATAGCCCGCCCCGGCGGCACCGGGTACGCCGCCTCGTCTATTTCTGCCGCTTTCCCTTGATGTAGACGCTGACGATGGTCCGGTCGTCCGGCCAGTTCTCGGGCGCCACCGGCGTGAGCTGCGCCTGGATGCATTTCCACGCGCCGCCCTCGAACAGATAGGTATCGGTGTAGGCCGTCATGCCCGTCGTCTCCCGGCCGTCGCGGCGCACCGTGTGCTTGTTGGTCGAGCGGACCAAGGCCGTGTTGCCGAACACCGAGATGCTCTCGTCGCGCACGTCCCAGTAGACGATGACCTCCGGATCGAAGCCCGTCGCCCAGCGCTTGAGGTAGGTCTCGCGATCGACCCGGGCACCCTGTGCGGTGAGGCAGACGAACCCCGGATGCATCATCGCGGTGTGCGAGGGCACGTCGTTGGTGACGAAGTTATGGATGAAGCGCGCGTTGAGCGCCCTGAGGTGGGCCAAGACATCGGAAGGGGTATCGGAGGAGGTGTCGTTGGGGCCGAGGCTGGCGGCGGCTTGCATGGCTGTCTCCTGGGCTAGGGTCGGGCGGCGGCGCGGCGTGCCGCCTCGGCGGTCTGCTCGTCGGCGGGGTAGAAGCACTCGATCTTCAGCTGCTGCAGGGCCGCGTCGCGCGGCATGGCGAACGTGGTGAGGGTCGAGAAGAAGGCGAGCCGCAGGTCGTCCTTGTGGAGGTGCATGGTGAGCACCGGCGACACAGGCGCCGGCGCATGCGGCACGCGCCAGCCGGCGGGCAGATCGGGGTAGGCCAGGATCTCGTCGCGCAGGCGCGCCGCCGCGCCGCCGCCGTGGGCCGCCTCGCGGTGCAGGATCTGGATCAGGCCGCCCGCGAACTCCTCCCAGTTGGCGATGAACGGCCGAAGTCCGCCGGGATGGAACACGACATGCATGGCGTTGTCGGCCAGGCGCGGGTCGAGCCCGTAGGACGTGCGGAAGGGACCGAACAGACGCCTAGAAGCCTCGTTGCGCAGGCGGACGTCCCAGCGCCCGTCGATGACGATGCCGGGGTACGGCTCCTGCTGGCGGAGGATGAAGTCGAGCGCGTGCCGGACGTGTTCGAGGTCGAGGGCGTCGAGCTCGCGCTGGCCGTAGGGCGGCGCATAGCCGGCCGCGAGATGGAGTGCGTTCTGCTCGCCCAGCGGCAGGTCGAGGGCGCCGCCCAGCAACTGGACCATGTCGCGGCTGGGCCGCGCCCGGCCCGTCTCGAGAAAGCCGAGATGCCGTGCCGAGACCCGCGCCTCGGCCGCGAGGTCGAGCTGGCTCAGGCGCCGGCTCTGGCGCCAGTGGCGCAGCAGGGCGCCGAAGCCGCGGGCTGCCGCGTCGGGGTGGCCAAGGTCGTGGTCTTGCTTCACGCGCGACAGGCTAGACCTCGCGCGGGGCGGGGCAACTACCTCGGAAGTAGGAGTCGCGGCACCGGGACCGTGGCAAGCGCCGCCGCGGCTGGCTATGCTGGCGGCAACCGTCGCAGAGCGGCAGAAAACAGGAGGATGAAATGACCGGCATCAAACGTCGCGGCGTATTGGCCGCCGCCATCGCAGCGCCCGCCCTGGTGCGTTCCGGCGGCGCCCAGGCCCAGGCCGCCCCGAGCACGCCCAGCACCTGGAAGGCCGACAAGCCCATCACGATCTACAATCCGCTGCCGGCGGGCGGCGTGGCCGACGCCCATCTGCGCTTTCTCGGCGAGCGGGTCGGCCGGAAGTGGGGCACCCAGGTGATCGTCGACATCAAGGCCGGCGCCGGCGCCACGCTGGCGGCCGCTCAGATGCCGAACGTCAAGCCGGACGGCTACACCATCGCCTGCATGACCATCAACAGCCTGCGCTATCCGCACTACCAGCAGGCGGCGTGGCATCCGCTGCGCGACTTCTCCTACATCATCGGCCTGTCGGAGTTCACCTTCGGTGTCGTCGTCAAGGCCGACTCGCCCTACCAGACCATTCAGGACCTGATCGCGGCGGGAAAGCGCGAGCCGGAAAAGCTGAACTACGGCACCAGCGGCGTCGGCGGCACCGGCCATCTGCTGATGATCGAGACCGAGCAGGCGACCGGCGCCCGCTTCACCCATATTCCCTACAAGGGCGGCGCCGAGTGGATGCCGGCGCTGCTGGGCGGCCATATCCAGTTCGTGCCCGATGGTGCGGCCTGGGCGCCGTTCGTCGAAAACGGCCAGGTCCGGGTGTTGGCGATGGCCACCGAAAAGCGCTTTGGCAAATATCCCGACAAGCCGACGCTGATCGAGAGCGGCATCAACGCCGTGGCCGTCAGCCCCTATGGCCTGGTCGGGCCCAAGGACCTGCCGCCGCAGGTCGTCTGGGCGCTGCACGACGCCTTCAAGGAGGCGATGGCCGATCCCGGCCACCAGCCGCTGCTCGACAGGTTCATCCAGGAGCCGTGGTACCGCAACCCGACGGACTATCGCGCCTTCGCCGAGAAGTACTACGTCGACGTGAAGCCGATGCTGATCAAGGCGGGGCTGGCCAAGGCTTGACAGGTCAAGCGGAAGTCAGTAGGAATGCACCTATGGACTTCCGTTCTTCTCGCCGTGCCGGCCCAGGGGGCCGGCGCCATCTGTTCGGTCACGTCCGCGGCTCCAGCGGCATTTTAAAAATGTCCCCTTCTGCGAGACATCGGCGGGGCGTCGCTGGCGGCGGAAAGTCCTGACAGGTCAAGGGGTTGGGGCTGGAAGCCGCGTCCGGGACACTTTTGGCGCTAACGCCCCGGGAAATGTCACCTCGCTGGCCGGAGGTGATTCGGTCAGCGGGCGTCGTTCTCGCGGATGAAGGTGCGGACCCGCGGCATGATCTGCTCGCGCCACTTGCGGCCGTTGAAGATGCCGTAGTGGCCGACCCTGGGCTGCTCCCAGTGGACGTGGCGGGCGCCGGGAATGTTGGGCGTCAGCGCGTGGGCGGCCTTGGTCTGGCCGATGCCGGAGATGTCGTCGAGTTCGCCTTCGACCGTCATCAGGGCGGTTTCGATGGCGGCGGGCTCGATCTTGCGGCCGCGGCTCACCCATTCGCTGCGCGGCAGCAGGTGTTCCTTGAACACCACTTCGATGGTCTGGAGGTAGAACTCGGCGCTGAGATCCATGACCGCGAGATATTCGTCGTAGAAGGCGCGGTGGCTGTCGGCCGAGTCGTCGTCGCCTTTGACCAGGTGCTCGAACTGCCGCATGTGGGCGTTGACGTGCCGGTCGAAGTTCATGGAGATGAAGCTGGTGAGCTGCAGGAAGCCTGGATAGACGCGGCGCATGGCGCCGGGGTAGCCGAATGGCACGGTCGAGATCACGTTCTGGCGGAACCACATCATCGAGTTGCGCATCGCCAGGTCGTTGGGAACGGTCGGGCTCTGGCGGGTGTCGATCGGTCCGCCCATCAGGGTGATCGACTTGGGCTGGCGCGGATCGCGGGCCTCGGCCATCAGGGCGGCGGCGGCCAGCGTCGGCACCGAGGGCTGGCAGACGGCGATGACGTGCACGTCGGGACCGAGGTAGCGGCAGAAGGCGATGATGTAGTCGATGTAGTCGTCGAGGTCGAAATTGCCGTCGCCGAGCGGTACCTCGCGGGCGTCGGTCCAGTCCGTGATGTAGACGTCGTGCTCGGGCAGGAGCGCCTCGACGGTGCCGCGCAGCAGGGTCGCGAAGTGGCCGCTCATCGGCGCCACCACCAGCACCTTGGGATCGCGCCGGGGTGTGTCGCGATGGAAGTGGATGAGGTCGCAGAAGGCCTTGCGCAGCAGGATCTCTTCGTTGACCTCGACGGTCTCGCTGCCGATCTGCGTGGTCTTGAGGCCGAACTCCGGCTTGCCGTAGTTCTGGGTGAGCCGCGCCACGATCTCGGCGCCGGCCGCGACCGACTTGCCGAACCAGGTCTCGGTCAGTGGGTTGTAGGGGCTGGAATAGGCCTGCTCGAGGGCGTTGGCCCACAGGCGGACCGGCTTGGCGAGCTGCCGCTGGAATTCGTAGGCATGATAGAGCATCGGCCGGATTGTACGCGGGTCTGGCGGCTTGTCACTCCAATATTGCAGCGCACAATTTGTGTAGAATCAAAGACTTACAACAACCGTCCCACGGCCGCGGCGATCGCCTCGGCCTTTGCATCGTGGGTGAAGTGAGTGACGAATCGGCCGTTGCGGTCGAGCAGGTAGACGATGGAGGAGTGGTCCATGAGGTAGGGCCCGCCGTCCTTGCCCGGTACCTTTTGGTAGTAGACGCGGTAGGCGCGGGCGGCGGCGGCGACCTGCGCCGGGGTGCCGGTGAGGCCCACGAAGGTCGGGCCGAAGTTGGTGACATAGCCTTTTAGCAGCGCCGGCGTGTCGCGCTCGGGATCGACGGTGATGAACACCAGATTGACCTTGTCGGCGGCGCCCGGCCCGAGCTTCTCCAGCGCCGTCTCCATCAGCAGCAGCGAGGTCGGACAGACATCGGGGCAGTAGGTGAAGCCGAAGTAGATCAGCGTCGGCTTGCCCTTGAGCGTGGCGTCCGTGACGGTGCGGCCGTTCTGGTCGACGAGCGTGAACGGGCCGCCGATGCTTGGACGACCGCCGTGGACGGCATCCCAGCCGATCCAGCCGGCGGCGGTGACGAGCGTGGCAATCCAGACGCCCAGCAGGGCCTTCATGGTACGCGACATGGGGCGGAACATGGGGCCCGCGCGGCGGCTCGACAAGCAGGACCGCTGGTCGCACAAAGGCCGCGATGAACACCGACCTTGTCCGCCTGGCACGCGCCGCCGACTACGCCGCCCGCCAGCACATCGCGCAGCGACGCAAGGGCGAGCGCGCCGAGCCCTACATCAACCACCTCACCGAGGTGGCGGCGCTGCTCGCCGAGGCGACGGGTGGCGACGACGCCGTGCTGCTGATGGGCGGGCTGCTGCACGACACGCTCGAGGATACCGACGCCACCTACGAGGATCTGGAACAGCGCTTCGGTCCCGAGGTGGCGGCGCTGGTGGCCGAAGTGACCGACGACAAGTCGCTGCCCAAGGAGGAGCGCAAGCGCCTGCAGATCGACCGGACGCCGGGCAAGTCGCGGCGGGCAAAACTGCTCAAGATCGCCGACAAGACGTCCAACCTGCGCAGCATGGTGAGCAGTCCGCCGGCAGGATGGACAGAGGCGCGGCTGCGCGACTATGTCGTGTGGGCCGAGCAGGTGGTGCGTTCATGCCGCGGCCTCAACGCCGCGCTGGATGCCGCGTTCGACGCGGCGCATGACGAGGCCAAGCGCCGCCTCGGGTGAAGGAGGGGGCGTGTCATGACACAGCGCATCGTGGTGCTGGGTGGGGGCTTTGCCGGCCTGTGGAGCGCGGCCGGCGCGGCGCGCGCCCGCGCGGCCTTCGGCGTTGCCCAGGACCAGCTCGAGATCGTGCTGATCGAGCGCACCGCCTGGCATTCGATCCGGGTGCGCAACTACGAGGCCGATCTCAGTGACACGCGGGTCGAACTCGACCGCGTTCTGGGCCCGATCGGCGTACGCCGCGTCGAGGGCGAAGTGACGGGCATCGACGTCGGCCGGCGGTCGGTGGCCTACATGTCGGGCGGCGCGCCGCAGACCATGAGCTACGACCGACTGGTGTTCGCGCTCGGCAGCGTCCTCGCCCGGCCGCCGATCCCGGGTCTGGCGGCCCATGCCTTCGACGTCGACACCTACGCCGCGGCGGAGCGGCTCAATGCCCATATCGCGGGCCTGCCGCGCCGCGCGCCGACGCCGGGCCGGTTCGCCGTGCTGGTGGTCGGCGGCGGCCTGACCGGGATCGAGGCGGCCGCCGAAATGCCGGGCAAGCTCGCCGCCGCGGGCGTCGCGGCGCCGCGCGTCATCCTGGCCGATCATTCGAGCCGCGTCGGCGCCGGCATGGGTGAGAGCGCGCTGCCAGTCATCGGCGAGGCGCTGGGCACCTTGGGGGTCGAAACGCGGGGCGGCGTGTCGGTCGCGGCGATCGACGCCGACGGCGTGACGCTTGCCACCGGCGAGCGTATCGATGCCGCGACAGTGGTGTGGTGTGCCGGCATGCAGGCCCATCCGCTGACGGCCGCGTTCGCCGTCGAACGCGACCGGCTGGGCCGGCTTGCGGTCGAGCCGTCGCTCAAGATCAAGGGCCTGGCCGCCGAGTTCGCGGCCGGCGACTCCGCCTGGCTTCTGGTCGACGGCGTGCACAGCTCGGTGATGTCGTGCCAGCATGGCCGGCCGATGGGCCGCTTCGCCGGCCACAACGTCGTGTGCGACCTGCTGGGGCGGCCGACGCTGCCGCTTCGCATCGAATGGTACACCACGATCCTCGACCTCGGCCCTTGGGGCGCCGTCTACACCGAGGGTTGGGACCGCCAGCTGGCGTCGCGTGGCGCCGCGGCCAAGCGCACCAAGGAATTGATCAATCGGGATCGCATCTATCCGCCGCGCTCGGGCGAGCGGCAGGCGATCCTCGACGCGGCAGCGCCCACGGTGCAGACGCCGCCCGCCCGGTTCAAGTGAGGGGACGACGATGTTCTACGATGCCGCCAAGCGCGACCACGGACTTGCCCAGGATCCGCTGAAGGCGCTGATCGTGCCGCGGCCGATCGGCTGGATCTCGACGATCGACGCCCAGGGCCGCGTCAACCTCGCGCCCTACAGCTTCTACAACGGTGTCGGCGAGTTCCCGCCGATGGTCTACTTCGCGATCACCGGCACCTACGGCGACACGCCGACCAAGCACAGCCGCATGAACGCCGAGCAGACCGGCGAGTTCGTCGTCAACGTGGTGAGCGAGCGCCTCAAGGAGCAGATGAACGTCACCACCACGATGGTGGCGTTCGGCGTCGATGAACTCAGGCTCGCCGGCCTCACGCCCGCACCCTGCACCTACGTGAAGCCGCCGCGGGTCAAGGAGTCGCCCGTGGCGCTGGAGTGCCGGTACTGGCGCACCATCGAGCTGCCGGTCGAGAAGGGCCACGAAACCAAGCGCGGCTCCGTGGTGTTCGGCCAGGTGGTGGGCATCCACATCGACGACGGCATCATCAAGGACGGCCGCATCGACACACTGGCCTTCAAACCGGTTGCACGGTTAGGTTACAGCGAGTACACCACCGTCGAGAACGTCTGGCGCATGCGGCGTCCGGACGACCCCCGCTATCAGTGACGGCCTGCCGCCGGCGGCCGGAGGCATGGTTCGATGTTCTACGATACCGCCCGCCGCGACCATGGAATGGCCCAGGACCCGCTGACGGCGCTGGTCGTGCCGCGCCCCATCGGCTGGATCTCGACCCTGGACGGCCAGGGCCGCGTCAATCTCGCGCCCTACAGCTTCTACAACGCCGTCAGCGCCTCGCCACCGATGGTCTACTTCTCGACGACGGGCACGTACGGCGACAACCCGACGAAGCATTCGAGGCGCAACGCCGAGGAGACGGGCGAGTTCGTGGTCAACATGGTGAGTGCGGTACTGGCCGAGCAGATGAACGTCACGACGACCATGGTCGACTATGGCGTCGACGAGATGAAGCTGGCCGGGCTCACGCCCGCGCCGTCGCGCTACGTCAAGCCGCCGCGCGTCGCCGAATCGCCGATCGCGCTCGAATGCAGGTACTGGAAGACGATCGAGATGCCGGTCGAGGCAGGCCGCGAGATCCATCGCGCAACGGTGGTGTTCGGCCACGTCGTCGGCATCCATATCGACGACGGCATCATCACGGACGGCCGCATCGACACGCTGGCCTTCAAGCCGGTCGCCCGTCTCGGCTACAGCGAATACACCACCACCGAGAACGTCTGGAAGATGCGCCGGCCAGACGATCCTCGCTATCAGTAGGCCACGCTGTCAGTGAGCCGCAACGGCCGGCGCGACCGACCGTGCCATCGCCAACACGCGCCGGTCGGCCATGGCCTCGCCCATCAGCATGAAGCCGACCGGCAGTTCGCCGGCGCCATGGCAGGGCAGGCTGATGCCGCAGCGATCGAGGAAGTTCCCGACGCTGGTGTTGCGCAGCAGCAGCAGGTTCTTGCGGGTGAAGCCCTCGGCGGTCGAAACCTCGTCGAGGGTCGGCGCCACGATGGCGCAGGTCGGCATGACGACGGCATCGTAGCTCGAGGTGACCGCGGAGACACGGCGGCAGAGATCAATGCGCCGGCCCAGCAGATCGATGTAGTCGGCGGCGGTCATCTCCTTGCCGCGCAGGATGCGCGGCGCCACAAACTGGTCGTAGTCGTTGTGTCGGCGCGCGATCAGCTCCCTGTGCCAGGCATAGGCCTCCGAGGCCGCGAACCCGCCTTTGGCGTTGATGATGGACAGTTCGTTGAGTTGCGGCAGGTCGATGTGATCGATCCTGACGCCCTTGGCCGCCAGCGCCTTCAACGCCCGTTCGAAGGCCCTGGCGACGACCGGGTCGAGATCGTCCATGACGAAATGCTTCGGCACGGCGAACCTCAGGCCGCCGAGCGGCATCGGCTCGGGCACGGAAACAGGCTCTGCCGCGAACACCGCATCGACGATGGCGCAATCTTCCACGCAGTTGGCCAGCGGGCCGATCGAATCGAGCGAGGTCGACAGCGGCACCACGCCGTCGATCGGCACGCGCCGGGCCGTCGGCTTGAACCCCACGATGCCACAGACGGCGGCGGGAATGCGCACCGAGCCGCCGGTGTCGGTGCCCAGCGCCACAACGGCCATGCGGTCGGCGACCGACACGGCGGCGCCGGACGACGAGCCGCCGGGCACGCGCGTGCGGTCGGCCGGATTGCCCGGTGTGCCGTAGTGCGGGTTGAAGCCCACGCCCGAGAAGGCGAACTCGCTCATGTTGGTGCTGCCGACGATCACCGCGCCCGCGGCGCGCAGCCGCGCCACCACGGGCGCGTCGACGCGGGCCGGCGGCGCCTCGTCGAGCGCCCGGGAGCCGGCAAGAGTCGTTTCGCCCGCCACGTCGCAGAGGTTCTTGATCGAGACCGGCAGGCCAGCCAGCGGCGAGGCGACGAGGCCCGCCTGGCGTTGCAGGTCGCTGGCTTCGGCGGCGGCCAGCGCCTGGGCGCGCCACACCTTGATGAAGGCGCGCCCGCCTTCGCCCCGGGGATCCTCGATGCGGGCGAGCGCCTCCTCGGTCAGCTGGCGCGAGGTGGTGCGGCCGGCGGCGAGGTCGGCCGCCAGCTGCGCGATCGTCGGGTTGGCCATGTCGCTCCTACTTCGCGCGGTTCTTCACCAGGTCGTCGACGACGCCGGGATCGGCGAGGGTAGATGTGTCGCCGAGGTTGCCCACGTCGTTCTCGGCGATCTTGCGCAGGATGCGGCGCATGATCTTGCCCGAGCGCGTCTTGGGCAGGCCCGGCGCCCACT
>JAIETA010000065.1 GCA_019745575.1 Reyranella sp. | reverse complement strand
CTTGCGCATATCTGCCTCCAATACGGAGGCCACTCTCTCAACTTATCCGCGGTCCGAAAACCCGGGGGCAGGTCAGGACCTCCACTGCGAACCGGCGCAGGCACGCTACGTGTGCCTCTTTTGATTGCGCGCTTCCAGAGTCGCCTTGATACGAGCTTCCGCTGCGCCGAAGAACTCTTCGTTCATCTCTGCTGCGTATGCCCTTCGCCCCATCTCGACTGCGGCGACGGTAGCCGAGCACAACCCTCCAAAAGGTTCCCAGATCACATCGTTGCGCGTCGTTGAAGCGTTGATTTGCCGACGCATCAGAGCAAGCGGCTTCTGGTTGGCATGCAGATACCTGCTTGACGATCCCGGTACTCGCACGCGTTCGCCGTTGTGAACAGGCGGTTCATTCCAAACGTTCGTCAGCCCGTGAGTATGGAGCCATTTCGCCCGCATCGTCTCCCATACCTTTGCAGAGGGCGGGCTCATCCCATCAAGAGAGAAGTACGGTCGCTCAGTCTTGATGCCCCGTTTCGTACACCAAGCGGCCATACCGACGATGGCCTCACCAGGAGGAAAGTACCACATGTGGCATTGCGTAAGGTATTTGCGCGTGGCGGCATTTACTACCCCGCAAGCCTTGTTTGCCTCGTACATCGGCCGTCCAGAGCGGAGCCATTCGGCGCGCACCCACTCTTTTAGCGGGAGTCGCATTCCGCCCACTGTTTCAAGCGTCACTTTGCGCGTGTAGCGAACAGCAAGCTCAGTGACCACCGGCACGCCGCGAATTGTCTTCGAGTTGCAGTTGCCTGCAACGTGCGCGATACCCTTATCCCATACAACCGTCTCTTCGTACTGCCAGCCAGCGCGCTCTAGAGCTGGGTGCGAGTTGGCCCAGCCGATTTCGCTGTTCCAGAACCAGAGCGTTGTATCGGGCTTCGAGTAGCGAGCCCAAGCTTCGGCGTGCGGCTCATACCAGCGGGCCAGTCCCTCTGGCGACAGAGGTTCTCCAGGATACTTCCCTAGCCCATACGGTCCGTCGGCGATGATGCACGAAGGCGCTTCCCACTGGGCATAGGCGCTGAGCGCGTTCCCCTTGAACAGCCAAGGCCCGGCGCCCTGTGGATAAGTGGTTTCCCTGAAATCTGATGTGCCGCCGCCGCGGAGCGGCGCCCCTACATCAAATGGCATTGCAGCGCCTCCCCAACCACAACTTATAGGAACTTATAGAAACAGTTTGTCCTAAGGACTAGAGCGAGGCAACTTTGTTCTTGCTGCGTTCCCTGGATGATTGGGTGCCTACGTATCCCACCCTATTGTTCATTGTATCGAGCCACGTTGTCGACGGTAGCAAGCCGGAAAGTGAGTCCCTCCACGGTCGGCCGCCGTAGGCCGCGCCCCGCCGCAGGACCACGCGCTCACGGCCGCGGGTTGATCGCGGCGTCGCGGTCGTGGAGGTGGAGGCCGCGGCAGTCGGCCGGCGCCGACCACTGGGGATGCGACCACTTGCCCGGCCGGCGGATGGCGACGGCATACCTGTCCGGATCCTCGAGCGACAGGCTGACGAAGCACTGCGCCTCGCCGCCGCTGCGATAGCCGCTCACCTCGAACACCGGGCCCACGATCTTGGGCAGGCGCACGCCGGCGGCGCGGAGATCGGCGTAGAGATCGTCGATGGCGCGCTCGTCGCGCATCACCGGATAGGAGGCGAGCTGTCTCGACAGCGCGCCCTTGGTCTCGAGCGACAGCATGTTCTGCTGCAGGGTTTCCAGCAGGTAGCGCCGGGCCTGCCGCGCCGTCATCGACCGCACCTGCGCTGGCCCCGCCGGATCGGCCCAGCCGGTGGCATGGTTGCAGATGTTGAGCGCCTGCTCGGCCGGGCTAAGGGCGGGGCGGGCGAGGCCGATCGGGCAGACCTTCAGGGTGAGGAAGTCCGCCGTCGTGGTGACGTAGGCGAACTCGTCCTGCGGCTTGGTCATCATCGCCGCCACGAAGCGGGCATCGATGCCGAGTTCGGCGGCATAGAACATGACGGCCGTCGAAGCGGCGCGGGCCTCGACGAAACCCTGGCGCCGGCCCTGGACAGGATCGGTGGCGGTCGGTGCCTGGGCGCTGTTGGGGTTGAGGTAGAAGGCGTGGAACCCGAGCTTGCCGCCGATTTCCAGATGGTGGCTGGGCGTGCGGTCCGTGGGGTCGGCCGATCCGTGCGCCGCGGTGCCGCCGAGGAAGGCCAGCGCGCAGGCCGACAGGCAGATGTCCTTGCGGCGGACGACGGTGGCGACGTTGTGGTCGCGGAACAGGTAGCCAATCTTCAGCCCTTCGGTCAGGTCGCCGCCCAGGCTGCTCAGCTCGACCGTCGCCAGCGGCGTGCCGGGGGATGGCCTGGTCTGGTTCTTCAGGCGCCCCAGGAGCTGGCGCATCGCCTCGGCATCGCCCTGGCGGAACGGGCCCGAAAGGCGGATCAGGGGCGTTACACCAGGTGCCGCCGCGACCCTGACCTCTATGTCCGCCGCCTGCACGCCCGGGGCGCCCAGCCAGAGCAGGAGAGCCGACACGGCGGTGACGCCAAACCTAAACTTCATCCAACCCTCGAGACCAGGAGGAGATGCACTCGCCTCGAAATACGCCGCGCGACGCGACGTGGATCGGGATGTTCGGCAAGCTGGAGATCACAGCGGCGTGAGTCGCTCACAGGCCCTCTTCCTTACGCCGAGGGCGCGGTGGGGCGGGAGTCAGAGCGTGAAGGTGGGAGGGGCCGGAGGGGCCTAAAGCATCGCGCCGGCGATGGTGTCGAAGCGGGAACGGATCTCGTTGAGCGACGGTACATGGTCCGCCTCCATTTCCGGATACTCCCGGGCGAGTTCGGCCCGGTCCAGTGCGTCGAGATGCAGGTCGGCAGTGGCGTGATCGTCCGGCAGCGCCGCGAGCGCCTTGTGTAGATGAACCGCCTTCCAGCGCTTGGCTTCCGCCTCGACCTCGGATTCCAGGCGGGCCAGCCGCTCCTCGAAGCGCCGCAACACCTTGACCAACCCGTCCGACATGACCGACCTCCCGATCGCTTTGTTCGCGTTCATGGTGAAGGCCTTGCGGACCGACGGCAAGTCGACAGCCGCCTCGGCCATGATCTTGAGCGGGTTGCGCGGAGGTTCGCCCCCTTGCTTTGCGGCCAGCAGGACCTTGCGCGCGATTTCGGTCGCTACGGGCGCGCCGCGCGCGGCAGCGTCTGCCGGTCCACTTCGCGGAGGGCTTCGTCGACGAGGTCGCCGACCAGATCCTGGCCGTGGCGGCGGGCATCGGCGGCCAGCCGGCGGTTGACCGACCCGATCCGCCGTGGTCGCAGGCCCTTGCCGCGCAGCCAGACCACGATCTCGTCGCCCTGCTCGCCGCGCTGCGCGGCGACGACCGGCGACTCGCCCCGACCCGTCCGCCGCTTTGCGGCGGCGGGCAAGGTCCGAGCTTTCGCCGTCTTGCTGCGCGAGGTTGTCATCGAGTCTACGTCTAGCCAAAAGCGGGCCAAGCAACCAGCCCGGCAAGTCGCAGTCTGCCAGCAGATTGTTTTACAGAAAATCCAATAAAATCATGATGTTGTCACAAGGCCTTCACGCCTTGGCAAAGCCCGCGATGTCGACTGACGTCATGCAGCCGATCGACATTGCCGACACCTTGGACCCCGTCCAGTGGGAGGCCCTTAAGGCGCTCTGCGCGCCATCGCCCGACCCCCGCCGCCTGAGCGCGACGGCCCTCGAACAGCTTCGGCGCTCGGAACTCGTGGAACCGGGCGGCGACCGGCCCGTGCTCTCGGCGAAGGGTCGCCAGGTGGTGATCTGCGGCTCGCCGCGGCTGTGGAACAGTTAGAAGGACGGCGTCGGGGGTGGGGCTGGCCCGGCCGGTCCTGAACTCCAAAGACAAAGGCGTCCGCGCCATCGGGTCTCCCCGCGTCACCCACCGCCAGGCGCAAGCCCGGGCGGATTCAGGACACCTCGTGTGCGCCAATTTGCTATCTGTGGGGTAACACACTTGGAGGAATTCTTGATGGCATCGCCGCTTTTCGACCTTACCGGCAAGGTCGCCGTCGTCACCGGCTCGAGCAAGGGCATCGGCAAGTCGATTGCGATGCATCTGGCGCTCTCGGGCGCCCGGGTCGTGGTGTCGTCGCGCAAGGCGCCGGCCTGCGAGGAGGCGGCGGCGGAGATCCGCAAGGCCGGCGGCCACGCCACGGTGATCCCCTGCAACATCTCCGACAAGGCGCAGGTCGAGCGGCTGATCGGGGAGACGCAGAAGCAGCTCGGCCCGGTCGACGTGCTGGTGTGCAACGCGGCCTCCAATCCCTACTACGGGCCGAACGAGAAGCTGCCCGACGACGTCTTCATGAAGGTGATGCACAACAACATCCTATCCAACATGTGGCTGGTGAATCTCTGCCTGCCCGACATGCGGGCGAAGAAAGACGGCTCGATCATGATCGTGTCGTCGATCGGCGGCGTGCGCGGCTCGCCCGTGATCGGCGCCTACTGCATCTCCAAGGCAGCCGACATGCAGCTCGCGCGCAACCTCGCGCTGGAGTACGGGCCCGACAACATCCGGGTGAACACCATCGCCCCCGGCCTGGTGAAGACCGACTTCGCCAAGGCGCTGTGGGACGACCCCGCCTATCTCGCCAAGCGCCTGTCGACGGCACCGCTGCGCCGCATCGGCGAGCCCGACGACATTGCGGGCCTGGCCGTCCTGCTGGCCGGCAAGGCCGGCGCCTTCATCACCGGCCAGACCCTGATCGCCGATGCGGGGGTGACGATCGGGGGGTAGAGTCTCCAAAGCAGGGAGGAAACAACCATGAAACGCCTAAGCGTTCTGTTCAGCGTCCTTTGCCTTCTGTTGGCCGGCCCGGCTTGGTCGCAAGCCTATCCGTCGAAGCCGATCCGCATCGTGGCGCCGTTCCCGCCGGGCGGCGTGGCCGACCTGCTGGCGCGGGCGATCCAGCCCGGCCTGCAGGAGGCGCTGGGCCAGCAGGTGATCGTCGACAACAAGCCGGGGGCCGGCGGCAACATCGGCGCCGAGCTCGTCGCCAAGGCCGACCCCGACGGCTACACGCTGCTGCTGGCTTCGGCCGGCATCCTGACGATCAACGAGTTCCTCTATTCCAAGATGCCGTTCGATCCGGCCAAGGCCTTCGCGCCCATCACGGTCGTGGGCGACATGCCCAACATCGTGGTGGTGAATCCGAAGACCGGCCTAAAAACTCTGAAAGAGCTGATCGACAAGGCCAAGGCCGAGCCCGGCAAGCTCAACTTCGGCTCGGCCGGCAACGGAACGACGACGCATCTGGCCATCGTGCTGCTGGAGCAGGCGGCCGGGATAAAACTGGCGCACGTGCCCTACAAGGGCGCGGCGCCCGCCGTGCAGGATCTCGTGGCGGGCCAGATCGATGGCCTGGTCGACAATCCGCCGCTGGTGCTGGGTCACATCAAGAACGGCGGCCTCGTGGCGCTTGCCGTGGCGGCCGCGCAGCGCATGGCGATCCTGCCGGACGTGCCGACGGCGGCCGAAGCGGGGCTGCCGGGCTTCGAAGCCTCGTCGTGGTTCGCCCTGGTGGCGCCGGCCGGCACGCCGCGGGCGATCGTGGATCGGCTGAACGCCGAGACCGCGAAGATCCTGAAGGACCCCAAGATGGCCGAACAGTTCGCCGGCCGCGGCGTGCGGCTGGTCGGCAATTCGGTGGATGCCTTCACCGCCGCCATCCCGCCCGAACGCGCCCGCTGGGGCGAGATCGTGAAGAACGCCGGCGTGAAGCTCGACTGATGAGCCTCTACTACGTCCAGAAGCTGATCTACGAGCTGAACCGCGACCCGCGCACGCGGGCGCGCTATGCCGCCGAGCGCGACGCGGTGCTGGCGGAGTACGAGCTGACGGCCGAGGAGCGGGCGGCGCTGGTCGCCCCCGACATCGGCCTGCTCTATGTGCTGGGCGTGAACGGCCAGCTGCTGATGCATTTCGCGGCGCTGCACAGGATCGAGTGGCCCGACTATCTCGAGCGCATGCGCGAGGGCCTGCGCAAGCATGGGCCGGTTCGCGAGGGCGTCTATGCCGCCACCGGCTACGAAGGAGTGCCCTGATGCCGCTGGTCTATTGCGGCGCCTGCAGCCACGGCCCCGGCATCACCGCCCGCGCCGATCGCGCCGATCCGGCCAAGCGCGACGCGCTCTACACGGCGCTGCGCCGGATGGGCGACGACATCCGCGCCACCCGGCCCGACGCGCTGGTGGTGGTGGCGGCCGAGCATTTCGCCAATTTCTTCATGAACAACATGCCGGCCTTCGCCATCGGCATGGCCGACTTCTACGAGGGGCCGATCGAGGACGAGGCCTTCCTGAAGATCAGGCGCACCCGGGTGCCGGGCAACAAGGCGCTGTCCAGGCGGCTGATCGAGCAGGTGATGCAGACGGTCGACGTGGCCTATGCCGAGGAGTGGAAGTTCGACCACGGCATCTCGGTGCCGCTGCATTTCCTGACGCCGGGCTACGACCTGCCGATCATCCCGGCCAACATCAACTGCCAGGGTCCGCCGCTGGCGCCACTCGCCCGCGCCTGGGCGTTCGGCGAGGCCTTGCGTGCGGCGGCGGACGCCGTTCCGGAACGCATCGCGCTGGTGGCGACCGGCGGCATCTCGCATTGGCCGGCGACGCCCGATTCGGGGAAGATCAACGAGGCATGGGACCGCGAGTTCCTGGCGCGCTGGGCGGCCAACGACCGCGCCGCGCTGCTGTCCTACAGCGACGCCGAGATCTACCGCGACGGCGGCCAGGGCGGCTTCGAGATCCGCACCTTCATCGCCGCCGCGGCGGCGGCCAGGGGCGCCAAGGGCACGATCGAGTTCTGCGAGCCGATGCCGATCTTCGCCGTGAGCTGCACGGTCGCGCGAATGGCGGTGGCGGCCTAAGCCGCCGGCATCTTGCGAAAGGTGACCACCAGCACGTCGCGGTAGGCGGGCTGCGCCGGGTTTTCCGGCTCGACGGGGGTGACGCCATGGAAGCAGCGGCGGTCGTCGACCAGGGCGGCATCCAGCGGATCGGTCAGGGTGAAGCTGCCGAGCGCCCGCCGGTCGAGGTCGTGCACCGTGGTGGTGCCGCTTCGGATGTTGCGGCGGGCGACCAGCAGCACCAGCACGTAGTCGACGCCGTCACGGTGCATGCCTTCGGGCGTCGGCTTGCCGTGCTGGCCGGGCTTGGCTTCGATGCGGAACTGATGGGTCTCGACATGCCAGCGCGCCGTATCGGGGGCGAGCTTGCCGAACAGCGCGCGGCAGTAGTCGAGGATGGTGCGCATCGAGGCGCCGCCGCCGATGTCTTCGGTGACCGGCTCGAACCAGCGCTCGATGCCGCCGTTCAGGGTGTTGTAGTCGAGACTCTGGTAGTGCGGCTGGTGCGGACCGCGCACGATCGGGCCGCGGTGCGGGGCAGAGTAGACGGCGAAGCGGCGGCGCCGGTAGCGGCCGCCGTCGGCCATGTAGGTGTCGGTGGCGAGGTCGTCCCAACTCGCGGCGAAGGCCGGCCAGTCGGCCAGCGTGCCGAAGCGGGCGAGGGCGGCGCGCATGTCGGAGGCCTCGACGAAGGCGTAGCCCGCGCGGGCGACCGCGTGGCGGATGCCGCTGGCGTTCTGCAGGCCGGTGCCGATTTCGCTCATTCAGCAAGCCTATCACTGCGTCACGAAACCGCCACATGAGCTATTGTCGGGGCCGACCCGGAGGAAAACGATGCCATATGCGACCACCGACGACGGCGTGAGGCTCTGGTTCGAGGAGACCGGAGCGGGCAGCCCGGTCGTGTTCGTGCACGAGTTCGCCGCCGACCACCGCTCCTGGGAAGCGCAGATGCGCCATTTCGGCCAGCGCCACCGCTGCATCACCTACGGCGCCCGCGGCTACCCGCCGTCGAACGTGCCGGAGAAGGCGTCGAGCTATTCGCAGGTCCGCGCCACCGACGACATCGCGGCGGTGATGGACCATCTCGGGATCGCCAAGGCGCACATCGTCGGCCTGTCGATGGGCGGCTTCGCGACGCTGCATTTCGGCTTCCGTCATCCGGCGCGCGCGCTGTCGCTCGTCGTGGCGGGCGTCGGCTACGGCGCCGAGAAGGAGCAGCAGGCGAAGTTCAGGGCCGAGGTCGAGGTCGTGGCCAAGTCGCTCCTCGAGGAGGGCATGGTGGCCTTCGCCGGCAAGTACGCCTATGGGCCGACGCGCGTGCAGTTCGAGAACAAGGACCCGCGCGGCTTCGCCCAGTTCAAGAAGGAGCTGGGCGAGCATTCGGCGCTGGGCTCGGCCAACACCCAGATCGGCGTGCAGGGCGCGCGGCCCTCGCTCTACGAGCTGGTGGACGAGATGCGGGCGCTCGCGGTGCCGACCCTGGTGCTGACCGGCGACGAGGACTGGCCCTGCCTGGCGCCGGCCCTGCTGATGAAGCGCGAGATCGCCTCGGCGGCACTGGCGGTGATGCCGAACTGCGGCCACACCATCAATCTGGAGGACCCCGACCAGTTCAACCGGATCGTCGGCGACTTCATCGGTCAGGTCGAGGCCGGCCGCTGGCCCAAGCGCGACCCACGCGCCATGAGCGCCTCGATCACCGGGATGAAATCCTAGACTGCCGCCCTACGCCGTCAGCCCGCCGTCGCAGACGAACTCCGAGCCGGTCGAGAAGGTCGACTCGTCCGACAGCAGGAACAGGATCATGTTGGCCACCTCGTCGGCCCGGCCGAGGCGGCCCAGCGGATGCAGCTCCTCGAGGAACTGCCGGCCGGTCATGTTCTGGACGTTCTGTTCCAGCCGCGGCGCGATCATCGGCGTGTCGATGTAGCCCGGATGCACCGAGTTGCAGCGGATGTTGTACTTCATCTGGGCGCAGTGCAGCGCCACGTTCTTGGTGAGGGTGCGCACCGCGCCCTTGCTGGCCGAGTAGGCCAACGCGTAGGCGGCACCGCGCAGCCCCAGCACGGAGGAGATGTTGACGATCGAGCCGCCGCCCGATTCCTTGATGGCCGGAATGGCGAGCTTGCAGCCGAGGAAGGTGCCCAGCGCGTTGATGTCGTTGATCCGGCGGTACTCCTCGAGCGTGCAGTCCTCGATGTCGTTGCGCACGCCGATGCCGGCGGCATTGAGCAGGCCGTGCAACGCGCCGAACCGGGCCACGGTCTCGGCGACCGCGGCCTGCCAGCTCGGCTCCTGCGTGACGTCGAGCGGCACGAAGGTCGCGGCCGCCCCCAGTTCCGCGGCCAGCGCCCGGCCCTTCGTCTCGTCGCGGTCGGCCAGCACCGCCCGGCCGCCCTCGCGCACCACGAGGCGGGCCGTCGCCGCGCCG
Source organism: Reyranella sp. (assembly GCA_019745575.1). Classification (GTDB taxonomy): domain Bacteria; phylum Pseudomonadota; class Alphaproteobacteria; order Reyranellales; family Reyranellaceae; genus Reyranella. The sequence goes on along the minus strand of JAIETA010000065.1, from coordinate 21,874 downwards.
ATGCCCGACGCGCCGCCGCTCAGCAGGACGACCCGGTTCTCAAGGCGAGGCAAGGGGCACCCTCCTCATGAGGCCGGCGGTCAGGCCGCCGTCGGCCACGAATTCCGCGCCGGTGACGAAGCTCGAGCGGTCCGACGCCAACCAGAGCACGAGTTCGCCGAGGTCCGCGGGCTCGGCCATGCGGCCGATGGGGTGGCGCGCGCCGATGAAGGCCTTGCCCTGCTCGTGGCCGACCGCCTGCCATAGCGGATTGAAGATCGCCGTGTCGACGCCACCGGGATGCACCGAGTTGCAGCGGATGTCGTACTTCCGTTCGGCGCAGTAGAGCGCCACGCTCTTGCTGAGCAGCCGCACCGCGCCCTTGCTGGCGGTGTAGGCGGTGGGGCCGGCCGAGCCGATCAGGCCGGCGACCGAGGAGATGTTGACGATCGATCCCTTCGACGCGGGCTTGGCGCTGCCGGTCCGCTTCATGCCCTGGACGGCGTACTTGCAGCCGAGGAACACGCCCTCGGAATTGACCGCCTGCACCTTCTGCCAGGCCTCGACGGTCGTCGTCTCGGGATTGCCGGAGCCGCCGGAGATGCCGGCGTTGTTGACCACGACGTCGAGCCGGCCCTCGCGTTCCAGCACGTCGGCCAGCAGCGCCTTCCACGACTCTTCGGAGGCCACGTCATGAGCGACGAAGCGGCCGGGGCCGTCCTTGGCGGCCTGCAGGTCGGCCACGATCACGGCGGCGCCGGCGCTTTCCAGCAGGGCCGCCGACGCCGCGCCGATCCCCGAGGCGCCGCCGGTGACGATCGCCACGTGGCCGGAAAGTTCATTGCTCATGTCGGTCGGGAGCATAGCGGGATCGGCGCGCCTGCAGTAGATTCGTTTGCCAGGGAGGGCCGCATGGCGAAGCTCGGGAAGTTGGTTTTCAGCGCGGTCGCACCGCTCCTGATCGCGGCCTGTACCCAGACGGCCAGCGGTCCGCCGCCCGGCCTCACGGCGGCTCAGGGCCTGGCCTACTGCACGACGCTGGCGACGCTGTACTCCGAATACGTCGGCAATACCGGGTCCGACCTCGGCACCACCTACACCGGCGGCGAGGATGCCGATCTGTCGGCGCGCTATGCCATCGCCGCCTGCGAAGACGGCGACACCGGCGCCGGCATCCCGATCCTGCAGAAGCGGCTGCGCGATGCGAAGGTGGCGGTGCCGCCGGGGCCTGCCGGCTGATGCCCGTCGCGGGCAAAGGCCGGGTGGCGGCGCTCGCGATGTTTGCGCTGGGTGCCTGCACGACGACGACCGGCGGTCCGCCACCGGGCATGACGGCGGCGCAGGGCGCCGCCTATTGCGCGACGCTGGCCAACGCCTACGGCGAGTACGTCGCCAATGTCGGCGGCTATCTGGGCGGGACCGCCACCGGCGGCGTGCCGGCCGACATCGACGCCCGCGTGGCCATCGCTCAGTGTCAGGACGGCAACACCGCGGCGGCCATTCCGGTGCTGCAGCAAAAGCTGCGCGACGCGCGGGTTCCGGTGCCGTCACCGCCCGCCTGAGCCGTCCGCCGGCAAAGAAAAGCCCGGGCGGTTGCCCGCCCGGGCCCGGTGGTTCACGTCGCGATGCGGACTAGAAGAGCAGATCGCCCTTCACCAGCACCCAGCGGCCGTTCTTGATTTCCTGCACCTGGGTGATCGTGGTCGCCAGGTGGTTGGTCTTCGAGAACTTGGTCGGCGGCGAGCCGAAGATGTCCTTGTACTCGTTGCCCGACTCCAGGGCCTCGAGCAGCTTCTGGCCGGTCAGGTCCTTGCCCGCGAGCCTGGCGTAGTGAGCGAAGGTCATGATCGCGTTGTAGCCGATGACGGCCTGGCTGTTGGGCTCGATGCCGAACTTCTTGAAGTAGGCCTCGCACCACTCCTTGACCGCGCCGGTCGAGGTGTCGCGGTAGGGGATCACGAAGCCGGCGGCGGCATAGAGGCCTTCGACCAGCTCCTTGCCGAGCGCCGGGATCTCCAGCACGTTGACCGGCGTGGCGCCGAGCCAGACCGGCGCGAAGCCGATCTTCTTGGCCTCGGCCATCAGGCCGATGGTCTCGCGGATGACGGTGCCCATCAGCACCATCTCGCAGCCGTCGGCCTTCATCTTGGCGGCCTGGGCCGAGAAGTCCGAAGCGCCGCGCTTGTAGGTGGTGACCGACGCCGCCTTCATGTTCATGGCGGTGAGCTGCTGGGTGAAGCCGTCGAACACGTTCTTACCGTATTCGTCGTCCTGGTACATGATGCAGTTGGCCTTGGTCTTCTTCCACTCGACCATGTACTTGACGGCGGCCCGCGTGCTCTCGACGTAGGGCAGCAGGTTGTTGAACTTCAGGCGCTCCTGCGGCTTGGCCGGGTCGAACTTGAAGGTGAACTCGGCGGCGGTCAGCGGGAAGAGCTGCGGCACGCCCGCGTCGAACAGGATGTCCTGCGCCGCCAGCACGGTGGGCGAGCCCATCGGACCGACCATCGAGAAGACCTTGTCCTTCTCCACCATCTTCTGGGTGGCGAGCACGGCCTTCTTCGGGTCGTACTGCGTGTCCTCGGCGATCAGCCGGAGCTTGCGGCCATTGATGCCGCCCTTGGCGTTGACCTCGTCGACGCCGAGCTGCATGCCGTTCAGGACGGGCACGCCCCAGACCTTGATCGGGCCCGACAGGTCCTGGTGGGTGCCGATGACGATCTCGGCGGCCGTCACGCCCTGGTTGGTGACCTTGGTCTGCGCCAGCGCCGGCAGGGCGGCGAGCCCGACCGCGGCGCCCAGCAGTGCGGCCTTCAGAGTGCTCAATCTCATACGTAACCTCCTCGAATGTGGCACCCGGCTTCCATAGAGGGAGAAGCGGGCGCCAACCCTCTCCCGTCCGGTGTCTCCCCGGCTTGTGCCCAATATGGCACGGCCGCCGGCGATTTGAAGGCCCTCCGGCGCCCTTTTCAGGCCGCCTGGGCGCGGTACATGGCGTCGATTTCCTGCTTGTACTTCTGGTTCACGAAGCTGCGCTTCAGCTTCATGGTCGGCGTCAGCTCGTCGTCCTCGGGCGTGAGCTGCTGCTCGATCAGGTAGAAGCGCTTGATCGTCTCGACCCGGGCGAAGTTGGCGTTGACCTTCTCGATCTCCGACCAGATCAGGTCCTGGACCTCCTTGGCGCGGCACAGGCTGGTGTAGTTGGTGAACGGCACGTCGCGGTCCTGGGCGAACTTCTCGACCGTCTCGCGCTCGATCATGACCAGGCAGGTGAGGTAGGGCCGTTTGTCGCCGACCACCACGGCGTCGCTGATATAGGGCGAGAATTTCAGCTGGTTCTCGATCTCCGAGGGCGTGATGTTCTTGCCGCCGGCCGTGATGATGATGTCCTTCATCCGGTCGGTGATCTTCACATAGCCCTGGTTGTCGATGGTGCCGACGTCGCCGGTGTGCAGCCAGCCGTTCTTGTCGACGGTCTCGGCGGTCTTCTCGGGCTGGTTGAGGTAGCCCATGAACACCATGTCGCCCTTGATCAGGATCTCGCCGACCGGCGACACCATGACCTGGCCGTAGGGCACCGACTTGCCGACCGTCCCGAGCTTGATGCCGTCGGCCGGCATCGCCGTCGCCAGGCCGCAATTCTCGGTCTGGCCGTAGACCTCGAACATGTCGAGGCCCATCGCCAGATACCAGCGGATCAGCTCCGGCGCGATCGGCGCCGCGCCGGTGAACAGCCAGCGGCAGCGGTCGAGGCCCAGCATCTTGCGGATGTTCTTCAGCACCAGCCAGTAGGCGATCTGGAACCGGAGCTTCTCGAAGGCCGTGGGGTCGCGCTGCGCCAGCCGGGCGTCGGCGATGGCGAAACCGGCGCCGATCGCCTGCTTATAGGCCCACTGCTGGATCGGCGTCGCATCCTTCAGCGCGATCATGATGCCCGAATAGAACTTCTCCCAGACCCGCGGCACGGCGCCGAACAGGGTGGGCTGCACCTCGCGGATGTTGTCCGGCACGGTCTCGGGACTCTCGGCGAAGTTGCTGCAGACGCCGGTGGCGATCGAGTAGTAGCTGCCGGCCACGCGCTCGGCGACGTGGCAGAGCGGCAGGAACGCCAGCCGTTCGTCGCCCTCGCGCCACGACAGCGACAGCTCGGGGTGCATGCAGTTCTGCATGGTGAAGACGACGTTGTGGTGGCTGTGCATGGCGCCCTTCGGCGGCCCCGTCGTGCCCGACGTGTAGACCAGGATGGCGAGGTCGCCCGGCTTGCGCGACGCGACCAGCTCGTCGAACAGGCCTTCCTTGCCCTGGGCGTAGTTGCGCCCGGTCGCCATGAACTCGTCGAGCGACACGACCATGGGATCGGAGAAGGTCGTCAGGCCCTCCATGTCGAACACCACGATCTTGCGCAGCGTCGGGCAGCGTTCGCGGACCTCGAGTGCCTTGTCGAGCTGCTCGTCGTCCTCGACGAACAGCACCACCGTGCGCGAGTCGTTGATCAGGTATTCGACCTGCTTGGCCGAGTCGGTCGGGTAGATGCCGGACGAGACGCCGCCGGCGCACAGGATGCCGAAGTCGGCGTAGTTCCACTCCGGCACCGTGTTGGCCAGGACCGAAGCGACATCGCCCGGACGGAAGCCGATTGAGTGCAACGCGTAGGTGACGGCCCGCGACCGCTCCAGCCACTGGTTCCACGAGATCGCCGTCCAGATGCCGTAGAGCTTCTCGCGCATCGCGGGCTTGTCGCCGCGGGTCTTGCACGACAGCACGAAGCTCTTGGGCAGGGTATCGGCAACCGTCAGGGTCGCTGCTTGGCTCATGGTCTCCTCGCTTCCCGCATCAGCGCCAGTTCTTCTTCTTCTTCCAGCGGCGTTCGCCGCGGGCACTTTCTTCCTTGGCGCCGAGATAGAATTCCTGGATGTCCTTGCTGCTCATCAGCCGCTCGCAGGTGTCGTCCATCACCACCCGGCCGACTTCCAGGACATAGCCGTAGTGCGCCGTCTCCAGCGCCATCTTGGCATTCTGCTCGACCAGCAGGATCGACGTGCCCTGCTCGGCGTTGACGCGGCGGATGATGCCGAAGATCTCCTTGACCAGGATCGGCGACAGGCCGAGCGACGGCTCGTCGAGCAACAGGAGTTTCGGCCGGTTCATCAGGGCGCGGCTGATGGCCAGCATCTGCTGTTCGCCGCCGGAAAGCGAGCCGGCCGGCTGGTCGATGCGCTCCTTCAGCCGCGGAAAGTAGGTGAAGACCCGCTCGAGATCCTGGGCGACGCCGTCGCGGTCGCTGCGCAGGAAGGCGCCCATGGCGAGGTTCTCGCGCACCGACAGGAAGGGGAAGACCTCGCGGCCTTCCGGCACGTGGCTGAGACCGAGGCGCACGATCTTGTCGGCGTCCATGCGCTGGATCGGCCGGCCTTCGAACTCGACCGATCCCTTCTGCGGGTCGAGCACGCCCGAGATGGTCTTCAGGATCGTGGTCTTGCCGGCGCCGTTGGCGCCCAGCACGGTGATGATCTTGCCGCGCGGCACCGAGAGGCTGATGCCGCGGATCGCCATGATCGGGCCGTAGTAGCTCTCGATGTTGCTGAGCTTCAGGATCGGTTCGGCGGTGTTCGATTCGGGGGCCATGTTCGCTCCGCTCAGGCGCCGAGGTAGGCGGCGATCACGTCGGGGTGCGCCTGCACCTCGGCCGGCGTGCCGGAGGCCAGCACCTTGCCGTAGTTGAGCGCCAGCACGCGGTCCGACACGCGGTTCACCAGGGTCATGTCATGCTCGACCATGAGCACGGTGATGCCGAGCTCGCTCCTGATGTCGCGAATCCAGAACGACATGTCGTCGGTCTCCTCGACATTGAGGCCGGACGACGGCTCGTCGAGCAGGATGAGCTTGGGTTCCGAGCACAGTGCGCGCGCCACCTCGATCACCTTGCGTACGCCGTAGGGGAGGCCCGCGATCAGCTTGTCGCGGTAGGCCTGCAGGTCGAGGAACTCGATCACCTCCTCGACCTTGCGCCGGTGCTCCTTTTCGGCGCGGCGCACGCCGGGCAGAAACAGCATCTCCTGCCACAGGCCAGTCGTGGCGTGGCAATGCCGGCCGACCAGCAGGTTGGCCAGCATCGAGGCGTTCTCGAACAACTCGATGTTCTGGAAGGTGCGGGCGATGCCGAGTTTGGCGATCTGGTGCGGCGGCACCTCGGTGATGTCGCGGTCCTCGAAGAACAGCCTGCCCGACGTGGGATCGTAGAGCCGCGAGATCAGGTTGAAGATCGAGGTCTTGCCGGCGCCGTTGGGGCCGATGATGGTGAAGATCTCGCCCTTCGTTACGCTGAAGCTCACGTTGTCGACGGCCTTGAGGCCGCCGAACTGCAGCGAGATGCCGTCGACCGTGAAGAAGCTCATCGGTTGCGCTCCGACTTCACGTAGGTCTTCTGCCGCTTGAAGGTCGCACGCTTGTAGAGCGGGAAGAGCTGGAAGAAGAGCTTGACCTTGAGCCAGCGCCCGTAGAGGCCGTACGGCTCGAACAGGATGAACATCATGATGATCAGGCCGTAGATCGCGCCCTTCAGTCCGGCTGCCGAGCCGATCTTCGCGAGCTTCTCGCGCAGCTGGCCGGCGGCCTCGGGCGACATGCCGAGGGAGTCGCCGATGCTGGCGACGAGCACCGGCAGGTCGTCCTTCAGCGCCGTCAGGAAGGGGTCGACCATGACGATGAAGATGGCGCCGAAAATCGCGCCGTGCACGCCGAAGGCGCCGCCGATGATGATCACCATGATGAACTCGATGGAGAGCAGCAGGGTGAACATCTCGGGGCTGATGAAGGTCATCTTGTGCGCGAACAGCACGCCGGCCAGGCCGGTGATGGCGGCGCTGATGGCGAACGACTTCACCTTGTAGGCGGCAAGGTCGATGCCCATGCTCTTGCCGGCCGTCTCCGAATCGCGGATCGCCACGAAGGCGCGCCCGGTCGGCGAGCGCAGCAGGTTGAGCGCCAGCAGAACGGCGCCGACCAGCACCAGCAGGCAGAGGTAGTAGAAGGCTTCGCTGTCGCGCGGCACCGGCATGCCCAGCAGGTCGAGCGCCCGCACCCGCATGCCCTCGTTGCCGTGGGTCACCGACTCCCAGCGCGCCAGCACCTCCTCGACGATGAAGGCGAAGGCGATGGTGGCGATCACCAGATAGATGCCGTGCAGGCGCAGCGCCGGGAAGCCGACCAGGGCGCCGACCACGCCGGTCAGGATGGCGGCCAGCGGAAAATAGACGATGAACGGCACGCCGAGGCTCTGCATGAAGCCCGCGGTATAGGCACCGATCGCCAGGAAGGCAGCATGGCCGAGCGAGGCCTGGCCGGTGAAGCCGGTCAGGATCATCAGCGCCACGCCCACGATGGCGTAGATGAAGACGAACACCAGCTGGCTCTGCAGGTAGCTGCCCAGCAGGTAGGGCGCCGCCAGCATCACGGCGAGCAGCACGCCGTAGGACCACCAGTAGCCGCTGTGCTTGAGGATGCGGATGTCCTGGTCGTAGTCGGTCTTGAAGATGAAACGCATGGACTCAGACCTTCTTGCGCATGCTGAGACCGAACAGGCCCTGCGGCCGGACCAGCAGGACGACCAGCAGCACGAGATAGGGGGCGATGTCCTTCCAGCCCTGCGGCAGGTAGAAGCCGGCGAGACTCTCGATGACGCCGATGATCAGGCCGCCCACCAGGGCGCCCGGGATCGAACCGAAGCCGCCCAGCACGGCGGCGGGGAAGGCTTTTAGTCCGAGCACGAGACCGACATTGGAGTGGATGAAGGTGATCGGCGCCAGCAGCACGCCGGCGCAGGCCGCGACCGCGGCGCTGATCGCCCAGATGAGCGAGACCACGCGCTTCACCGGGATGCCCATGTAGTAGGCCGCCAGCATGTTCTCCGACGTGGCGCGCATCGCCGTGCCCATGCGGGTGTAGTTGAAGAAGGCGTAGAGCACCGCGCACAGGATGACGGTGGCCACGATCACCGACAGCTTGTCGTGCGCCAGCACCAGATCGCCGATTTTTAGCACGCCGGCCGAGAACGGCGTCTCGATCCGCAGATCGTCGGTGCCCCAGATCATGCCGGCGATCGAGCGCAGGAAGTAGCCGAGGCCGATGGTCGCCATGACGATGGAGAACTGCGGGTAGCCTAGGATCGGCCGGACCAGCACGCGTTCGGTCGCCATGCCGAACACCGCCATGCCGCAGACGGCAAAGAGAAAGCCCAGCCAGTAGTCGATGCCCATCAGGCCGATGAAGGTGAAGACGAAAAAGCCGCCCAGCATCATCAGGTCGCCCTGGGCGAAATTGACGACCTCGGTGGCCTTGTAGATGAGCACGAAGCCCAGCGCGATGAGGCCGTAGACGCAGCCGAGCGCGATGCCGCTCACCAGCTGCTGGATGAAATCGAGCATTCTCCTACCCTGTACTCTGGCCGTTTCCCGGTCCCGCGCGACTCTCGTTTATTGCTTTTGGCCCGACATTCTCGAAGCGCGGCCATATGACATGGGCGGCCCTTGGAGAGTCAATGAATTTTCGCCCCCGTCGCGGTACTGTGGGCGGAACCAGCCTGTCTTCCTGCGGAGAATACCATGTCGCTCGCCGCGCAACCGGCGCCCTCGGGCGGGTCGCCGTCGCCCTTCTACACCGACGAGCACCACGCCTTCCGCGACACGGTCCGCCGCTTCGTCGAACGCGAACTGATGCCCCATGTCGACCAGTGGGACGAGGCCGAGGAGTTTCCCCGCGAGCTCTACCGCAAGGCCTCGGCCGCCGGCCTGCTGCAGCTCGGCTTCCCCGAAGCCTACGGCGGCGTGCCGACCGACCCGTTCTTCGGGATCATCAAGGCCGAGGAGATGGCGCGCCACGGCAGCGGCGGGCTCAATGCCAGCCTCAACAGCCACACCATAGGCTCGCCGCCCATCGCCGCGCTGGGACCGGAATGGATGAAGCGCAAGGTTCTGCCCGAGGTGCTGGCCGGCGAGAAGATCAGCGCGCTTGCCATCACCGAGCCGTCGGGCGGCTCCGACGTCGCCAACCTGAAGACGACGGCGCGGCGCGAGGGCGACCACTATGTCGTGAACGGTTCCAAGATGTTCATCACCTCGGGCATGCGCGCCGACTACTATACAGTGGCCGTGCGCACCGGCGGGCCCGGGGCGGGCGGTGTTTCGCTATTGCTGATCGAGCGCGACCGCGAGGGCTTTGCCCGCACCAAACTCAAGAAGATGGGCTGGTGGGCATCCGACACCGCCCAGCTGTTCTTCGACAACGTGCGCGTGCCGGTCGACAACCTGATCGGCGAGGAGAACCGCGGCTTCATCGGCATCATGCTCAACTTCAACCAGGAGCGGCTGGGCATGGCGGCCGGCGCCTGCGGCTACGCCAAGGTCTGCCTCGACGAGGCGATCGCCTATGCCCGCGAGCGCCACACCTTCGGCAAGCCGCTGGTCGCCAACCAGGTCGTGCGCCACCGCCTGGTCGACATGGCGATGCGCATCAATGCTGTGAAGTCGACGCTCGAGCTGCTGGCCTGGCGGGTCGGCCAGGGCGAGAAGCCGGTGGCCGAGATCTGCATGCTGAAGAACCTCGCCACCTCGACCATGGAGTTCTGCGCCAACGAGGCGATGCAGATCTTCGGCGGCGCCGGCTACCTGCGCGGCGCCAAGGTCGAGCGCATCTATCGCGAGACCAAGGTGATGTCGATCGGCGGCGGTTCGGTCGAGATCATGAAGGACCTCGCCGCCCGCCAGATGGGGCTCTAGATGGACAAGGCCGAGCGCGTCGCGCTCTTCCAGAAGTGGTTTTCCGACACCATTCCGCACAACAGGGCGCTGGGCTTGAAGGTGATCGGGGTCCGCAGGGGCTTCGCCTCCATGCAGCTCGACTGGCGCGAGGAACTCGTGGGCAATCCGGAGACGGGCGTGCTGGCGGGCGGCCCTCTGACTGCGATGCTCGACGGCTGCTGCGGCATGTCGGTCGCCACCATGCTCAAGCAGCCGGAGCCCTTCGCCACTCTCGACCTGCGCATCGACTATGTGCGGCCGGCGGAGCCCGGCAAGCCGGTGATCGCCGAAGCCGAGTGCTATCGGGTGACGCGCTCGGTCGCCTTCACGCGCGCCTTCGCCCATCACGGCGATCCGAAGGATCCGATCGCCGCCGCGGCCGGGACGTTCATGCTGGGCACCAAGGGCAAGGTCACACGGGCGCAATCGATCGGCGCGGAGGCCAAGATATGAGCGCCCTGCTCGAGCGCCTGGCCGAGGTCCGCAAGTCGGGCGACGTCGCGCGTCTGGCCGAGGCCATTCCCTACGCGCGTTGGATGAGGATCGCGCCGGAGAACGGCACCGGCGAACTGCTGACCCGCATGCGCTATCACGACGACCTGATCGGCAACACGTTCCTGCCGGCGATCCACGGCGGCACGCTGGGCGCCATGCTGGAGATGGCGGCGATCTTTCATCTGCTGTGGGAGACCGAGACCGAGGCGGTGCCCAAGATCGTCAACATCACGGTCGACTACCTGCGCTCGGCGCGGCCGGTCGACGTGCTCGCCGCCGCCAAGGTGACCAAGCAGGGCCGGCGCATGGTGAACGTCTTTGCCGAGGCCTGGCAGGACGACCGTTCCAAGCCGGTGGCGACGGCCAACGCCCACTTCCTGGTGAAGTCGGCCGACGACGCGCCGCCGTCGCTCTAGGCGAGGTCCGGTCCTGCTGCATGGCCGCTCTTCGACGCGCACCGGTCGACGGGGTGCCGCCGGCACACTATGACTTGCCCGGCATGAACTACGATTCCTTCAAGACCCCGGCCGACGATGTCGTGCGCGACGGGGCCGACTTCGCGGCCTACCGGCGGCCTGGCGACCTCGTCGATTCGGAGCATCCGTCGATCGTCGCCTATGCACGGCGCGTGGCGGGCGAGGGCAGCGACCGCGAGCGGGCGCTCCACCTCTACTACGCGGTGCGCGACGACCTGCGCTACGACCCCTACAACACGCCGATGCGGCGCGACGCCTATCGCGCCAGCGCGACGCTGGCCGCCGGGCACGGCTACTGCATCAACAAGGCCGGCCTGATGGCCGCGGCCTGCCGCGCCGCGGGCATTCCGGCGCGCCTCGGCTATGCCGACGTGCGCAATCACATGACGACCAAACGGCTGGCCGAGCTGATGGGCAGCGACGTCTTCTTCTATCACGGCTACACCGATGTCTGGCTGGACGGGCGCTGGGTCAAGGCGACGCCCGCCTTCAACCGGGAGCTCACCGAGAGGTTCGGCCTGAAGCCGCTGGAGTGGGACGCGGTCGGCGATTCGATCTACCACCCGTTCGATCTCGGCGGCCGGCGCCACATGGAATACCTCGCCTACCGCGGCGTCTTCGCCGACATCCCGTTCGAGGAAATCCGCGGCGCCTTTCGTCACTACTATCCCCGCATGACGCGCGAGCAGGAACAGATGCCGCTGGGCGGCGACTTCGGCGCCGAGGGTGCTGCGGAAGCCGGCAAGACGTGAGGCTTGCGCCGCGATCGAGGGGCTACATCGCCCTGCTGGTGGCGCTCGGCAGTTTCGGCCCGCTCACCATGAGCATCTACACCCCGGTCATGCCGTCGGTCGGGCAGGATCTTTCGGCAACACCGGACAATGTCACGCTCACGCTCACCACCTACATGGTGGGCTTCGCCGTGGGCCAGCTCTTCTACGGTCCGCTCAGCGACCGCTACGGCCGCCGCCCGGTGCTGTTGGGTGGCCTGCTTTTCTTCACCCTGACAACGGTCGCCTGCGCCTTCGCGCCGTCCATCGGCGGCCTGATCGGCCTGCGCATTCTCCAGGGGCTGGGTGCTGCGTCGGGATCGGTGCTGGGGCGCGCACTCACGCGCGACGCCTATTCCTACAAGGAGATGCCGCTGGTCATGAGCTGGATCTCGCTCGGCCAGAACATCGCGCCATCGCTGGCGCCGACGGTCGGCGGCTTCCTCGGCGAGTGGCTGGGCTGGCGGGCGACCTTCTGGTTCGTCGGCGGCTTCGGCACGGTCCTGTTCGTGGTTTCGCTGCTGGGGCTGGGCGAGACCAACAAGTACCGCAGCGACCGCATCGACGTCGGCAGCCTCCTCAGGGGCTCCGGCGAGATGCTGCGCGACCGCCGCTTCCTCGGCCACATCCTGCCGCTGGGCTTCGCCTTCGCGCTCAATTTCGGAATGCTGGCCGGCGTGCCCTTCATCCTGCAGGAAAGCCTGGGCTTCTCGCCCAAGGAGTTTGGCCTGATCGTGCTGCTCTCGGTCGGCGGTTTCACCGCCGGCACCTTCGTCAACAACCGCCTGGTCGGTCGCGTGGCGCCCACGACCGTCATCCGCTTCTCGGGTTGGTTCCACATCGCGGCATTGATCGTCATGGCAGCGCTTGCGCTGGCGGAGGTCGTTACCTGGTGGGCCATCGTCGGGCCGCACATGCTGTTGAGCTTCGGCACCGGCATGATCGTGGCCAACGCCAATGCCGGCGCGGTCGGCATGTATCCCAGGCTTGCCGGCACGGCGTCGTCGCTGGCGGGCCTTGCCCAGATGGGCATGGGCGCCATGGGGACGGTGACGGTGGCGGCGCTGACCCTAATCGGCAGCCGCTACATTGCCATGCCGCTCGTGATCGGGCTGGCGCCCTTCGCCGTCGCCACGCTGTTGAGTGCGCGGCTGTTGCGCGCCGGATCGCCTGCCGCGAAACTGGAACCGTGAAAAGAGGGAGAACGAGTCAATGTCGAACATGCTGAAGGACAAGGTCGTGCTGGTGACCGGCGCGGGCGGCGGCATCGGCCGCGAGATGGCACTGCTGGCCGCGCGCGAGGGCGCCAAGGTGGTGGTCAACGACCTCGGCGGCGCGGTCGACGGCGAGGGCGGCGGCAGCACGACGCCGGCGCAGAAGGTCTGCGACGAGATCGCGGCGGCCGGCGGCAAGGCGGTGCCCAACGGCGACAGCGTCACCGATCCGGCCGGCGCCGAACGCATGGTCAAGGCCGCGGTCGAGAACTTCGGGCGGATCGACGGCGTCATCAACAATGCCGGCATCCTGCGCGACCGCATCTTCCACCGCATGAGCCACGTCGACTGGAAGATGGTGATCGACGTCCATCTGAACGGCGCCTTCAATGTGAGCCGCGCCGCCGCCAACTACTTCAAGGAGCAGAAGTCGGGTGCCTTCGTGCACTTCACCTCGACGTCGGGCCTGGTCGGCAATTTCGGCCAGGCGAACTATTCCGCCGCCAAGATGGGCATCATCGGCCTGTCGCGCTCGATCGCCCTCGACATGGCGGCGTTCAACGTGCGCTCCAACTGCATTTCGCCGTTCGCCTGGACACGCATGATCGGCACCATCCCGGCCGACACGCCGGCCCAGGTCGCCCGCCTCGAACGCTCCAAGAAGATGACCCCGGCCAAGATCGCGCCGATGGCGGTGTTCCTGCTGGCCGATGCCGCCGAAGGCATCTCCTCGCAGATCTTCGGCGTGCGCATGAACGAGATCATGCTGTTCAACGCCAACCGGCCGGTGCGCTCGGTGCACATGTCCGACGGCTGGACGCTGGAGTCGATCGCCGAGACGGCGGTGCCGTCGATGAAGCCGTTCTTCACCGACCTCAAGCGCTCGCCGGAGTATTTCACGTGGGACCCGATCTGATGGCGGCGGACAAGATGAAGAACGAGCCCAAGATCGACCCGCAGGAGGTGCTCGACGGCATCGTGGAGTGGGTGAGCATCGAAAGCCCGAGCCACGACGCCGGGGCCGTGAACAAGGTCGTCGACCATGTCGAGGGCCAGTTCCGCGACCTCGGGCTCAAGCTCGAGCGCATTGCGGGCCGCGACGGCTTCGGCGACATCCTGGAGTGCAAGACGCCACCGGAGATGAACGGGGGCGACGGCCGGGGCATCCTGGTGCTGGCCCATCTCGACACCGTGCATCCCATCGGCATGATCGAAAAGGACCTGAAAGTCCGCCGCGAGGGCGACAGCATCTTCGGACCCGGCATCTACGACATGAAGGCCGGCGGCTACATCGCCTACTACGCGCTGCGGCATCTGATCCGCCAGGGCAAGAAGCCCAGGCTGCCGGTGACGTTCCTGTTCATTCCCGAGGAGGAGGTCGGCAGCCCGACCTCGCGAGCGCGCATCGAGGCGGCGGCCCGCGGCCACAAATATGCGCTGGTCATGGAGCCCGGCCGCGACGGCGACAAGGTCGTGACCTCGCGCAAGGGCGTCGGGCGTTTCGTCATGACAGTGAAGGGCCGGGCCAGCCACTCCGGCGTCCGCCACGAGGACGGCCGCAGCGCCATCCTCGAGATGGCGAAGCAGATCGTTCGTGTCGAAGGCAAGACCGACTATGCCCGCGGCATCACCTGCAATGTCGGGCTGATCGGCGGCGGCAGCGGCGTCAATGTCGTGCCGGCCGAGTGCAAGGCCGAGATCGATCTGCGCGTGCCGAGCCAGCAGCTCGCCGAGGAGATGACCCACTGGTTCCTGAACCTGGAGCCGATCGGCAAGGACGTCGAACTCACCGTGGAGGGCGGCATGAACCGGCCGCCCTATCAGAAGGACGCCGGCATCGCCTGTCTGTTCAGCAAGGCGCAGGCGATCTACCGCGAGATCGGCAAGGAACTGGCCGACGTGCCGCTGACCGGCGGCGGCAGCGACGGCAACTTCACCGCGGCGCTGGGCATCCCGACGCTCGATGGCCTGGGCGCCGACGGCAAGGGCGCGCACGCCGCCAACGAGCAGATCTACTTCTCCTCGCTGCTGCCGCGCACCTACCTCTGCGCGCGTCTGCTGGAGACGCTGGAGTAGCTAGTAGGCCGCCGTGAACCGCTTGCGGACGTGCTTGGGCTTCTCGATCTCGTTCAGGATGGCGACCGCGAAATCCTCGCGGCTGATGCGGCTTTCGCCCTTGGCGTCGACCAGGAACTGATCGAGGCCGAGGCGAAACTTGCCGGTGCGCTGGCCGGCCGGGATGGCGGCGGCGGGAGAGATCGCCGTCCAGTCGAGGTCCTTGATCTTGCGGACGGCCTCCAGCGCCAGCATGGCCGGCTTCGAGGTCGGTGGCTGAACGCCCTTCGCCGCCATGTGGTCGAAGTGGGTGCGCCCGTCCTTGCGGATCAGGCTGCCGGCGCCGACCACGAACAGGGCGCGTTTGACGCCGGACTTGCGGATCGTGTCGATGACGCGGTCGACGTCGTTTTCGTTCCACTTCACCGACACCACGACCACGTCGTGGCCCTTCAGGACCTGGGTGAGGACAACGGGATCGGTCGTGCTGGCGGCGCGGACCGTCATGCCGGGGCGCGCGCTGAGTTTGCGCGGATCGCGTGTGATGGCCGTCACGGTATGCGAGCGGGCCAGCGCCTCGCCGAGTATGCGGCTGCCGATGTTGCCCGTGGCGCCGATCAGGGCGATGTTGCTCATGGCGTGGTTCCTTTCATCAGGTCGCTCAGCGCGGCGACCGTGGCCGCCGGCGCCTCCTGCGGCACGTTGTGGCCGATACGCGGGATCACGCGTCGTTCGTAGGGGCCGGTGAAGAACCTGCCCTGGCCATCGGTCTCTGGCACAGGCCCGACGCCATCGTTGCCGCCGTGCAGGTTGATCGTCGGCGCGGCGATCCTGGGCTGCGCCGCAAGCCGGGCTTCGATCCCGGCCAGCGCCGGGTCGCCGGGCGCGTAGCCGTAACGGTGCCGGTACGATTGTATCACGACCTCGACGAAGTCGGGATTGTCGAAGGAGACGGCGGAACGCTCGAAGGTCGCCTCGTCGAAGCGCCAGTCGGGCGACCACAGCGACCACAGGAGCCGGCAGATGTCGCGGCGGTTCCGGGTGAGCCCGGCGCGGCCGCGCTCGGTATGGAAGTAGTACTGGTACCAGAACCGGTGTTCCTGCTCGGCCGGCGCCGGGTCGGCGGAGCGGGCGATGTTCTGGATGTTGTAGCCGGTGCAGCTCACGAGGCAGCGCACACGCTCCGGCCAGAGCGCGGCCACGATGCAGGCGGCGCGACCGCCCCAGTCGTAGCCGGCGAGTGCTGCCCGCGCGATGCCCAGCCCGTCCAGGAACTGCAGCAGGTCGTGGCCGAGCGCCGCCTGTTCGCCCGATCGCGGCGTGGCGGCGGACAGGAACCGCGTCGGGCCGTAACCCCGCAGATAGGGGACCAGGACCCGGCAGCCTGCGGCGGCGAGCGGCGGGGCGACCTCGTCGAAGCAGCGCGGATCGTAGGGAAACCCATGGAGCAGGACGACGACAGGTCCGCCGGCCGGACCGTGCTCCTCATAGGCAAGGTCCAGAACGTCGGTTCGAAGGGTCCGGCTCATCATGCGAAGCCCAAGATAGCGGCAGGCGTCCGGCGTTTACAGCGCGTCGAGGTCGGCGCCGCGGCGCACGGCGCGCAACGGATCATCGCCGTCGACCGGGCGATCCGACGCCTTGGCCACGATTTGTTCATGGCCGCCCCGGCGCAAGCGCGGGCGCCTGAAGTGTTTGAATACATTGTCGCTCTGGAAAATGCGCCCCAAACGACGTTAGTATCGCGCCGCTGAGAAATGCGCAAAGGGGGATCAAGACATGTTCAAGAAGCTGCTGGCCGTCGTCGCGGCGGCGTTCCTGCTGGGCGCCTGCGACGACCCGGCGCCGCAGGCTGTGGCACCGCCGCCGCCGCCGGTGAAGAACTTCCTGGTGTTCTTCGACTTCGACAAGTCGACGCTGACGCCGCGCGCCATGGATATCGTCAAGGAGGCGGCGGCCGTCGCCAAGGCCGGACAGAACGCCCGACTGACCTGCACCGGCCACACCGACACGTCGGGCCCGGCCAACTACAACATGGCGCTGTCGTTGCGCCGCGCCAACACGGTCAAGACGGCGCTCGTCCGCCAGGGCGTGCCCGCGGCCTCGATCACGGTCGTCGGTCGCGGTGAGACGGCGTTGCTCGTCGCCACCAAGGATGGCGTGCGCGAGCCGCAGAACCGGCGCGTCGAGATCGTCATTCAATAGAGCGGGCGCGTCGCGCCCAAAGAGAAAAGGCGGTCCCGAGGGACCGCCTTTTTGCTGTCCTGCCGGTTACTGCGCCGGACAGGGGAAGATGTTCATCTCGGGTCCGAGATCGTACGGCGGCGGCACCTGGGCCAGCGACGTCGCCTTCGGATCGAGCGCCCAATCGAGCGCCCGCTTGTTGCGCGAGCAGAACTCCCGATCGGCAGGTGCGCGCTGGGCCGTGCGGTTCGCGACCTCGGTCACGAAGACGTCGACGTTCAACCGCTTGCGTCGTGCGACCTCGGAGATCGCCCGCGCATTGGTATTGAGTTCCGCCTGGTACTTGCGGATGAAGCTTCCATAGAGCGCCTCGAATGCGCGACTGCCGCCCGGGTTCTGGCACTGCAACGTGGCAACGACGAGTTCCTGCTGAACCATGCGGGCGCGCACGACGGCGAGGTCGGCCGCGTTGTAGCAGATTGCCCTGATGTTCGCCGCGGGCGGGTTGGGCGGAACAGGGGCCTGATAGTCGGGTGCCGCTGCCTTGGCAACGGGTGCCGCCGTCTGGGCCTGATTGAGCGTGCAGCCACCCACCGCCAAGAGGCCTGCCACCAGAATCGCCGCCTGCGAAAGCTTCTTGATCATACAAACACTCCCAACGCGTTGGCCGGAAACCGCCAGCGGGTACAACAGTTGGTCGCCTGTTTCAAACGCAATTACCGCGCAGGGACGGCAAAAGGCCGAAATGCGCAGTTTTCAGTGAAATTGCCGGAACCTATCGTCGCCGCTGGCGTTTAAGCCGCCGCCAGGGCGGCCCGCACCAGCGGCAGCCGGTCGTTGCCGAAGAACATGGCATCGCCGACGAACATCGTGGGACTGCCGAAGCCGCCGCGGGCGATCAGCTCGTCGGTGTTGGCGCGCAGCCGTGCCTTGCAGGAGTCGGTCTCGATGGCGGCAAAGAAGCGTTGGCGATCGAGCCCTGCCCTGGCGGCGATGTCGGCCAGGACGTCCTCGCGCGCCAGATCGCGATCGTCCCGCCAGTAGGCCTCGAAGGCGGCGGTGGCGTAGGCCACCAGCCGGCCGGCATCGAGCGCGGCCAGGGCGCCTCGCATGCATTTGACACTGTTGACCGGGAAAATCGTCGGCGGAAAGCCGATCCGCAATCCGTAGAGTCGCGCCCAGGCCGCAAGGTCCTGCAGCGTGTAGGCCTGCTTCAGGGGATTGGGTTTGCTGCGATTGTCATAGACCGTCTGATTGACGGCATTGAAGACGCCGCCGACCAGGATGGGCTTCCAGACGATCTCCGCCGCCACCTCGGCGGCAAGCGGCTGCACCGCGTGAAAGGCGAGATAGGTCCAGGGGCTGGAACAGTCGAAGTAGAAGTCGAGCCGGCGCGCCATTTCGTCTCTCCACGGTCGGTTCGCCTTGTCGTTGCCACAAGCGACGCATATGTTGCAAATCCATGGCGTTACCGGCTTCACAGCCCAAAAAAGTTGCTGTCGTCGTCCATCAGGAGCATTCGCGACCCGGACGCGTCGGCGCCCTCCTCGAAAAGCGCGGCTACGAGCTTCACCGCCTTTGCCCCAATCTCGGCTGCGAACTGCCGGAGGACATGTCCGACTATGCCGGCGTGGTGATTTTCGGCGGCCCGATGTCGGCCAACGACTGCGGCACCCTGGCCGGCATCAAATGCGAACTGGAGTGGATTCCGAAAGTGGTCGAGGCGGGTGTGCCGTTTCTCGGCCTCTGCCTCGGCGCCCAGCTCCTGACCCGCGCCGTGGGCGGTCGGGTCGGCCCCCATCCCGAGGGGCTGGTCGAGATCGGCTATGTCGATGTCGAGCCGACCGAGGCCGGCCGCGACTGGATCCGCTCGCCGATGAAGGTCTACCAGTGGCACCGCGAGGGCATGGATATTCCGGCCTGCTGCGAGCTTCTCGCCACCAACGACCGCTACCCCGTCCAGGCGTTCCGCTACGGCGGCAATGCCTTCGGCTTCCAGTTCCATCCGGAAGTCACGCTTGAGATGAAGCAGATCTGGACGTTGAAGGCGGCCGAACGCCTGAAAATGCCGGGCGCCCAGCAGCGCGGCGTGCACCTCGCCATGCACCCGCTCTACGATCCGCCGCTCGATCGCTGGGTCGACGGCTTTCTCGACCGCTGGCTGGCGACCGACGCTAGATCCACGAACTGATCTCGGCGAGCGGCTTGCGCAGGCCGCCATGCACGGGAACCCGGCAGCCGACCTTCGGGTAGCCCACCACCAGCAGGATTGTCGGCTTCTCCCAGGCCGGCCGGTCGCAGATCTCGTTGAGGAAGCCCATCGGGCTCGGCGTGTGGGTCAGCGTGGCAAGGCCCGCATCGTGCAGGGCGGCGATCAGGAAGCCCGTGGCGATGCCCACCGACTCGGGCACGTAGTAGTGCTTCACCGTGCGCCCGTCGGGACGGGTGCCGGACTTCTGGGCGAAGATCGCGATCAGCAATGGCGCCTCTTCGAGGAAGGGCTTGTCGGCGTCGGTGCCGAGCGGCGCCAGCGCTTCGAGCCACGCCTTGGGTGCCTTGCCGTTGTAGAAGGCACGCTCCTCGGCTTCTGCGGCGATGCGAATGCGCTTCTTCGCCACCGCGTCCTGGATGACCGCGAAGTGCCAGGGCTGCAGGTTGGCGCCCGATGGCGCCGTGCCGGCCGCGAGCAGACAGGTCTCGATCACCTCGCGCGGCACCGGCCGGCCGTCGAAGTCGCGCACCGTGCGCCGGCGGCGCAACTCGGCGCGGAAGGCCAGGGCGCGCGCCGCCATCTCTTCCGGCGGATAGCCGCGGTAGTCGGGAAGGGGCTCCCACACGGGTTCAGCCACGATGAAATCTCCTGTGTCCAGCAGTGAACTCTAGCGCCGGCGATGGTCGGGCGCACCGCCTTGGGCTAGGCTCCCGACGAAGCCTGGGAGGCACAATCATGTCGGGTGCTCTGATATTCGTTCTGGCGCTGGTGCTGGTCGCGCTGGTGCTGGTGTTCGCCGGCGTGAAAACGGTGTCGCAAGGATCGAACTGGACGATCGAAAGGTTCGGCCGCTACACGCGCACACTGCCGCCCGGCCTGCATCTGATCATCCCGTTCATGGACACGGTCGGGCGCAAGATGAACATGCAGGAGAACGTCCTCGACATCCCGGGCCAGAAGGTCATCACCAAGGACAACGCGACCGTCCAGGTCGACGCGGTCGCCTTCTACCAGGTGATCGACGCGGCGCGCGCCGCCTACGAGGTGCAGAACCTCCACCTCGCCATGACCAACCTGGCGCTCACCAACATACGTTCGGTGATGGGCAACATGGCGCTCGACGAGGCGCTGTCGAAGCGCAACGAGATCAACAACACGCTGCTCGCCGTCATCGACCAGGCAACCGGCCCGTGGGGCGTCAAGGTGCTGCGCATCGAAGTCAAGGACATCGCGCCCCCCGAGGACATTGTCGTGGCGATGGGCCGGCAGATGAAGGCCGAGCGCGAGAAGCGCGCCACCATCCTCGAGGCCGAGGGCGTGCGCGAATCGAGCATCCAGCGCGCCGAGGGCGAGAAGCAGTCGGCCATCCTGACCGCCGAGGGCCGGCGCGAGGCGGCGTTCCGCGACGCCGAGGCGCGTGAGCGCATGGCCGAGGCCGAGGCGAAGGCGACATCGGTGGTGGCCCAGGCGATCGCCGGCAACGGCGTGCAGGCGACCAACTACTTCCTCGGCACGAAGTATGTCGAAGCGCTCGCCAAGATGGGATCGAGCCCCAATGCCAAGGTCTTCTTCCTGCCCGTCGAGGCGGCCGGCGTCATGGCGTCGATCGCCGGCATCGGCGAGCTGGCCAAGGAAGCCCAGGCCCGCGGTGTCGAGGCGGCGGCCCGGCCGCGCGGCTCGGTTCCCAACGCGGGCTAGACGGCCATGGCGATGTTCAAGATCGTCTTCTGGTACTGGTGGGCGCTCGCCGCCGTCCTGCTCGTCTTCGAGATGATGCTGCCCGGCGTGGTGTTCCTGTTCCTGGCGATCGGCGCGGCCGCGGCCGGCCTCCTGCTGCTGGTGGCATCGGACGTGGCGCTCGAGTGGCAGCTCGTGGTCTTCGCCGCCGTGGCCGTCGTGTCGGCGGTGGCGCTTCGTCGGACGCTGCGCCGCCTGCAGAGCCAGGACGCTGCGCCGAACACCATCAACGCCCGCGGCGACAGCCTGATCGGCAAGGTCATCGTGCTCGATGCCCCGATCCTGAACGGCCGGGGCCGCGTCGTGCTGGGCGACGGCAGCTGGACGGTGACCGGCCCCGACATGGCGGCCGGCGCGCGCGTACGGGTGACCGGCGTCAGCGGCACCGAACTGGCGGTCGTTCCCGCTCCCTAGGGGCATTGCGAATAGTTAACCAATAAGTTATGTGTCTCCCGGGATGCGGGAGACGGTTGCATGCGCTCTTCCTACGGCTGGGTGATCGTCGGCGCGGGCGCCGTGATGGGCTGCGTCGCCATCGGCGCGCTGTTCTCGCTGGCGGTCTTCCTGCAGCCGATGGCCGACGCGACCGGCTGGTCGCGCACCGGCATCTCGACCGCCATGACGCTCGATTTCCTGGCGATGGGCGTGGCGGCCTTCGGCTGGGGGGCGCTCACCGACCGCTTCGGTCCGCGCATCGTCGTGCTGTCGGGGGCCGTCCTGCTGGGGCTCGGCCTGGTGCTGGCGAGCCGTGCCACCAGCTTGCTCGAGTTCCAGCTGATCTACGGCGTGCTGGTCGGCGTGGCCGCCGGCGCCGTCTTCGCGCCGATGATGGTGACGGTCACGGGCTGGTTCGACCGGCATCGCGGCCTCGCCGTCTCGCTCGTCTCGGCGGGCATGGGCGTGGCGCCGATGACGGTCTCGCCCTTCGCCCAGTGGCTGATCTCGTCCTACGACTGGC
>JAIETA010000235.1 GCA_019745575.1 Reyranella sp. | reverse complement strand
TACGAGCGCTTCCTCGAGGACGTTCTGCCGTTCGAGCACATGCTGATCGGCGCGGGGCTCCAGATCATCAAATACTATCTGGACATCAACAAAGAGCAGCAGAAGAAGAGACTGCGATCACGGCGTGTCGATCCGCTAAAGCAATGGAAGACGAGTCCCGTTGATGAGGTCGCCCTGAAGCGCTTCGAGATGTACACCGAGGCGCGGAATCAGATGCTGGCGAGGACATCGAGTCCTCTTTCTCCTTGGATCGTTGTTCGTGCCGACGACAAGCGTGTCGCCCGGCTCAATGTCATTCGCGACTTGATTGCCCGGTTGGCATGCCCGGAGACAGACAAGCACGCAGCCACTCCGGATCTCGGTGTCGTATTTCCGTACGACAAAGCGCATGCCAAAGCCGGGCTATTGGCCGCGTGATGGATCGTTGCGGCCAATGCCCCAGAACGCAAGCGGATCAATAGATGGAGGGTGAGCATGAGTGGCAAAACGAAGACTTCGATGACAGCGATGGTTGCCTGTCTTGGCATGCTTCTGGCAGCTACGGCGATGGCGCAGTCTCCCCCGCCCGCCACGACGCAGGGCGGCGCGAGCGTTCATCATCAGAGACTGTTCATGATGATGAAGGACATGACTCAGGAAATGACGACAATGACCGAGCAGATGTCGCGAGGTGAACTCACGCCGGATCAGCGCAAGCAAATGTCCCTGAGGATAGAGTTGATGTCGGGCATGATGCGCCGCATGTCGGGCTTTGAAGCCATGCCGGCAATGATGGATCCCGAACAGCAGAAGCAGATGGACGAGATGCGCAAGCAAATGGATGAAATGATGGGCTCTTCGTCGATGAAGCCGAAATAGCGGCTCAACTGCATCGCGTTTCCGCCTGAACACAGGTCGTGGCCCGTGTTGCCGTGACGGCATTAAATAGGTTTGTGAGCCGCTTTGCGGTGATTGCGGACCTATGGGCGTTGTGCGCCAGACCCTGTTGAGGTGTTCATATGCAAGATGCGCAGATGTCGGTCGTCGAGGAAGTCGGCAGCAAGGCGGAGCGGCTGAATCAGGGATGCTTCTGCATGACCATCGACCGCGTTGCGCTCACCGAAGCCTTGAACCGGGAGGTCGGGTCTCAGGACTTTGCGCAAGAACTGAGCAGCACTCACCCATCGCTATTCTCCAACGTGCCGGCGTTCGTCCCGGCAGAGCTCTTGACCGAGATGGGGCGGGTCATCGATGCGGTGGAGGCCGCGGCGACGTTGCCAGGTTACTGCGAAGCGGCATTTTCGTGGGCGCCATCGATTGCCGGATTGGACTTTGGCCCAGCCGAAGCCCTCATGGGCTATGACTTCCACGTCGCGGCCAGCGGGCCGAAGCTGATTGAGGTGAACACGAATGCTGGCGGAGCGTTCCTGAATGCACCCCTGGCTCGGGCGCAACGCGCTTGCTGCGCCGAGGCGCGAGTTCCATTCGAGATCTCACATTTGCAAGATTTCGGATCGAAGATCGCCGACATGTTCATCGACGAATGGCGGCGGCAGCGAGGAGCCGGACGCCCGGCGACGATCGCGATCGTCGATGATGCGCCTCAGGAGCAGTACCTCTTTCCCGAATTTAGACTGGCCAAGGCCCTGCTGGAGAAGCACGGTTTCGAGGCCGTGATAGCCGATGCGAAAGAACTTCATTTCGACGGAAAGACGTTGCTATTCGACGGCCGTCCAGTCGACCTCGTGTACAATTGCTTGGTCGACTTCGCACTTGAAGAGCCGCGACACGCCGCGCTGCAAGCCGCCTATGTCGGCGGCAAAGTTGTCTTGACGCCAAATCCGCGTGCGCACGCACTGTTTGCCGACAAGCGGAATCTGACCCTGTTGTCGGCTTCCGATCGCCTGAGACGCTGGGGTCTGGCGCAAAACCATCTCGATGTTCTCCGTGCCACCGTGCCACCTACCGTCATTGTCTCGTCCGACAATGCCGACGCTCTTTGGCAAGATCGCCGCAATCTGTTTTTCAAGCCAGCGCGCGGCCATGGCAGCAAGGCGGCCTATCGCGGAGACAAGGTCACGCGGAAGGTCTGGGTCGAGATCCTGGTCCGAGAATATGTCGCGCAGTCTTACGCAGCGCCTGGGACGCGCAACGTCCAACTTGAAGGAGGCCGAGCGGAACTGAAGGCCGACGTGCGCCTGTACACCTTCGCGGGGAATATCCTGCTTGCAGCCGCTCGCCTCTACCGAGGGCAGAACACCAACATGCGCACGCCCGGCGGCGGATTCGCTCCAGTCCTGGAAGTTCCAACACGGGTCGCAGGGTCAGCGTGACCGGGATTCGGTTGTTCGCGTCCGGATCGCTCGCCGTAGGCGGTGTCATTTTGATGGGGATGGGGGTCTACTTCGGCTTTCTGCGTCCGGCGCTTCTGCCGGAGGACGCGAGGTACATGGGCGAATCTCTGGCGCAGATTCAGAATGCCGTACCTGGGTTAGGGCCGTGGCTCACTCGGGTCTTCGGTGTGCTCGGGGCACGATCTCGATCTCTGGCAGGCGGGAGATCGCGTTGTCATTTGCTTCTCCGTCGGCTGAGGTGCGTGAGTGCGCTGAATGGCTCAAGAAGTCATTTATAGGTTCGCGCTTCTAGGCAGATTGCTTCCAATGCCCACTCAAAATGCTCTATCGCCCTTGTCCATGCTCCAGGAACGGTGAGCGGACCGGCCACGAAGCCATCACTCAATTGCACTGAGTCTGCTCCTGACTCGGCAACGCTATTCATTTGCGTGCCGCCCTTTCCGCAAAGCGCTCTTGTCGACCTTACCAGTATTGCCTTTGGGCAGGGCCGACACGACGACGAACTCGTCAGGTAGCTGCCATTTGGCGAAATGGCTGGACAGGTGATGTCGCACTTCGGCGATAACCGCCTTCACGTTGCGAATTCGTCCCTTCTCCTCAAGCGCAATGAAAGCGACCGGCCGCTCCTGCCATCGCGGGTCGGGCTTGCCGACGACGGCGGCCTCGCGGACGTCCGGATGCTCCAGAATCCCTGCCTCAAGCGCCTGGCTAGAAATCCATTCGCCGCCCGACTTGATGAGGTCCTTGGCCCGATCAACGATCCGCACGTAGCCGTGCCCGTCGATTGTGGCGATGTCGCCGGTGCGCAGCCAGCGCCGTCCACGGCCATCCACGGCAAAGGCCTCGAGCGCCGCTGCTTCCTGTGAGCGATTGCCGGGCTGATCTCCGTCGAAGTAGGCATCAGCCGCCCACGGACTGCGGATCTGCAGTTCGCCGGGGGTCGCGCCATCGTGAGGCACCTCCTCGCCCGTCGCCGCGACCGTCCGCAGGTCGCAGCAGGGGATCGGCAGACCCTGGGTCGAGCGGGCGTCTGCCGCCGCCGCTTCGCCCAACGCCGACTTGCGCACATTGACCAGGCCAAGCGGCGATATCTCGGTCATGCCCCAGCAATGGGTAACCTCGATACCGAAATCGGCGAAGCCCGCGATCAGCGGTTCGCCGACCGCCGCGCCGCCCATCGGGATACGACGCAGCGTCGCGATGCGATCTCGTGCGATGACGCCGCTGCGCAGCGCCTGAAGGAAATCGAGCCAGACCGTGGGAACGGCTGTCGCCATCGTGACACCGCTCGCCTGGATGAGCGCGGCCAGGCTCTCCGGGTCGGTCTGCCGGCAAGGCAGCGCGAGCGACGCGCCGGCCATGAAGGCGGCATAGGGGAAACCCCAGGCGTTGGCGTGAAACATCGGCACCACGGGCATGCACACGTCGCGTTCGCGCATGGCGATACCGTCGGCGAACAAACATGCCAGCGTGTGCAGGGTCGTCGAGCGGTGGCTGTAGACGACGCCCTTGGGGGCGCCGGTCGTGCCCGACGTGTAGCAGATGCCGGAGGGCATCCTTTCGTCGAGCTCCGGCCAATCGAAATTGGCATTTGCGCCGGCCAGAAGGTCATCATAGCCGAGTAACGGCAATTCCAGCTCCGAATCCGTTCGGTCGTCATCGGCCACCCGGTCGTTCATCACCACGATCTGGCGCAGGCCGGGCGGAAGATTCAGCCCCCTGAGGGCGGCCATCAGTGAGCGGTCGACGAACAGCACGCTGTCGCCGGCATGGGCAAGCAGTGCTGCAATTCCATCAGCGGGCAACCGCGCGTTAACGGTGTGCAGCACGGCCCCCATGCAGGGAACGGCGAGATAGAGTTCGAGGTGACGCTGCGAGTTCCAGGCGAGCGTCGCGACCCTGTCGCCCGGACGTATGCCGAGGTCGTGCAGGGCCGCCGCAAGCCGACCGCTTCTTTCGACGATCTGCCCGTAGGTCGCGGTTTCGATCGCTTTTGCGTAGCGGGTCGCCACGCGCTTGTCGCGATAGAGCCTCACCACGCGTTCACGCACCAGATTGAGCGTGAGCGGCACTTCCTGCATGAGGCTTTGAATCATTCCCCTCTCCGAAGAGCTGCGCGTCGGATGGCGTGCAGCTTGACATCCGGCGTCGACGGCCGCAACAATTCTCGAACAATATTCGACTTTCGAGGATGTATGCAGTTCGCCCTCCCCGCCGACCTCGATTCCTGGCAGCAGCGCGTCCGGCAATTCGTCCGCGAGGAATTGCAGCCGCACGACGCGACGATCGAAGCCAGCGGCGAAGTGCCCGAAGCGGCGATGGCCGGACTGCGCCGGATGGGTCTGTTCGGGACCAATACGCCGACCGCCTATGGCGGCCTCGGCCTGTCGATGCTCGGGAGCTGCCTCGCCATCGAGGAGATCGCCAAGGCGCATACGGCGTTCTACTACCTGAGCGGCGTCAACGTGCATATCGGCTCCAAGCCCATCGAGTTCGAGGGCAGCGAGGCGTTGAAACGGCGCTGGCTGCCGGAACTGGCGTCGGGCCGGACGATCGGCGCCTTTGCGCTGACCGAGGCCGATGCCGGATCGGACGCCGCGCGCCTCAAGACCGAGGCCCGGCGCGACGGTCCCGGCCACTATGTGCTGAACGGCAGCAAGATCTACATCACCAACGCCCCCGAGGCGGGACTGTTCACCGTCTTCGCCACGGCCGATCCCTCTCTCGGCGCCAGAGGCGTCAGCGCCTTCGTCGTCGAGGCCGGCACGCCCGGCCTGAAGATCGGGCGGACGATCGAAATGTCGGCCGGACGCGGTTCGTCGCATGCCGAAGTCATTCTCGAAGACTGCCGGGTGCCGGCGACCAACCTGCTCGGGGGCGAAGGCAAAGGCTTCGAAATCGCCATGCGCTGCCTCGACGCCGGACGCACCCATTGGGGCGCCTATTGCGTCGGCGCCGCCCAGCAGCTTCTCGACCTGGCCGTCGCGCGTGCCTCCTCGCGCGAAACCTTCGGGCGCCGTCTGAGAGAGCACCAGGGCATCGAATGGATGCTGGCGGACATGGCGGCCGCCGTGCATGGCGCGCGCCTCGTCGCCTACGAGGCTGCCTGGCGCTACGACCACGGCACGCCCGGCGAGCGCACGCGCGCGGCCGCGATGTCGAAACTGATCGGCGCCGACATGGTGCAGCGCGTCGCCGACGCGACGCTGCAGATCTTCGGCGGTGCCGGCTACTCGAAGGACCTGCCCATCGAGCGCATCTGGCGCGAGACGCGGGTCGTAAGGATTCTCGATGGCACTTCGGAAATGATGCGCCGCATCGTCGCCCGCGACCTGTTCCGCGAGGCCGACCGGCGGAACGCGCCCTTGTAGACGAGATAGTTCGAGGGAGACATGACGATGAAGACCGTGCTCTGCGATCCGCGTGCCGATGCCGTCCTCACGCGCCTGGACGAGGAAGCCAGACGGCAGTCGGCGGAGATGCGACGCTACTACGACGCCAAGAAGCAGTCGGCCAGGCGGACGACCGATCCCGGTTCGGCCGCCGACATGGCCTTCGTGCGCGACAAGTTCGTCGCCCTCGATCCCGAGAAGTGCGACCTCTGCTACATGCTCTGCCGTTCGATCAAGGCCCGGCGCGTGGTCGAATTCGGCACGTCGTTCGGCGTGTCGACGATCTATCTGGCGGCGGCGGTGCGCGACAACGTCCGGGACTTCGGTGGCGAGGGTGTCGTCATCGGCACGGAAATCGAACCGACCAAGGCCGTCGTTGCGAATGCCAATATCGCCGACGCCGGGCTCGGCCAGTTCGTCGACGTCCGGATAGGCGATGCGCGCGAGACATTGACGAATGCCGGTGGGTCGGTCGATTTCCTGCTGCTCGACAGCTGGATCCCGCTCGTCAGGCCGGTCTTCGACGTCGTGGCGACGCAGTTGTGCCCCGGAGCGATCGTGGTCTGCGACAATGTCCAGATATATGAGCAGGAATATGCCGACTACACGTCCTTCGTGCGCAACCCCAAGAACGGCTTCCGCTCGGTGTTGCTGTCGCACGAGGGCGGCCTGGAGATATCGGTCAAGCTCGACTGATCTCCGGGGCGGTCCGATCGCAGACATGTTCGCCGAACGATCCTGCTATAAGCTTCTACTTCCATCGGTTGGCGGCAGGAGGCCTCGTGCCGGCTACGACGTTGAAGCTGAAGCAGAAGCGAAGCAGGGATCGAAGGGACAGGATCGTGGCGGCGGCCACGCGCTTGTTCGGCAAGCGCGGAATCGCCCAGACCTCGCTCACCGACGTGGCCCGCCTGGCGGGCGTGCCGTTGCCCAGCCTGTACGACTACTTCAAGGACAAGCAGGACCTCGTTGCCGCCGTACCCGAAGACAACTACCTTGCGCTCTACCAGCAGCTGACAGCCGCTCCCGCAGACGGTCCCCGCGGAGCCAGGAGCCAGCTCCGTGCGATCTATCTCGGTAACCTCGAATATATTCGGACCAATCCTGACTGGGGTCGCGTCTTCTTTCTGGAGATATGGCCGAGCGTGGCCGTCGGCGAGGCCCGCATCCGCAAGGCGGTCGATCGCTACGCCCTGCGCTATGTCGAACTGATCCGTGGTGCGATCGACTCCGGCGACTACCGCAAGCGCCTCGATCCCTATCTCGCGATGTCGCTGCTCATGGGCGGCATGTGCCATTTGACGTCGGTCTGGCTGCTCTATGGCCGCCCCTACGATCTTGTCGACAAAGGTCGCGAGCTGTTTGATCTTCTCGAATGCTCTTTCCTGGAAGTCCCCATTTCAAGGAAGGATCGGCGCAGACCAGCTCACAAAACTCCAGGTCGCGCCAGCGGTAAAGGCAGAGCAGTCGATCCCGGATCCTAGAGCAGCGTCCGATCAGGCAATGACAATGCCGCCCACTGCACAGTCAAATCACGCCCGGCCGTCGATACATTCAAGACAGGGGAACTGCAATTGACCTAACCACTGCGAATGACAGGCAGCTCACCGAGACAATTCACACCCGCGCTGGGGCGGTCCGAATTCACTACCAGATATGACGATGTGATCGCCGTCATGGTGCGCGAAAAGCGCTTGCGATCACGTCTGGTGGAATTGCTGGCTCCAGCCGACGGGGATACGACTATCGATATCGGCTCTGGTACCGGTACGGTGGCTATTGCCGTAAAGCAGGCCGCGCCGAGGGCCAGAATCCTGGCGGTGGATCCGGATCCGGAGGTCCGTGGCATCGCCGAAGCGAGAGCATCCATGGCCGGAGTGACTGTCGAATTCGTGACAGCGATGGGCGACGAGATGTTCGCCAGCCTGCGCACCGGGGCAGTCGACAAAGTGGTATCGACATTGGTGCTTCACCAATGTCCGATCGATATGAAGAAAGCCATTCTGCGGAACGCCTACCGCATGCTGAGGCCCAGTAGCCTTCTCTTGGTCGCCGACTATGGCGTGCAGCCCACGCTTTTGACGCAGATGCTCTTCGAGCAGGTGCGAAATCTGGATGGCCGTGAGAATACCAGACCCAACAAGGAAGGCATGGTCCCAATATTCATCGCTGAATGTGGCTTCGAAGCTGTCGAAGAACTGACGGCGATTCCGACACCGACGGGCTCGATCTCAATCCGGTTCGCATTGAAGCCAGCTAACTCATGACGGCTTGGTCGGGTGACTTTGTCTTCGGCGAGGCTTGGGCAGCCTACCGAGGCTCCACCGCCGAAAACAGCCTCCACTCCCACGCCGCCTTGCAGCTTGCGCTAGGTGGAGATCGCGAGGT
The DNA here is from genome assembly GCA_019745575.1 of Reyranella sp. Lineage (GTDB taxonomy): Bacteria > Pseudomonadota > Alphaproteobacteria > Reyranellales > Reyranellaceae > Reyranella. Next base: position 21,529 of record JAIETA010000235.1, on the reverse strand, counting down.
TTCGGCCGAGCTCGAGGATGGACAGATCGTCACGGGGCGCGCTCTGCTGATTCGGCCTGCCGTTCTGCACGCGGTTTCCGGCATCGGGGAGATCGGGCTGATCTACGTCGAGCCGCAATCGCCAGTCGCTTTCGCGCTGTTGGACCGCGTCGGCGCCGAGGACATCGAGAAAGTTCCCGATGACATCTCGCAACGGATCGATCCGACGAGGCCTCCCAACACCTGGTTCGCGGCTATCGAGGATGCTCTACCCGAGCCGGCGCGTACGTTGGACGCAAGGCTTGCTGGTGTTCTTCGATGGCTCGAGCTCAATCCTGGCCCCAACGCCATCTCGCTGGCAGTCGAGCAGAGCGGCATCTCCGAATCGCATTTGCGAACGCTCGCGCGCAATCAACTCGGGCTCCCGCTTTCGACGTGGCTCATTTGGCGCAAACTCGAGCGGGGCGCGCGCGAGCTTTCTACAGGCGCGACAATCGTCGATGCGGCGCTTGCAGCCGGCTTCGCCGACCAGGCGCATTTTACTCGCGCCATGCGGCGAATGTTCGGAATTACCCCAAGCATTGCGAGAAAGACACTGCTCTAGGCTCCGTCGACCCGTCGTCGATTCGTTCAATCCGCGACGGCGATCTTCCTCTAGACCCGACGTCAGGGAGATCCCCGATGCAACACTTTATTCGCTGGCTCGCCTATCCACTGGTCATGGCTGCGACCTGCTTGGCAATTCTTGGCCTGCCGAACGCCGCGTCTGCGTCGGTGCTGGTGCTCCCCGCGATCACTCTTGCCGGGGTATTGACGGTCGGCGCACTCGAACGTCTCGCCCCTTACGAACCCGCTTGGCTCCATAGCGACGGGGATGTTCTGGCCGACATCCAGTACAATGTTCTTGGCGTCATCCTGCTGCAAGCCAGCATCTTCATCGTCTATCCGGCGAGCAGTTCGATGCTCTCTCTCGACCTTTGGCCTAAACACTGGCCCCTTTGGGCCAATGTATTGACTGTCGCCGTGATCGTCGATTTCGGTCTCTATTGGATGCACCGCTGGAGCCATGATTGGAAACTCTTGTGGCGCTTCCATCAGCCCCACCATAGCCCGCGCCGACTGTATTGGCTCAACGGCGAGCGACGCCATGTCATCAGCGCTTTGATCCTTGCCGCGCCCGGCTTGACTACGGTGGCGTTGCTCGGCGCCCCCCAGGCTGCACTGGCGGCTTGGTTCGCCATTCTGCCTGTCCATCTCGCGTTCCAGCACGCCAATATCGATTATAGTCTTGGACCGTTTCGAGTCCTGTTCGGCGTTGCGGAAATGCATCGCTGGCATCACAAGCGGGACTATGAGGACGCGCAAGTGAATTTCGGCGAAGTGCTACTGGTGTGGGACTGGCTGTTCGGCACCCAACATGGTGGAAGCAGAATCGGCGCGGGTGAACTAGGTTTGCGTGATACGTCCTATCCAAAAGGGTTTTGGAGCCAGCATCTCGCTCCGTTCCGGGCTCGGCAGAGACAATTATAACAGACATATGGATTGCCCATACAACCAGTAGTACAGCACGTATCGCCACGATCGAGTAGAGCTACCCGGTTATGTGGCACTGCCCGAAGTGCAACGCGACACCGCTCGACATACATCCGTCGGCTTGGTGGAAGGAGCTATTGGCGGCGGATTAAAACGCGTCTACTAGCTCTAGCTAGACGGCTGCGCGTCCGCTCAACACAGGCAAACCTTCAACTCAATAAGGCAACGGTTCGAATCGCTCTTCGGTGAGGGCGCGGCGAAGCATCGCTCCGAGCGCAGAAGCAGATGGAAGCCTAACTCACTACCACCGTCCTCTGAACAGCCGTCGCAGCGTGCGGAATGACGCGCAACGATCAAGGATGAGTTGAAGTGCAAGGGCCGTCAGAGTTCACGGACAACGGAAAGAGTTGGACGGCTGGCAAGCCGCAGGCACAAGGAAAGGTCAGCTTGGCCACGTTGCTCTGGCAGCTGCGCGTCCCTCCACGATCCGTAAGAGGTGGTTGGCAAGCGTAATGATCTCAGCGGCCTCTTCGGGATCATCGAGCGCGACATTCCGGTGCGAGTGTGGGTTCTTGTAGTCTCAAGTATATCGGTCAACTTCGGACGATGGCATGATCAGACGGTGCCGGAAGGTTGTAGATTCAAACTACTTAGGCAGAGAGGAACTTCGCCATTGGCTGGCCGCTTCGTCGCAGCACTATGCGGTGATCACTGCGGCGGCCCTTACCGAGGTCGTGAAGGGCAACGCTCTGCGCGCAATCGTTTCGTCGATGGCGATCCTGAGCGAGTTTCCGCGCCAAGTGATCATCCTCAAGAATGACGCGGAGGTGGCGCGTCTGACAGAGTCCGTCGCTAATCCGCAGTTGCGGCTCATCGACAAGACGCAGACGGCGGAGTTTCCCGGCTTCTGTAAGAAGCTCGCTCTGATGAAGCCTCTGGCCGTTCATGAATTTCTAACTCAAGGGAAGATCGTGAACGAAGGATTCGCTCAAGCTGAGACTGACGTTCAAGGGTTTTCTGGGCAGATCTCGAAGGCGATGGAGCACTACAGCGCAGCGGAAGGAAGAAAACTGAACGCAGGTGGGCGACTGCCGCGTTCCCTCATCAGGGAGGTCTTTGACGGAGTGTACGCGCTGACCCAATTCAAGCTTGAGTACCTGAAGATCGGGCGCATGCCGACGGGCATCGCCTTGCTTGACGCTTTCGCGTTCCGGGAAGCTCTTTGCACGTATACACGGCTGGTGCGATTCGAACCCAGCGCAGGGGGTGCCTCTCCTGCCCCGTCCAGTCGATGCGCCCACGCCCAATCGGATGTGGACCACCGAGGAGTTCGCCATTGTCTGGCAGCACGCCTCGCCTCGGCTGCGCCGTGCCCTCGCCATGGCCTCCTATGCCGGCATGCGCGTCGGCGACTTCATCGCTGTCACCTGGTCTGATTGGGACGGCGAGATACTGAGTTGGCGGCAGAGCAAGACCGGCCACCTCGTTCAGGTCCGTGCACCAAAGCCTCTGCGCGACGAATTGAATAGAGGCACGCGTGACGGCGACCGGATCCTGCTGAACGGTGAAGGCCAGCCGTATACCCGCGATGGCCTGCAGACCCTCCTTTGGAAGCTGGTCAAGAGTCTGGTCGAGAAAAAGCTGGTGCAGCCTGGCCTGTGCTTCCACGGCCTGCGCCATTCGCTCGGAGCAGCGCTATATGACCTTGGACTGGATCGGGAGGCGAGAAAGGCCGCATTGGGCCATGTAAGCGATGCGGCAAGCGCCGTGTACGAACGCGACGGCAATCGCCGGGCCGCCTCTGACAGGGCATTTATGGCCTTGGATAGCCATCTCCGGGCGGCCTCGGACGTACCGCGAACGGAAGAGAAACAGCCAAGTGTAAAACGGGCTGTAAATATGCGGTAAACTTAGTACCGTGACGGGACAAATGGCCGCTAAGTCATTGAAAAGAAATGGTGCCCAGGGGCGGAGTCGAACCACCGACACTGCGATTTTCAGTCGCATGCTCTACCAACTGAGCTACCTGGGCGCGCCACTTGGGTGGGCGCGGGCTTATAGGATGAGCCGACGCGTCTGTCTAGCCGACCCCGGCGCGGCCGCCCGGCGCTGACGGCGCCGCGGCCGACACCGGTCGATGGCCCAGCCGCCATGCCGAGGGCGGTACGCCGACCGTCTTCTTGAACGCCCGGCTAAAAGCTGCTTCCGAGCCGTAGCCGGTCTCGGCGGCAATGGTCGCCATATTGGCGTTGCCGTTGCTCAGGAGCCCGACGGCGATCTGCATCCGCCAGTTGGCCAGGTAGTGCATCGGCGGCATGCCGACCAGGGCGGTGAAGCGTTCGGCCAGCACGGAGCGCGACAGCGCCACATCCCTGGCCAGATCCTCGATCGTCCAGCTGCGCGCCGCATCACCGTGCAACAGCGACAGCGCCTTGCCGACGAACGGATCGCGCAACCCGGCCAGCCAGCCGGACCGTCCGGGCGGCAGCGTGTCGAGATATTGGCGAACGACCTCGATGAACATCAGCTCGCTCAGCTTGGCCAGCACGCTGTCGCCGCCGGCGCGCTTGTTGGCCGACTCCGCCGTCGCCAGCCGAATGAACTGGGCAAGCCAATTGGCGCCACCACCCTGCGGGTTTCCGGCCTTGATGACGGGCGGCAGGTTGTCGAGCAGTGGATTGAACGGCCGGGCGTCGCACGCGAGGAAGCCACAGACGAGTCTGACGGAGGCCGGTCCGTCGCCGCCCAGGCTGGTGAAGAACGGCAGGGGAGCCGCCGTCGCCGCGTCGAGTTTCTCCGCCTTGAAAGGCGGTGCGCGCATGCCGGGATCGCTCGACATGACATGCGCATCGCCCTTGGTGAAGACGACGACTTCACCGGCATCGACCGCGACCGGCTCGCCGCCGATCATGCTGGCGAAGCAGCGGCCTTCGGTGACCACGTGATACGAGATGAGATGCTCGGCGCCCGGCAGCAATCTCGGCAGGACCATCTCGCGTGTCGGCTGTTCGGCGACCCACGGCGCGCTGGCCACGACATCGAAGAACATCGCGCCGGTCAGCCGCACCGTTCGCAGTACGTCGGATAGCGCATCGGCAGTCATTCGGTCTCCAGCGGACGCCCGATCATGCGATCGGGACGCCCAATCAAGGAAAAGGGAAATGCCGACGCCGCGTCAAAGACGGCGGACGTCCGATCATTCGCGCGGCGCGGACCCTAGGGTAGGTCCCATCACACCGCAACACCATGCGGTTTCACCACAGCACTGCTGCACAAACCTCACCCAGGAAGACAACCATGAACGTCCAGTCAGCCACGTCCGCCGCGATCGACTTCGCCGCGATCAAGGGCCGCCAGCAGATTGCATGGGGTTCTGGCGACTACGCCGTCGTCGGCACCACGTTGCAGATCGTGGGCGAAGCGCTCTGCGAAGCCATCGACCTGCGCAGCACCCAGCGCGTCCTCGACGTCGCCGCCGGCAACGGCAATGCAACACTGGCAGCCGCCCGCCGCTTCGCCGACGTCGTGTCGACCGACTATGTGCCGGCCCTTCTCGAGCGCGGCCGCGAACGGGCCAAGGCCGAGCACCTGCAGGTCGCCTTCAAGGAGGCCGACGCGGAGGCGCTTCCCTTCGCCGACGCGAGCTTCGACGTCGTGCTGTCGACCTTCGGCGTCATGTTCACGCCGAACCAGGAACAGGCTGTCCAGGAGCTGCTGCGCGTCTGCCGGCCGGGCGGCAAGATCGGCCTTGCCAACTGGACGCCGGACAGCTTTATCGGCCAGCTCTTCAAGACCATCGGCAAGTACGTGCCGCCGGCGCCGGGCGTGAAGTCGCCGGCGCTGTGGGGCAGCAAGACGCATCTCGATGCTCTGTTCGGCGCGAAGGGCACGGTGGCGACGCAAAGCAAGTACTTCACGTTCCGCTACAAGTCGCCCCGGCATTGGCTCGACGTCTTCCGTGGCTACTACGGCCCGGTCCTGAAGGCGTTCGCGGCGGTCGATTCGGCGGCCTCCGACGCCCTCGCGAGGGATATTCTGGCGCTGCTCGACAGGTTCAACGGCGCCAAGGACGGCACGCTGGTCGCGCCAAGCGAGTACCTCGAGGTCATCATCACCAAGCAGGACGGCGCTCGTTCATAAGGCAAAGAACCCGGCGCTCCGCGGCGGACCTATCCCCGCGGAACGCCTTTGCCACCGCGCGATCCGATCCGCCGCAGACTGCTCTCCAACCGCTCTCGGCCTTCGGCCGCCTTTGGCTTGTCGCCCGGTAACCGCTGGCGGATGTGATCGTAGTCGAATGTCGGATGCCTCTTCATGAACTCGGCAAAGGCCTGGCGCGCCGCCTCAGTCCGCCCCAGCCTCTGCATCGCCGCCGCATGGATCGGCGGCCATGGCAGGCCGGGGTTGGTGTCGGCTGCGGTCAATCCCCAGTCGGCGGCCATCTCGTAGCGGCCGGCGAGAAAGTGCGCCATCGCCAGACGGTACTGGAACTCGGCGCGGATCGGATCGCGCGGACTGAGGCGCAGGGCTTTCTCCAGGGCAGCGACGGCCTCGTCGGCATGTCCATTCACGAGCAGCGCCAACCCGCGCGCCGCGAAGGCGGTCGGATGGCGATGCCGCTCCGCCCAGGCCGCGGTCAGCCGCAGGAGAGCCGGCAGGTCGTGTTTCAGAAAGGCCTGGATGACCCGGGCCTGGTAGGTCGCGTGTCCGTCGGGCGTCAGCCGGCCGAGGCTCGCCGCGGCATCGTCGATGCGGCGGACGGCGGCCGATGCGTCGGGCAGCCAGCGGTTGATCACGCCCTGATAGTTCATGAAGGAGAGGCCCCACCAGCCGCGCACCGAATCCGGATCCAGCGCGACCGCGCGCTCGCAGAGTTTCAAAGCCTCGTTGGTGTTCTGGGCATTGAAGTCGTGGAACCACAGGGCGAAGGCCCGCATTGCCAGGTCGTCGGCGGAGACCTCCAGCGGCGACAACGCGGCGCGACGCTCGATCACGGAACGGTAGAGTTCGGGCTGCAGCGCGCGCTCGATCTGGATGGCGAACTCGGCCAGCGACTGCGGCAGTTGCGCCCGCTCCACCACGAAAGACTCCGCCCAGCTCTGGATGCCGGTGTCGCCGCTCACCAGCGCGAGGTTCAGCCGGATCCGACTGCCCTCGTAGCGCAGGCTCCCGAGCACGACATGACGTACGCGTAGCTCGCGCGACACCTGCCGCGGGTCGATTGCCTTGCCCTTGTAGGTCGCGGCAGTGTCCCGTGCGATGACGAGACTGCCCGGCAGGCGCGCCACCTCGATGACGAGATCGCCATGCAGGGCATCGGCAAACCACTCGTTGTCCTCGACCTCGCCCTCGACCGTGAGCGGCATCACGACAATGGAAAGCTCCGGCGAGTCCGCCGCAGTGTCGGGCGCAAGAAGATAGCCCCGTCGTGCGACGTTGCGCACCAGCCGGTGTTCGGTGTCGCCGAGCGCGCGCCGGACATCGGCGATCGCCTGGGTGAGGGAGCCCTCTCCGACCACGACATCGGGCCACACCAGGCTCATCAACTCGTCCTTGCCGACCACCTGGCCGGCGCGGCGGCCCAACACCAGAAGCAGGTCAAGCGCCTGCCGGCGCAAGCCGGCCGGCCGATGGTCGGCGGTCAGCAGTTCACCGGCCGCCAGATCGAGCACAAGGCCACCCAGCTGCAACCTGCCGGTTGCGGTTCCCCCGTGCGCGGCCTTCTCAGCCATGACGACTCACCTCGCCATCCGCCGGCGCGCCGGGCCGATCCCCTTGAAGTTCTTCATTCCGATTTGAGGGTTCCATGAGGACTCGCAGGGTGCGTCGGCCTACCCATCGCGTCAATTCCGCGGACCGACAAGCACCGGGTGCGGGAGCCGTTTCCAGCCACTCAAGGACGAACATGTCATGAAATCCGACCTCGCCATCCGCGCCGCGGCGCCCGACCTCACCGCCATCAAGCAGCGTCAGCAGGCCACCTGGGCCAGCGGCGACTTCGCCGTTATCGGCACCACCTTGCAGATCGTCGGCGAATTGCTCGCCGAAGCAGCGAACGTCTGCGCCGGCGAGCGCGTGCTCGACGTCGCCGCCGGCAACGGCAATGCGACGCTGGCGGCCGCGCACCGCCTGGCCGACGTCACGTCGACCGACTATGTGCCCGCCCTGCTCGACAAGGGGCGCGAGCGCGCCCGCGCCGAGGGCCTCGCGGTGCACTTCCAGGTTGCCGACGCCGAGGCCCTGCCCTTCCCCGACGGCGGCTTCGACGTCGTGCTCTCGACCTTCGGCGTCATGTTCGCCCCCGATCATCAGCGTGCGGCGAGCGAGATGCTGCGCGTGCTGCGCCCCGGGGGACGCCTCGGTCTGGCCAACTGGACGCCGGAGGGCTTTATCGGCCGGCTGTTCAAGATCATCGGCGCGCACGTGCCGCCGCCCGCCGGTCTGAAGTCGCCGGCCCTGTGGGGCACGAAGCAGTATCTCGCCGACCTGTTCGGGGCCGGTGCGGCCGAGGTTCGATGCAAAAGGCGCCTGTTCAACTTCCGCTACCGCTCGGCCGCGCACTGGGTGCAGGTCTTCCGCGACTTCTACGGGCCGACACACAAGGCGTTCGCCGCCCTCGATGCGGCAGGCCAGCAGGCGCTCGAGCGCGACATCGTCGCCTTGCTCCAGGACATGAACGTCGCCGGCCGCGAATCACTGGTGGTGCCTGCCGAGTACCTCGAAGTCGTGATCACCAGGCAGGAAGGGGCGCCGCGATGAAATGCATCAAGGCGAGCGCTCTGGGCCTGGCCTTCGCCGCTGCGGCGTGGGCGAACCCGTCGCCGGCCGGCATTCCCGCCGCGCTCCAACCCGCCGCCGGCGAAAGCCTCGCCACGACCGTCAACGCGGCAGGCGTGCAGATCTACGAGTGCCGCGCGACGGGCGCCACGCCGACAGGACACGCCTGGACGTTCGTCGCGCCCGAGGCGGAACTCTTCGACGCGAAGGGCCAAGGCATCGGACGCCACGGCGCCGGCCCCTACTGGCAAGCCGACGACGGCAGTCGCGTCGTCGGCAAGGTCAAGGCGCGCGCCGAAGCGCCCGCCGCCGGCACCATCCCGTGGCTGCTGCTCATCACCGAATCGACCGGCCCGCAGGGCGCGTTCAGCAAGGTGACGAGCATCCAGCGCATCGACACCGTCGGCGGCGCCGTGCCGACGACGGCATGCACGCGTCAAGCGGCCGGCACGCTGGCGCGAATTCACTACACCGCCGTCTACCGCCTGTTCTCCAACCAAAAGGACTGACCATGAAGACCGCTCTCATCCCGACCACGTTGCTGCTCGCCGCCCTGGCAATCCCGGCAAAAGCCGACGTCATCACCGACTGGAACCTGAAGACCGGCGACCTCATCACCGAGGCCAAGCTCGGCACGCCGCCGGCCATTCGCGTGATGGCGGTTGTCCAGACGGCCGCCTATCGCGCCGTCAACACCATCACGCAGCGCTACCCGATGGCGATGCCGCAGCAGCCGGCGGCGAGAGATGCGTCGATCGACGCCGCCGTCGCCGCCGCCCATCGCACCGTGCTGCTCAAGCTTCTGCCGGCGCAGCAGGGCGTCATCGACAAGGCCTACAACGCAGCGCTGGCGCCCATCGCCGACAGTGCCGCCAAGACCGCCGGGATCACGGTCGGCGAACAGGCGGCGGCCCGCGTGTTGGCGCAGCGCGCCGACGACGGCGCCGCCGCGCCGGTCGCCTATCGGCCGCACACCAGCCCGGGCGCCTACGTACCCACGACGTCACCGGCCGTTCCGCAATGGTCGCAGCGCAAGCCCTGGCTGATGACCAGCGCCGCGCAGTTCCGGCCCGCCGCGCCGCCCGCGCTCAGCGGCGATGCCTGGGTGCGCGACTACAACGAGGTCAAGCTGGTCGGCGGCAAGACCAGTGCGGCACGCGGCGCCGAGCAGACCGAGATCGCCCTCTTCTGGGAATACTCTCTGCCGGCGATCTACTACGGCGTGGTGCGTTCGGTGGCGCAGCAGCCCGAGCGCGACATCACGCGCAACGCCCTCTTGTACGCCAGGGCAGCGCAGGCGATGGACGACGCCCTGATCGCGGTGTTCGATGCCAAGTATCACTACAATTTCTGGCGACCGGTCACGGCGATCCGCAACGGCGACATCGACGGCAACGACGGCACCTCGCGCGAGGCCTCTTGGGCGTCGCTGATCGAGTCGCCGATGCATCCCGAGTACCCGAGCGGACACAGCATCCTCGCCGCGGCGGTTGCCACCGTGCTGAAGGCCGAAATCGGCAACGGCCCGACGCCGACCCTCGCCACCACCAGCCCGACTGCCAAGGGCGCAACACGGCGCTGGTCCAACCTCGACGCCTTCGTGCAGGAAGTCTCGGACGCCCGCATCTTCGGCGGCATCCACTACCGCAGCGCCACCGATGCCGGCGCCGCGATGGGCCGGAAGATCGGTGAGCTGGCGGTCAAGCAGCCGTAACGAGCCGCGGCGGGCTAGCCCGTCTGTCGCGTCGACCCCGATTCAGCGCCCCGGCCCTCTTCGTCGGCCGGGGCTTCGTCGGTCTCGACGCGGTAGCCTTCCTTCAGCCAGCGGCCGAGGTCGACATTGGCGCACCGCTTGGAGCAGAACGGGCGGAACTCGGCCGTTCCGGTCTTTTCGCAGATCGAGCACTTGGCCTCGATGCGGACCGCACGCAGCGGCGGTATTGCAGATCGGTCAGTCATCGCTCTTCTCGAGTGCCTCGAGCTGGGCCTTCAGCGTCGCCCCGCGGCGGGCGCGCGTCAACTCGAAGTGGCCGAGCCGGGTGAAGCCGTAGAGCTGGGTCGGCACCGGATCGTCGGCCAGCGCCTCGGCAAGTGCCGCCTGTACCTTGTCGCGGTCGTAGGTGCTGCGCATGGTGACGAAGTCGATGACCACGGCGCCCGCGATGTTGCGCAGCCGGAGCTGCTGGGCGATCGCCGGCGCCGCCTCTAGGTTGACGTCGATCGGCCGGCGCGGCGCGCGGCCCTGGCGCCCGCCAGCGGCGGCGCTGTCGACATCGACGGCGCACAGCGTCTCGCCCGGCTCGAACAGCACCTCGACGCCGCTGTCGAGCACGATGCGGCCGGCCAGCGCCGTGTCGATCTGGCCGGCCACGTCGTCGATGTCGAAGGCCGGCATCGGCCCGTTGTGCCAGCGCACGCGGATCTTTTCGGCGTTCCGGTCCATCTCGTCCTGCAGCGCACGCGCCATCGCCCGGTCGTCGAGGATCACCTCCTCCAGCGCAGCGCCGTGATCACGCAGGACGCGGGCGATCGGGTCGCGCTCGCCCCGAATGCGCGCCGACAGGTCGGCCGGCGGCTGGGCGTCGAAGGCCTGACGGCGGATATTTTCCCAACGCTCCATGACGCGGGACGCGTCGGCCTGCAGCACCTCGAGCGACGCGCCCGACGCGGCGGTCCGCAGCACGATCCCGCCCTCGAGCAGGCCCTCGACGTGGCCGCGCAATCTGTCGCGCTCGGACTCGCCTTCGATGCGGCGCGAGAAGCCGACCCCGGCACCGACCGGATGGTAGACGAGGTAGCGACCGCTCACCGCGAGGTTCATCGACAGGCGCGGCCCCTTGCCGTTCTCGGAGTCTCCCTCGCCGTCGCTGCGAATCTGCACCAGCAGCGGCGCGCCGGGCGGCGGCCAGTCGTCGAGGCCGGCCCGGTCGGCAGCCCGCAGGAAGCCCGACCGGCCGATGCCGATATCGACGAAGGCGGCGTCGATGTCGGGCATCACCCGTTCGAGCCGCCCGAGGAAAATGCTGTCCACGCGCGAGGGCCGGTCGCGGCGCACGACCTGCAGCTCGGCCAGGCGCCCACCGGTCGTCAGGGCCATCAGGAAGGCCTTGGGCAGCACATGACAGATCAGCCGATCGACCCGGCTCACGGCGCGCCCGCCTCCAACAGACTCAAGGTCTCGAACAGCGGCAAGCCGACGACGTTGCTGTAGGAGCCCGACAGAAAAGCGACGAACCGCGCGGCCCGGCCCTGGATGGCATAGCCGCCGGCCTTGCCGCGCCATTCGCCGCTTCGCAGGTAGTCTTCGATCTCGGCGGGCTGAAGGCGCTTGAAGCGGACAATCGTCTCGGCAAGGCGCGTGCGCACGGTCCCGTCGGGCCATCCGACGGCGACGGCGCCCAGCACGCGATGCCGCCGCCCCGAGAGGCGCGAAAGGCAAAGCCGTGCCTCGGCCTCGGTCTCGGCCTTCGGCAGGATGCGGCGGCTGCACACCACGACGCTGTCGGCGGCCAGCACCACGGCGTCGGGATGGCGGCCGGCGACGGCGGCGAGCTTGCCTCTCGCCATGCGCAGCGCATAGGCCCGCGGCAACTCGCGGGCAGTGGGCGTTTCGTCGAGGTCGGCGGGGTCGATTGCCGCGGGCTCGAGTCCGACCTGTCGCAGCAGGTCGAGCCGTCGCGGCGAGGCGGAGGCCAGAACGAGCGGGGGGATCGCGAAGGCGCGCAATGCCTACTTGAAGCGGAAGGTGATGCGGCCCTTGGTCAGGTCGTACGGCGTCATTTCCACCGTGACCCGATCGCCCGCCAGCACGCGGATGCGGTTCTTGCGCATCTTGCCCGAGGTATGGGCAAGGATCATGTGATCGTTGTCGAGTTTGACCCGGAACATGGCATTGGGCAGCAGTTCGGCCACCACTCCGGAAAATTCAATAAGGTCTTCTTTGGCCATCCGGCCTCCGGCTGGAGTGAATTGTGGAAGGAAGCGGGCGGAAAATGGGCCGCACGAGGGGTTTAGTCAACTGTACGTGCGCGTAACCGCCCTTCTCAGCAGCCCCCATGTCCCCTATATCTTGGCCGGCTGCGAAAGCCCCGGGGAAGGAAGGAACAGTCAATATGAAAACCCACCGCCTCTGCGGCCTGTTGGCCCCCCTCATGCTGGCGCCGTGCCTGGCGCTCGCCCAGGCACCCGCCGCCCCGGCGGCCGGCCCCAACGCCATCGCCGCGCCCGCCCAGAAGACGATCGGCACCCCGTCGAGCCGGAAGCACTCCTCCTCGTTGATCGTGGTGAACGCCCGCGGCGCCAAGCTGCAGGGCCAGAAGCTCGTCCTCGAAGGCGTGTCGCCCAGCGCCACCCTGTTCACCAGCCGTCCCGCGCGCGGCGTCGGTCATATGATGACGCCCGACATGGTCGACATCTGGACGACCGGCAGCTTCGCCAAGGATCCGCCCAATGCCACCGTGTCGGTGTTCCAGAAGGACGGCAGCAACGTTTCCGACATCGTGGCCGTCCTGAGGTCGCCCAAGCTCGAGGGCGACAAGCTCACGTTCGACGTTCAGGTGCTCGAAGGCAGCATCGCCAACGCCGACGGCCCGGCGTCGATCTTCATCGACACGATCTGGTTCGGAGTCGGCGGCTCCCAGGGCTTCACTTATCTCGGCCAGAGCCAGACCACCGGCGGCGAGACGCCGGCCGTCGGCAGCCGCTACGACACCAGCGCCTACGGCAATGCCCAGTGGGCCAACCCCTCGCCCGACGGCCCCTACCGGTCGCCGCAGCGCCAGGGTGGCGCCACCGCGCCTCCGCCCCCGGGCTACTACGGCAGCGGCGCGGCTCCCGCCTGCGGCAAGGCCCCTCTCCTGCCCTGCTACTGAGTCGGACCGGAGACCTTCTATGGACGTGCTTCGCCTTGCCGCCGCGCTGATCGCGGCATCGGCCTTCCTTGGTTTGCCTGGACTGGCGGCAGCGCAGAATGCCGGGGCCGGCCCGATGGCGCCGCAGGCGCCCAAGACCATCGGCAAGCCGCAGCAGCCGCACCTCGTGCCGTCGATGATCGTGCTGAGCGCCCGCAGCGCCAAGCTCGGCGGCCAAAAGCTCGTCCTCGAAGGCATTGCGCCCAGCGCCATCGTCTTCGCCGACCGGCCGGTGCGCTCGGCCGGCCATGCGCTCACGGCCCATCTGCTCGAGGAGTGGCACAGCACCGCCGCCGACAGCTTCGCCAAGGACCCGCCCAATGCCACGGTCTCCGTGCTCAACAAGACCAAGGGCGAGGTGGTCGACGCCGTGGTCGTGCTGAAGTCGCCCAAGCTGGAGGGCGACCGCCTCACCTTCGACGTCGACATCCTCGAAGGCACGCTGGCCGGCGGCGACGGCGCGGTGTCGGTCTTCATCGACATCATCAACCTGCCGCTGGCGCGACGCACGTCGCAGCGCAGCGCCTGGTACGCCGGCGCGCAGTAGCGCTCTGCCGTCGCGCGCGGTGCGCGCAGAATTCCCGCGCGCGCGGCGCGACTCCTCCTTGCGTCTTTTGCAGCGCGGCTGAACCACAGTGTCAGCACAATTTGCGACGCCAATGCTCCCGGGGAACGTTCCCCGTGTAGCAAGGAGTAGTTCTGATGAATCGTGCGTTCCTTACCATCGCCGCGCTCGGCGCCTCCGCCCTGATCGCCACTGGCGCCGAGGCACAACGGCCCGCTCCCTATGCCGCCAACGACACCAAGGGCACCATGTCGTCATGGACCCCGAGCGCCGAGGGCAGCTATGCCAAGTCGGCGATCCAGAAGGCCGGCTTCACCTCGATCAGCGACCTGACGCGCGGTGCGGACGGCACCTGGCAGGCCCGGGCGATGAAGAACAACGCCAAAGTGAACGTCTCGCTCGACCGCGCCGGTAACGTCACCAGCAACTGAGCCGCGTCCACATCGCTCCCCGCCCGGAACGGACGGGGAGCGATGTGCTACGGCGACGGCCCGGCCGGATTGCCGAAGCGCGCTTTCAGGCGGGCCAGGATCTGATCGCGGACCCGGCGATAGGCGTCGAGCCTCGCCTCGCGCGTGCCTTCGACGGCACTGGGATCGGTCATCGGCCAGTATTCGACCTCGGCGGCCGTACCGCGGGTGAATTCCAGCGCCCGATGATGCGCCTCCGGCGACAGCGTGACGATGCGATCGAACGAGCTGGGGTCGACGTCGTCGAAGGTCTTGGCGTGATGCCGGTGGACATCGATGCCGAGTTCGTCCAGCGCGGAGACAGCGAAGCCGTCGACCTCGCGCGCCCGCACCCCGACCGAGTCGATGTACACCGCCTGGCCGTAGAGCCGCTTGGCCAGCGCTTCGGCCATCGGCGAGCGCACGGAATTCTCGCTGCAGGCAAAGAGCAGGCTCGACGGCATCCCGGGCATCGCCTGCTTCACCCTCACGATTTGATGTGAAGGGCGCAGATCAAGGTGAACAGCCGCCGCGCGGTGTCGTGATCGACCTCGATCTTGCCGGCGAGGCGCTCGCGCAGCAGGTCCGATCCCTCGTTGTGCAGGCCGCGCCGCCCCATGTCGAGCGCTTCGATCTGCGACGGGCCGAGCTTCTTGATGGCGGCGTAATAGCTCTCGCAGATCAGGAAGTAGTCCTTCACGACCTTGCGGAAGGGGGTGAGCGACAGCACGATGTCGCGCAGCTTCTCGTCCTCGCCGTCGCGCACGTCGAACACGAGCCGCTGCTCGAAGATGCCGACCCTGAGCCGGTAGGGCCCCGGGACGCCGCCGACCAGACGAAAGTCGTTCTGCTCGATGAGGTCGAACATCGCCACGGCGCGCTCGTGCTCGACCTCGGGCGAGCGTCGCGCGACCGACTGCTCGTCCAGCACGATGTCGACGATGCGGCGCGATTTCGGCATGGTCGGACTCAGCCGCGGCGGTTCAGCCGGATCGAGATCGACCGGCCGTGCGCCGTCAGCCCCTCGGCGTCGGCCAGCGCCAGCGCTGCCGGTCCCAGGACGGCCAGCGCCTCGGGCGAGCAGGCGACCAGCGAGGTGCGCTTGAGGAAGTCCGCAACGCCGAGGCCGCCCGAGAAGCGGGCGGCGCGCGACGTCGGCAGCACATGGTTGGTGCCGGCAACATAGTCGCCGATCGCCTCCGGCGTGTGCCGGCCGAGGAAGATCGCGCCGGCGTGGCGGATCTTGTGCGACAGGGCATCGGCAGCCGCCATCTCGAGCGCCAGCTCGACGTGCTCCGCCGCGATCCGGTCGATGATCGGCGCGCAGCCCGAAAGATCGGGCACCAGGATGATGGCGCCGTTGCGCCGCCAGCTCGCCGCGGCGATATCGGCGCGCGCCATGCTCCGGAGCTCTCTTTCGATGACGTCCGCCACCGCATCGGCGAAGGCGCGATCATCGGTGATCAGCACCGACTGCGACGAGGCGTCGTGCTCGGCCTGCGACAGCAGGTCGGCGGCGATCCATGCCGGGTCGTTGGCCGCATCGGCCACCACCAGGATCTCCGACGGGCCTGCGATCAGGTCGATGCCGACCTGGCCGAAGACGCAGCGCTTGGCGGCGGCGACATAGGCGTTGCCCGGTCCCGTGATCTTGTCGACCGGCCGAACGGTCTCCGTGCCGTAGGCCAGCGCCGCGACGGCCTGGGCGCCGCCAATGCGCCAGATCTCGTCGGCGCCGGCAATCCCGGCGGCCAGCATGACCAGCGGGTTGAGCACGCCGCCCGGCGTCGGCACGGCCATCGCGATGCGCCCGACGCCCGCCACCTTGGCCGGCACGATGTTCATCAGGACGGACGACGGATACGCCGCCGTGCCGCCCGGCACATAGACACCGACGGCATCGATCGGCCGGTAGCGGGCGCCGAGCCGCGTGCCCGTCTGATCCGTGAAGTCGACATCGGCCGGCAGCAGCGCGCGGTGGAAGGCCTCGATGCGCCGGGCCGCAAAGACCAGCGCCTCGCGCTGCGCCGCCGGTACCGTGGCGGCGGCCGCCTGCTGCTCGGCCTCCGTGACGCGAAGGCCTGTGGCATCGGTGTCGAAGCGGTCGAACCGGCGCGTATAGTCGACCAGCGCCGCATCGCCGCGGCGGCGCACGTCGGCCACGATGTCGGCCACGACGCGGTCGACGTTCGGGTCGCTGTCGCGGTTGCGCGCGAGGAAGGCTGCGAACGCCGGCTCGAAACCCGGCGTCGAGGCGTCAAGTCGGAGCGGCTGCTCCTTGTCAGGCGGCAAGAGCGACCTCGCGGAACCGGTCGATCCAGCGGCCGATGCGCTCGGGCTGGGTCTTGAGCGCGGCGCGGTTGACGACGAAGCGTGAGGTGACGTCGGCGATGTGTTCGATCTCGACCAGGCCGTTCTCGCGAAGGGTGCGGCCCGAATCGACCAGATCGACGATACGATGGCTGAGGCCCAGTGCCGGCGCCAGCTCCATGGCGCCCGACAGCTTGACGCACTCGGCCTGCACGCCGCGCGCGGCAAAGTGCCGGCGCGTCACCTCGGGGTACTTCGTGGCGATACGGACGTGGCTCCAGCGGCGCGGATCGTCGTTGCCTGCCATCTCGGCGGGCTCGGCGACGGCCAGGCGGCACCGGCCGATGCCGAGGTCGATCGGCGCGTAGATCTCGGGATAGTCGAATTCCATCAGCACGTCGGCGCCGGCGATGCCGAGATGGGCCGCCCCGAAGGCAACGAAGGTCGCCACGTCGAACGAGCGCACCCGGATGATGTCGAGGTCGGCGTGGTTGGTGGTAAAGCGCAGCAGCCGCGAGTCGGCGTCGGCGAAGGCTGCTTCCGGCTCGATGCCGGCGCGCGCGAACAGAGGCGCCGCCTCCTTGAGGATGCGCCCCTTGGGGATCGCCAGGATCAGTTTCTCGTTCATCGGCTTTTCGCGGCTTCCGCTCGACACGACCGTTGGCTCCAACAGAGAGCGCCCGCCGCTCGTCAAGGCCCTCCAAATCGTGAAGAAGGGCTATTCGACGGGGTGGGCGGGCTTCCAGGGGGTGGGCCAAGGTTCGCCCACATCCCCCAAATGGCACGCGAGCCGGCCGATTTCCAGCCGGATGGCGCGGTCGGCGGCGAACCGCAGGGTGACTGAACGGTCGTTTTCCCGGGCGATGGCCAGCAACTCCAGCATCCGGTCGGGGTCGCCCAGCGGGATGTTGTGATGACGGACCGCCGTCACCTCGTTGAAGACGAGAGCGGAATGGGTGCGCGAGTAGGCCGAGTCGATGCTGGGATCGGCCTCCCACTGGAAGCGGTTCAGCAGCAGCACGAAACGCTTCTCGTCCTTGAAATAGGCGCAGTCGCGCACGGCCACGAGAGCATCCTGGACGGCGGCGGAGATCACGCCGAGGTCGTCGGCGTCGAGCGCCGAGAGTTTCAGCCTGGCCATTCCCCGCTCAACCCTTCAATCGTTCGATGTCGGCGCCGCAGGCGGCGAGCTTCTCCTCGAGCCGCTCGAAGCCGCGGTCGAGGTGGTAGACGCGGTGCAGCGTCGTGTCGCCCTCGGCGACGAGGCCGGCGATGGCCAGCGACACCGAAGCGCGCAGGTCGGTCGCCATCACGTCGGCGCCGCGCAGCTTCGGCACGCCGCGCACCAGCGCCGACTCGTGATGAATGGTGACGTTGGCGCCCATGCGCGCCAGTTCGGGCACATGCATGAAGCGGCTCTCGAAGATCGTTTCGGTGATCATCGAGGCGCCCTCGGCACGCGTCATCAGGGCCATCATCTGCGCCTGCAGATCCGTGGGAAAGCCGGGATACGGTTCGGTCATCACGTCGACGCCGTGCAGGGCGCCGTTGGTGCGCTGCACGCGCAGGCCTCTCGCGGTGCTCTCGAGCGTGACGCCGGCCGAGCGCAGGGTCTGGGCCGCCGTTTCGATCAGATCGAGACGGCCGCCGACAAGCTCGACATCGCCCGCCGTCATGGCCACCGCCATGGCGTAGGTGCCGGTTTCGATGCGGTCTGGAATGACGCTGTGCGTCGCCGCCTTCAGCGCGCCCCCGCCTTCGATGGTGAGGGTCTCCGTGCCGATGCCACCCACCGTGACGCCCATCGCCGCGAGGCATTCGGCGAGGTTGGTGATCTCGGGCTCGCGCGCGGCGTTGTCGAGAACGGTCGTCCCCTTGGCGAGAGCCGCCGCAATCATCAGATTCTCGGTCGCGCCAACCGACACTTTGGGGAAGGTATAGCGTGCGCCCCTGAGGCCCTTGGGTGCCCGCGCGACCAGATAGCCGCCGTCGATGTCGATCTCGGCGCCCATCGCCCGGAGACCGGCGATGTGGAGATCGACCGGCCGGGCGCCGATGGCGCAGCCGCCAGGCAGCGAGACCTTCGCCTGGCCCTCGCGCGCCAGAAGCACGCCGAGGACCAGCACGGAGGCGCGCATCTTGCGCACGATGTCGTAGGGCGCCGTGGTCGACGTGATCTTGCCCGCCTTCAGCACCAGCGTCGTGCCGTGTGCATGACCGTTCTCGCCGGCGACGGCCGAGACCTCGACGCCATGCTGGGTCAGGAGCTGGATCATGGTCGTGATGTCGGCAAGCCGCGGCACGTTGTGCAGGGTGAGCGGCCTGTCGCTCAGCATCGCCGACACCATCAGCGGCAACGCCGCGTTCTTGGCCCCGGAGATGCGGATGTCGCCCTTGAGCTGGCGACCTCCCTTGATGCGAATGCGATCCATGAGAGGGGGACTCCTCAGATCTTGGCCAATTAGATTTTGGGCAGGGTGACGCCGCGCTGGCCTTGGTATTTGCCGGCCTTGTCGCGGTAGGAGACCTCGCAGGGTTCGTTGCCCTGGAGGAAGAGGAACTGGCAGGCGCCCTCGTTGGCGTAGATGCGGGCGGGCAGCGGCGTCGTGTTGGAGAATTCCAGCGTCACGTGGCCCTCCCACTCCGGCTCCAGCGGCGTCACGTTCACGATGATGCCGCAGCGTGCATAGGTCGACTTGCCGACGCAGATCACCAGCACGTCGCGCGGGATGCGGAAGTACTCCACCGTGCGCGCGAGGGCGAACGAGTTCGGCGGAATGACGCAGACGTCGGTGTTGCGGTCGACGAAGCTGTTCTGGTCGAAGCTCTTGGGGTCGACCACCGCGGAATTGACGTTGGTGAAGATCTTGAAGTCGGTGCCGACGCGCGCGTCGTAGCCGTACGACGACAGGCCGTAGGAGATGACGCCTTCGCGCTTCTGGGCGTCGACGAAGGGCTCGATCATGCCCTTCTCCTCAGCCATGCGGCGGATCCAGCGGTCGGAAAGGATGGCCATTCTTTGTTTCCAGAGGGTAGAGAGGGCTTCTAGACGAGCGGACCCTCCGGCTCAACCTGACTCCTCGTCCGGGGCCGCCTCGACCGGCGCCTTGGCGCGGGCCTGGGCCTTGCGCCGCTTGAGGTTTTCGCGCAAAGCGGCGGCCAGGCGCGCGGCCCGCGGATCCGCCGATTTGGCTGGCGGTGCGACGGGTTTGGTCGGGGCATTCATGTCCGGGAGGATACACCATTGATCGACGCCCTGCGCACGCCGGATCGGCGCTTCGCGGCGCTCGCCGGATGGCCCCACCCGCCGCGCTATGTCGAGCGTCCCGACGGGCTCCGCCTGCACTACGTCGACGAGGGTCCGCGGGACGGGGCAAAGACCTGGCTTTGCCTGCACGGACAGCCGACCTGGAGCTACCTCTACCGCCGCATGATCCCGATCCTGGCCGCGGCCGGCCACCGCGTCGTGGCGCCCGATTTCCTGGGTTTCGGCCGGTCCGACAAGCCTGTCGACGACGCGGTCTACACCTTCGACTTCCATCGCGAGGCCCTGCTGGCCTTCGTCGAAGGCCTCGACCTCAGGAACATCGTCCTGGTGGTCCAGGACTGGGGCGGCCTGATCGGCCTCACCCTGCCGATGGCCGCCCCCGAGCGCTATGCCTCGCTGCTGGTCATGAACACCACGCTCGGGACCGGCGACGAGGCGCTGGGCGAAGGCTTCCTCGCCTGGCGCGCCTTCTCCAACAAGAACCCCGACATGGCGATCGGCAAGCTGATGCAGCGCGCCTGTCCGCACCTCGTGCCCGCCGAGGCGGCGGCCTACGACGCCCCCTATCCCGACGCCACCTACAAGGCGGGCGTGCGGCGCTTCCCCAACCTGGTGCCCGACCGGCCCGACGCCCCCGGCGCCGCGCTGTCGCGCGAGGCCCGCCAGTTCTGGCGCACCCGCTGGGCCGGCAGGAGCCTAATGGCGATCGGCATGAAGGACCCTGTGCTCGGGCCGCCGGTGATGGGCGCGCTCCACGGCCACATCCGCGGCTGCCCGCCGCCGATGGAGATCGCCGACGGCGGCCACTTCCTGCAGGAATGGGGCGAGGACATCGCCCGCCGGGCCGTGCAGACCCTGTAACCACACTCCTCCTGCCGCTGTCGCCGTGGGCCCAACTTTTCAAATCTGGCCCAAACCCGCCGACAGACATCTGGCTCTCCAACCGCCGGAAAGCCCATAAATCCGGGGTTTTCCCCGGCTCCTGAGGCCCACCTGAAACGCGGGAGTGTTGGGCCCGTATGTGTGCCCGGATCCGTCTCCCGATCCGGCGCACGATTGCCTGTCCACGGTTCGACGCGTGGCTCTTTTCCCGGTTGGCGCCGGCTCGGCCGGCACGAAGCCCTTGGGGCTGATTTGGCCTTTTAGGCTGATGTGGATTGTGTCTCTCCCCAGGTCAGGACCTGGGGCGGCTGCACCGAGCGCTATGCGCGGACCCGCGGCCCCTCTCGCGGACTCCAGAGGGCGCGGGCAGGTCTTGCCGGATACAAACGAAAAAGGCCGGCGCAATCCCGCCAGCCTGCCAAAAACATAGGCCCGCACCTGCTGAAACGTCAACTTTCTGAGCGGCGTCCGCGATCACGATCCGGTGATCGAGTGCCCGCAGGGCTGGCACGTCGGCGCCTTCGCGACGCCGCGATTGCCGCCCATGACATCGCGTGCGCTGGCTGCGCCCCCTCCTGGCCGGCGTGATGCTCCTCGTCCCTCGCGCGGTATCGGCGGAAACAGCCGGGCCGCTGCTGCGGGTGCTCGCCCCTCTCCATTTTGGGGCGACACCTACGACATGCCGATCGAAGGTTTTCCGACGCCCGTGCGACTGGCCAACGCCGACACACCGGAAACCGGCCCGCGCGCCAAATGCGCCGAGGAGCTGGCCCTGG
Source organism: Reyranella sp. (assembly GCA_019745575.1). Classification (GTDB taxonomy): domain Bacteria; phylum Pseudomonadota; class Alphaproteobacteria; order Reyranellales; family Reyranellaceae; genus Reyranella. The sequence goes on along the minus strand of JAIETA010000235.1, from coordinate 80 downwards.
GCACCTGACCTGCCCCCGGGTTTTCGGACCGCGGATAAGTTGAGAGAGTGGCCTCCGTATTGGAGGCAGATATGCGCAAG
>JAIETA010000077.1 GCA_019745575.1 Reyranella sp. | reverse complement strand
CCACCGACCTGCGCCTCAACGAGCCGCGCTACGCCTCGCTGCCCAACATCATGAAGGCCAAGAAGAAGCCGATCGAGACGCTGGCGCCGGACGCGCTGGGTGTCGACATCGCGCCGCGTCTCAAGACGCTCAAGGTCGAGGAGCCGCCCAAGCGCAAGGCCGGCATCAAGGTGAAGACGGTCGCCGAGCTGGTCGACAAGCTGCGCAACGAAGCGGGAGTGATCTGACCATGGCTATCCTCGTTGTCGCCGCGCACGACGGCAAGACCGTCCGCGCCAACGTCTCCAACGCCGTTGCAGCCGCCGCCCAGATGGGCCCCGACGTGCACGTGCTGGTGGCCGGCAGCAATGCCGGCGACGCCGCCAAGTCGGCCGCTGCAATCCAGGGCGTGGCCAAGGTCCTGCAGGTCGAGGACGCGGCCTACGCCAACTGGCTGGCCGAGGACATCGCGCCGCTCGTGGTCAAGTTGGCGCCGAACTACAGCCACATCGTGATGGCAGCCGACTCTGTCGGCAAGAACATCGCCCCGCGCGTCGCGGCCCTGCTCGACGTGGCGCAGGTTTCCGAGGCCATTCAGGTCGTCTCGCCCGACACGTTCGTGCGGCCGATCTATGCCGGCAACGCCATGGCGACCGTGCAGTCGAGCGACAAGATCAAGGTCGTGACCATCCGCCCGACCAACTTCAAGGCCAGCGCCAACGGCGGTTCGGCGCCGATCGAGCAGACCGCCGGGGCGGCGGCCAGCGGGATGTCGTCGTTCGCGGGCGCCGAACTCTCCAAGAGCGAACGGCCGGAACTCACGAGCGCCAAGATCGTTGTATCGGGTGGCCGCGGTCTGCAAAGCGGCGAGAATTTCAAGATGCTCGAGACACTGGCCGATAAACTCGGCGCCGGCCTGGGCGCCAGCCGGGCCGCGGTCGACGCCGGCTACGTGCCAAACGACTACCAGGTCGGCCAGACCGGCAAGGTGGTCGCTCCGGACCTGTACATCGCCATCGGCATCTCGGGCGCGATCCAGCATCTCGCCGGCATGAAGGACAGCAAGACCATTGTGGCGATCAACAAGGACGAGGAAGCGCCGATTTTCCAGGTGGCCGACTACGGCATCGTCGGCGATCTGTTCCAGATCGTTCCTGAGCTGACTGCCGCAGTCGAGAAGAAGTAGTTCGCCCGCCCTGCGGGAAATTGGGAGTACCCATCATGATCAAGCGCATCGGCGTCATCGGTGCCGGCCAGATGGGCAGCGGCATCGCCCATGTCTGCGCGCTGAAAGGCTTCGACATCCGGCTGGCCGATGTCGACCAGGCGCATCTCGACAAGGGCCTCGATGCCATCAACCGCAACATGGACCGGCAGATCGGCCGCGGCATGATCCGGCCCGAAGACAAGGATGCCGCCCTCAAGCGCATCTCGACGGCGCTCGACTACAAGCCGTTCGCGGACTGCGATCTGATCGTCGAGGCGGCGACCGAGAACGAGGCGGTCAAGCGCGACATCTTCAAGAAGGTCTGCGTCGACCTGCCGCCCAACGTGCTGCTCGCCACCAACACCTCGTCGATCTCGGTGACTCGCCTGGCCTCGGTGACCGACCGGCCGGGCAAGTTCATGGGCATGCATTTCATGAACCCCGTACCGATGATGGGGCTGGTCGAGCTGATCCGCGGCATCGCCACCGAGGAGGAGACCTTCCGCACGGTACGCGAGGTCGTCGTCAAGCTGGAGAAGAAGCCGGTCAACGCCGAGGATTTCCCGGCCTTCATCGTCAACCGCATCCTGCTGCCCATGATCAACGAGGCCGTCTATGCCCTCTATGAGGGCGTCGGCAACGTCGAGGCGATCGACACCGGCATGAAGCTCGGCGCCAACCATCCGATGGGCCCGCTCGAACTCGCCGACTTCATCGGCCTCGACACCTGCCTGTCGGTCATGCAGGTGCTGCACGAGGGGCTGGCCGACTCGAAATACCGTCCCTGTCCGCTCCTGGTGAAGTACGTCGAGGCCGGCTGGATCGGCCGCAAGGTCAAGCGCGGCTTCTACGACTATTCGGGCGAACGCCCGGTGCCCACGCGCTGAGCCACGACCCTGACCAGCTCGCTCTTTCGCCCATTCGACTGCAAGTCGCTGTCGCTGGCCAACCGGCTGGTGATGGCGCCGATGACCCGTTCCAGGAGTCCGGGCAGCGTGCCGGGCTCCGATGTGGCGGCCTACTATCGGCGACGCGCCGAAGGCGGGCTCGGCCTCATCGTCACCGAGGGCACGACGGTTGATCGGCCGGCGGCCACCAACGACGTCAACGTTCCCAACTTCCACGCGCCTGCGAGCCTCGCCGGATGGCGTCGTGTGGTCGAGGAAGTGCATGCGGCGGGCGGCAAGATCGCTCCGCAGCTCTGGCACCAGGGCATGATGCGCAAGCCCGGCACCGGACCCCATCCCGAAGCGCCATCCGACGGGCCCTCGGGGCTTGCGGCGTCGGGCAAGCCGGTCGGCCAGCCGATGAGCGAGGCCGACATTGCCGACACCATCGATGCCTTCGCCCGCGCGGCTGCCGCGGCTCAGGAGATCGGCTTCGATGCGGTGGAAATCCATGGTGCGCACGGCTACTTGATCGATCAGTTCTTCTGGGAGGGCGCCAACCGGCGCGACGACCTGTGGGGCGGCGATTTCGTGCAGCGCACCCGCTTCGCGGCCGAGATCGTGCGCGCCATTCGCGCCCGCGTCGGCGAGGCCTATCCGATCATCCTGCGCTTCTCGCAGTGGAAACAGCAGGACTTCAATGCCCGCCTGGCGCCGACGCCCGATGCGCTGGCGCGCTTCCTGGAGCCGCTGGCCGATGCCGGTACCGACATCTTCCACTGCTCGACGCGTCGCTTCTGGGAGCCCGAGTTCGAGGGCTCCAACCTCAACCTTGCGGGCTGGACGAAGAAGCTCACGGGCAAGCCCACCATCACGGTCGGATCGGTCGGCCTCAAGGGCGCGGACTTCGTGCAGACCTTCCACACGCGCGAGACCTCGGAGGTCGGCGAACTGGACGAACTCGAGGGACGTCTGGAGCGCGGCGAATTCGATCTCGTGGCGGTTGGCCGCGCGCTGCTGGCCGATGCCCATTGGGCGGCCAAGGTGCGCGACGGCCGGTTTGCCGAGCTGGCGCCATTCTCGGCTTCTTCTCTGGCGACACTTGCGTAAAATGTCGGCCTCCAGGGAGGTCAGGTCATGCCGGGTTTGTTTGGTCGGTTGACGTCGATGGCGGTCGTGGGCGGGCTCGCGCTTGCGGCCGTCCCCTTCGAGGCAGCGGAAGCCCAATGGGTGTTCGTTGCCCGCAAGGCACTCGGCCGCATCCATCAGATGACGGAGGGCCAGCAGGGCGGCCGGCCGGGCTACGACTTCGCCACCGTCATCCTGGACGCCCCCGCCGACAAGGTCTTCTCAACCGCACTCGAGGCTGCCCGCAGGAATACGGCGGTGCACATCCTGATGCAGGATCCTGCGGTGCGCCGCCTGCAGATCGCCCAGGGCGACCGCACGGCCACCTTGAACGTCGTGGCGTTCAACGACGACGTCTCCCAGCTCATGATCGCCGGCCATGCCGGGCCGGGCGAGGGGCCGACCTCGTCGCTGGTGGTGGGGGCCGTCATGCGCGTGTGCAAGGAAATGAACAAGCATTGCGAAGTCGGTAACTGACTTTTCAGAACCCCGAGCGCGTTGGCGCCACGACGATGTCCCTGATGCAGATCGTGGGCGGCAGCTTCCAGCAGTAGAGTACGATCTCGGCCAACTCGTCGGCCGACAGGAAGTCGGGATTGCCGAGGATCCGGCAGTACTCCTCGAAACTGATTCCCATCCCCTGATGGATGTTGGTCTTGATGTAGGCCGGCGCCACGTTGACCACGCGCACGCCGTCCATGCCGACGGCCTCGCGCAGCGATTCGCCGGCGGCGCGCACGGCATATTTCGATGCCGTGTAGCCCACGGCCACCGGGCTGGTCTTGCGGTCGCTGATCGAGCTGATGTTGATGATGGTGCCGCGCTTGGCCGCGGCCACATCGCCGATCACCACTTTTGTGCCGTTCAGAACGCCCTTCAGGTTGACGTCGATCTCGCGGGCAAAGTCCTCGGGCGGTACTGCGGGGAAGGGCCGAGCGTCGGCCATGCCCGCATTGTTGATCAGGCAAGCAGTCTTGCCGAACCGCGCCTCGGCGCTGCGGATGGCGCGTTCGAGCGCCTTATAGTCCGCGACATCGGCCTCGGCGTAGATCGTGCGCTCAGCTGGCAGGTCGGCGGCTGGCGGCATGTGTCGGGCGATCAGCACGAGGGCGTTGCCCTCACGGGCAAAGGCCCGGGCGAGCGCCAGTCCGATGCCCGAGCTGGCGCCGGTGATGGCAACGAGCGGTCCCGGCATGGGCGTGGTCTCTCTTAGCTTTGGCTGGCGATGGCGGCTTTCATCAGGGCAATGCCTTCGGGCATGTCCCAGTCGGCGTCGCCTTCCAGGCGGCCCAGTTCGCGGCCCGCCGCGTCGACCAGGATCGAAGTCGGCAGCAGCGCCACGTCGAGGCCTTGCATGGCCTTGCGGCCCTTGTCGAAGTAGATGCCGAGATGGGCGAGCTTCTTGTCCTTGTAGAACGGCGCGACCTTGGGTCGCGTCGTGCTGTCGATCGAGAGCGGCAGTACGAGGAACTTGTCCTTGGGAAAGGCCGCCTGCAGCCGGTCGAGGCTCGGCATCTCCTTGACGCAGGGCACGCACCATGTCGCCCAGAAGTTGATCAGCAGGGCCTTGCCGCGGAACTGCGCGAGGCGCAGCGGCTTGTCGTTGGCATCCTGGAATTCGATATCGGGCAGGGCCCTGGGTGTCTCGGCCTTCTTGAACCGCTCCATTGCGCCCGCGGCGCGTGCGGGTAGCGCGAATGCTGCCAGGGCACCCGAAAGAATGTACCTCCGGCCGGGGAGGAAATTGAGGGCAGGATATGCCATAAGCCGCGTTCCTACAGGATCAATGGTTCGAATTCATGGCACGAAAGAACACGACTGCGCGAGCGCCGAAGCGCCGCTCCAACACCATGTGGGGCGGCCGGTACAAGCTCGGCCCGGCGGAAATCATGGAGCGCATCAACGCCTCCATCGGTTTCGACCGGCGGCTTTATGCGCAGGACATCGCGGGCTCGCTCGCGCACTGCGACATGCTGGTGGCACAGGGCATCCTCACGGCCAAGGACGGCCGCGCGATCAAACGCGGCCTGGCCAAAGTGCGGGCCGAGATCGAGGCCGGCCGCTTCCGGTTCTCGACCCGGCTCGAGGATATCCACATGAACGTCGAGTCGCGGCTGGCCGAGCTGATCGGCCCGGCAGCCGGCCGGCTGCACACCGCGCGTTCGCGCAACGACCAGGTGGCGCTCGACGTCCGCCTCTGGGTGCGCGATACGATCGACCGCCTGGAGCCGATGCTGCGCGAGCTCCAGGCCGCCCTGATCGATCGCGCCGAGGAGCATACCGCGACCATCATGCCGGGCTTCACACACCTTCAGACGGCACAGCCGATCACTTTCGGCCACCACCTTTTGGCATACGTCGAAATGTTCGGGCGGGACCGCAGTCGCCTGGCCGACTGTCGCGCCCGCCTGAACGAGTCGCCGCTGGGCGCCGCGGCGCTGGCCGGCTCGCCGCACCCGATCGATCCCAGACGCACCGCCCGGGCGCTGCATTTCGACCGGCCGATGGCCAACTCGCTCGATGCCGTGTCCGACCGCGACTATGTCGTGGAGTTCGTGGCCGCCGCCTCGTTGGCCGCCGTGCACCTGTCGCGGCTGGCCGAGGAGATCGTGATCTGGTGCTCGGCGCCGTTCCGCTTCATTGCACTGTCCGATGCCTTCACCACCGGCAGCTCGATCATGCCGCAGAAGCGCAACCCCGATGCCGCCGAACTGACGCGCGCCAAGACCGGCCGCATCGTCGGCGCCTTTGTCGCGCTGTGCACCATCCTGAAGGGGCTGCCGCTCACCTACCAGAAGGACATGCAGGAGGATAAGGAGCCGCTGTTCGACGCCGCGGACTCGCTGGAACTGGGCATTGCCGCGATGACCGGCATGGTGCGCGACCTGAAGGCCAATCCGGCCCGCATGCGGGCCGTCGCGGCGGCCGACTATTCGGTGGCCACCGACCTGGCCGACTGGCTGGTGCGCAAGGTTGGCCTGCCGTTCCGCCAGGCCCATCACGTGACCGGCACGCTGGTGGCGAAGGCGGCAGAGCGGCGCGTCGATCTCGATGCCCTGTCGCTGGCCGACATGCGGGCGGTCGAGCCGCGGATCGACCGCAGCGTCTATCGCGTGCTGACGGTCGAGGCTTCGGTCAACGCGCGCAAGAGCCTGGGCGGCACGGCACCGGCCAATGTCGCGCGGGCGGTCAGGGAAGCGCGGCGGCGATTCCTCGCCAAGAGGGGACGCGGCCGATGAGCTTCTTCGTCTACAAGAACGGCCAGATGCATGCCGAGGACACGGCGCTGGCCACCATCGCGACGCAGGTCGGCACGCCCTTCTACTGTTACTCGGCCGGCGCGTTGCGCGCGGCGTGGCGCGAATTCGCCGGTGGCCTGAAGGGCACGAACGCCAGCGTCTGCTATGCCATGAAGGCCAACAGCAATCTGGCCGTCGTCCGGCTGTTCGGCGACATGGGCGCCGGCGCCGACATCGTGTCGGTGGGCGAGATGCGTCGCGCGCTGGCAGCCGGCATTCCTGCCGCGCGCATCGTCTATTCGGGTGTCGGCAAGAAGGCCTCTGAACTCATCGAGGCGCTTCAGGCGAAGGTCGGCCAGATCAACGTCGAGAGCACGGCCGAACTCGAAACGCTGAATGCCGTCGCCGGCCAGCTCGGCGTGAGGGCCGCCATCACGATCCGCGTCAATCCCGACGTCGATGCCGGCACGCACGCCAAGATCACGACCGGGCGCAAGGAGAACAAGTTCGGCATCGACATCGATCTCGCGCGCGACGCTTTCGCACTGGCCGGCCGTCTGCCCAATCTCGACGTCGTCGGCGTGGCCATGCACATCGGCTCGCAACTGACCTCACTCGATCCGTACCGCAGTGCCATCGTGCGGGTGCGCGAACTGATCGGGCAGCTGCGCGCCGACGGCCATCGCATCGATCGGTTCGATATCGGCGGCGGCCTGGGGATTGTTTACGCCGACGAGAAGCCGCCCTCGATCGCCGACTTCCTGGCGATGGTGGCCCACGAGACCCAAGGTCTCGGGTGCGAGCTCACTTTCGAACCCGGCCGACGTCTGGTCGGCGAGGCCGGCGTGCTGGTGAGTGAGGTCATTCTCGTGAAGCCCGGTGCGGCAAAGACCTTTGTCATCGTCGACGCGGCCATGAACGATCTCATCCGGCCGACCCTCTACGAGGCCTGGCATGAAATCCTGCCGGTGCGCGAGAGCCGCCCCGATGCCGCCACGATCCGTTGCGACATTGTCGGACCGATCTGTGAATCGGGCGATTTTCTGGCACAGAACCGTGATTTGCCGGTGCTGGCTGCCGGCGACCTCGTCATGATACGCTCGGCAGGCGCCTATGGGGCGGTCATGGCGTCGACCTACAACAGCCGCCCCCTGGTGCCGGAAGTGATGGTCGATGGCACGCGATTTGCGGTTGTTCGGCCCAGACCGACGATCGACGAGATGCTCCAGGCCGAGCGGTTTCCGCCCTGGATGGAGCCGGTGAAGGCCTAGAGCCAAGAGTGTTGTTGGGCCAGGGCTTGAAGGAAAGGACGGCGATGGACGCCAGCCAGACCCCGACGATCGAAGCGCCCGGCCTTAGCCGCAAGATCGGCGTGGCATGGGCGGTGCTCGCCTGGGAGGGCCTGTGGCCGCGGCTGGTGCCCGTGCTGGGCTTCGCTGCCCTGTTCGTGGCCGGCGCCCATCTCGACCTGTTTGCCGGCCTCGATCCCTGGATTCATACCGGACTGCTGGCTGTTCTTGCGTTGGCATTGGCCGGCCTGACCTGGTGGCGCCTGCGCGATTTCGCCTGGCCGGCACGGGAGGCCGCCGTCCGCCGCCTCGAGCGCGACAGCGGCGTGCCGCATAGGCCGCTGGTCGCCGTGCAGGACCGCCTCGCCGCCGGCGAGGGCGACCCGATGGCGGCCGCCTTGTGGGACGCTCACCGCCGCCGCGAAGCCGCCCGTCTGGCGGCCCTCGGCAACAAGCCCGCCCATCCCGGCCTCGCCGCCCTCGATGGTTGGGCGCTGCGGCTCGCGCCGGTGCTTCTGCTGGTGGTGGCGATCGCGAGCGCCGGCGGTTGGCGCGGCGATCGCATGGCGGCGGCCTTCACGCCGGCGTTTCCGCCGCCGCCGCCGGTGGTCGCCAACCTCTGGATCGCGCCGCCGGCCTACACCGGCAAGCCGCCGATCTATCTCGATGTCCACGACCGCGACAAACTCCTGCGCGTGCCGGTCGGCAGCAAGCTCGCGGGATTTGTCGACGACGTGCGCGGCCGCAAGCCGCCGCAGCTAGCGATCGATGGCAAGGCCGCGGAGTTCGCCACGGTCGGCAAGGGCAAGTATCAGATCGAGCAGGTCATCACCGAAGGCAAGCAGATCGCCTTGCAGGCGCGCGGCGACGAGCAGGCGCGGTGGAAGCTGCACGTCATTCCCGACCTGCCGCCGACCATCGATTTCTCCCGCCCGATCGGCGTCGACAAGTGGTCGACCAAGATCGAGTACATCGCCGGCGACGATTTCGGCGTCACCGGCGTCCAGCTTCAGATCAGGCTGCACGGCAGCGTGCTGGGCGACGATGCACTGAGTGACGACGCCGAGCCCGAGGTCATGCGCTTCGACCTGCCCGTCGCGGGCAATACCAAGAAGATCTCGGATACGTTCGTGCGCGACCTGACCAGCCATCCGTGGGCCGGCCTCAAGGTCACGGTCATGCTGTTCGCGTCAGACGCCCTTGGCCAGAAGGGCCGCAGTTCGGTCGAAACCTTCCTGCTGCCCGAGCGGGTCTTCAACGATCCGACGGCACGGGCGCTGATCATCCTGCGCAAGGCGCTGACGCGCGACTCCAAGGCCTATCGCGCCGACGTCGCCGATGGCATGCGCATGATCCAGGTCAGGCCGGAGAGCTATCGCAGCGACCCGGTGGTCCAGCTCGGCCTGCGCATCGGCGCGGCGCGGCTGGCGCAGAACGGCGACAAGGAGAACATCACCGAGACGCAAAAGCTCCTGTGGGACCTCGCCATGCGCCTCGAGAGCGGCGCCACGTCGGACGCCGAGCGGGCGCTCGAGCAGGCCCGCCAGGAACTGCGCGACGCCGTGCAACGCCAGGCCGGCGACGAGGAGATCGAGCGCCTGATCCAGCAGCTCTATGACGCGATGGCGCGCTGGCAACGCGAGCTCGCCGAGAAGATGCAGGATCCCGAGGAACGCCGCCGCATGCAGGAGCAGGCGGAGAAGATGGATCCGAACAACACCATCACCGGCGACGACCTGCAGAAGATGCTCGACCGGATCCGCGAGATGGCGCGCAACGGCCAGCGTGAGGAAGCCAAGCGTCTGCTCGAAGAGCTGCGCAAGATGATGGAGAACGCCACGCCGATGATGGCCCAGCCCGGGCAGCAGCGGCAGCCCGGTCAGCAGCGCGGCCAGCAGGGCCAGGGCAGTCAGCAGGGCCGCGAGATGATGAACCAGCTCGACAGGCTGTCGCGGCGGCAGAACCAGCTGCTGGGCGAGTCCGAGCGCGAGGGCCGCCAGCAGGGGCAACAGGGACAACGCGGTCAGCAGGGACAGCGTGGCCAGCAGGGGCAGCAAGGCCAACAGGGACAACAGGGCCAGCAGCCGGGCCAGGGCCAGCCTGGGCAGGGGCGGGGTCAACCCGGTGACGGCCAGTGGGGAGACCAGCAGCGCGGCCAGCAGGAAGGCCTGCGCCGCCAGCTCGGCGACCTGATGCGGCGGCTCGACGAGAACGGCATGCCGATGCCCGAGTCGCTGGGACGAGCGGAGCGCTCCATGCGCGAGGCCGAGGAGTCGCTTGGCCGCGGCGATCCGCGCGATGCGTCGCGCGCGCAGCGCCGCGCCCTCGACAATCTCCAGCAGGGCATGGGCGATCTCGCCGAACAGATGCGCCAGCGCGGCCCGGGCAACAGCCAGGACCTCGCCGAGATCGAGGAGCGCGAGCGGCGCAGCGAAGACCGCGACCCGCTCGGGCGCTCGGACGGCAACTATGGCGACGCGGTCGACACCGGGACCGACAAGATTCCCCTGGAGCTCGAACGGCAACGTACCCGGGAGATCCTCGACGAGCTGCGTCGCCGCGCCGGCGAGCAGCAGCGGCCGAAGGACGAGCTGGAGTATATCGACCGGCTGCTGCGAACCTACTGATGTTGCAAGCCAGGCGCGCTCCGGAAGATCAGGTCGTCTTCTCCACCACCCCGATGTAGGGCAGGCCGCGGAAGCGGTGCGCCCAGTCGAGGCCGTATCCCACGAGGAATTCGTCGCCGGCCTGGAAGCCGACGAAATCCGCCTCGAGTTCGGTGCGCCGCTTGGCCGGCTTGTCGAGAAGGGTGCAGACCCAGACGCGCCGCGCGCCGCGTTCCTGAAGGAGTTTCTTGGCGAAGCTGAGCGTCAGGCCGGATTCCAGGATGTCGTCGACCAGCAGCACATCGCGCCCGCGGACATCGTCCACGATATCGCGCACGATCCGCACGCTGCCGCTGCTTTCCGTGCCCGAGCCGTAGCTCGACAGCGTCAGGAAATCCATCGACCAGTCGGCGCCGGCCACGCTCAATGCGCGGATGAGATCGGCGGCGAACACGAAACTGCCCTTGAGCACCGAGACCACGAGCGTGTCGCGCGGCAGCTTGGCCGCGAGATCCGCCGCCATGACGTCGACGCGGGCGGCAATCTCCGCGGCGGAGAAGCGGATCGAAACGGTGGGACGGTTGGGCATGACGGACTCGCTATTCGACGGCCGGTACGATGTCGGTAGTGCCGGGCGGCGGGTCGTCTAGGGCCTGGCGAAAGCCGACCCTGCCGCCAGGCGCGATCGGGCCTTCGACCAGGGGATAGGCGCGTTCGCCCAGCACGGCGTCGTCCTTGCGGAACACCAGCCGCAGCAGGCTGGTCGACCCCGGCGCGCCGCCGGTGTTCACGACCTCGCCCTGCACGACATAGCGTCCGTCGGCCAGTTCGACCTTGCTGGCGGCCAGGTCGATCTCGAGCCGCGCCTGCTCCTGCCGGCCTGGACGCGCCGCGGTCGTGGGTGCCGCGAACAGCGTTCGGATCGTGTCCATGGTGAGCAGGACACGCCACTCGGCCGGAAGCTGGTCGCGGATCGGGTCCCGCCAGGCATAGGCTGCGGTTCCCAGCACGACGATTAGGATGGTGGCGGCCGCCAGCCAACGGCCCCGGTGGCGTCCGGTGGCGGCCGGCCGGTCAAGCACGGGCTGGTCCGCGCCGGGCATTTGGGGGCGGATCGCGATATCGGGCTCCGTACGCGCCGGAGTTGCCGTTTCGGCCGGCGTCTCCGGCCGTGCCTCGGGCTTCTCCAGCCAGCGATGGCTGCAGCGGATACACTGGACGGTGCGGCCGGCCGCACCGATCGCCCCAGGATCGACGGCGTAGCGTGCCCCGCAGTTGGGACAGATGACTTGCATGTTGAGCGGGAAGTTCCCACCGGATGTGCTTGCGGGCGGACGTTAGGCCACTAAAACTGGCCTTACAAGCAATCCGGTTCCTTTCGCCCTCCTCATGACCCACCCAGGCCGCGTCGACTGCAGCATCGTCACCGGGACATCTCCGTGATCGGCCTTTGGCTACGGTCGCTGCTGTTCAATGTCGGCTGGTACGCGGGGACGGCGGTGATCGCCGTGGTCGGGGCGCCGATCCTGCTGATGCCGCGCCGAATAGTGGTGGCCTGGTCGCATGTCTGGATCGCCTTTTGCCTTGGCTGGCTGCGGCTGACCTGCCGCCTGACGCACCGTCTCGGCGGTCTCGAGAATCTGCCGCCCGGGCCCGTCATCATCGCCTGCAAGCACCAGTCGACCTGGGAGACCCTGGCCTTCGCCCGGCTGTTCCCGGATGCGGCGATCGTGCTGAAGCGCGAACTGCTGCTGATCCCGATTGTCGGCTGGGCCATGGCGCGGGCCGGCAACATCTCGGTCGAGCGTGGCGATGGTGCCAAGGCGTTGCGCGGGCTGGTGCGCCAGGCGAGGGCGGTCGTGGCGGAGGGCCGGTCGATCCTGATCTTTCCTGAGGGCACCCGCACGGCGGTCGGTTCGCAGCGCCCCTATCAGGTCGGCGCCGCCGCGCTTTATCGCCAGCTCGGCATACCGGTCGTGCCGGTGGCGCTGAACTCGGGCCTGTTCTGGCCGCGGCGCAGCTTCGTCAAGCGGCCGGGCGTCATCGAGGTCGAGGTTCTGCCGGCGATTCCGCCCGGCCTGTCCCGTGACGCCTTCATGGCGACGCTGCGCGAGCGCATCGAGGGCGCGACGGGGCGTTTGGTGGCGAGGGGTCAGGAATAGGAACGAATAAGGAACATTTCTGTTGATATAAGAGGGGGCGACGCCTAGGCTTGAGGGATGGAATGGGCGCCGGTCTCCCAGCGAATCTGGGACATGAAATATCGCTTCCGCGACGCGGCCGGGCAGGCGGACGCCGATCTCGACGCCACATGGTGGCGCGTGGCGCGGGCGCTGGCCGCATCTGAACGTGATCCCGATCTCTGGGCCGGGCGGTTCCACGACGCGTTGACCGGCTTCAAGTTCCTGCCGGCCGGGCGGGTGATCGCCGGCGCCGGCACCGGGCGCACCGTCACCCTCTTCAATTGCTTCGTGATGGGCACGATCCCCGACGACATGTCGGGCATCTTCGAGAACCTGCGCGAAGCGGCGCTCACCATGCAACAGGGGGGCGGCATCGGGCACGACTTCTCGACGCTGCGCCCGCAGGGCGCGCCGGTGAAGGGGGTCGGCGCGGACGCCTCCGGGCCGCTGTCGTTCATGGACGTGTGGGACTCCATGTGCCGCACCATCATGAGCGCGGGCTCGCGCCGTGGCGCGATGATGGCGACGCTGCGCTGCGACCATCCCGATATCGAAGCCTTCGTCGACGCCAAGCGCGATCCGGCACGCCTGCGCATGTTCAATGTCTCGGTGCTGGTCACCGATGCCTTCATGAAGGCGGTCAAGGACGATGCCGACTGGAACCTCGTGTTCGGCGGCAAGACCTTCAAGACGGTGAAGGCGAAGGCGCTGTGGGAGCGCATCATGCGCGCCACCTACGACGTGGCGGAACCCGGCGTGATCTTCATCGACCGCGTCAATCGACGGAACAACCTCCACTACTGCGAATCGATCCACGCTACGAATCCATGCGGCGAGCAGCCGTTGCCCCCGTACGGCGCCTGCCTGCTGGGCTCGATCAACCTCGCGGCGCTGGTGAAGGACCCGTTCACGTCCGAAGCCTGTCTCGACATGGCGGCGCTGGAGCAGCTGGTGCCGGTTGCCGTCCGCATGCTCGACAACGTGATCGACGTCTCGCGCTTTCCCCTCGCGAGCCAAGAGAAGGAAGCCAAGGCCAAGCGCCGCATCGGGCTTGGCGTCACAGGGTTGGCTGACGCGCTGATCTTTTGCGGCGTCCGCTACGGCTCGCCCGAAGCGGTGCGGCTGACGCGGCTGTGGCTGGGCGCGGTGCAGCGGTTCTCCTATCTCGCCTCGGCCGACATCGCCGCGGAGAAGGGCAGCTTCGACCTCTACAATCGCGCCAAGTATCTGGCCGGCGAGACGATCCGCGGGCTGCCCGAGGACGTCCGCGCCGCCATCGGACGTTACGGCATCCGCAACGCGCTGCTGAACTCGATCGCTCCGACCGGGACCATCTCGCTACTGGCCGACAATGTTTCCTCCGGCATAGAACCGGTCTTTGCCTTCGGCTACGTGCGTCATGTGCTGCAGCCCGACGGCACCAAGCGCGAGGAGAGCGTGGAGGATCATGCCTTCCGTCTCTGGCGCGACCTAAAAGGAAACGAAGCCCCGCCGCCGGACGTTTTCGTCGATGCCCAGACGCTCATGCCGGCCGATCACCTCGCGATGCAGGCCGCCGCCCAGGATTTCGTCGACAGCTCGATCTCCAAGACCATCAACCTGCCGCGCGACATCTCGTTCGAGGCTTTCAAGGGCGTCTACGAAGAGGCCTACGCGCAGGGCTGCAAGGGCTGCACGACTTATCGGCCGAACGATGTGACCGGCGCGGTCCTGGAGGTCAAACCAGTCGAAGCGTACCCTGTGCCGGCGTTGGTTCGCGCCCCTTCACGCGAACGGGCGCGCGAGGACGGCGTGGTCTATATCGCCCAGCCGCTCGACCGGCCGGAGGACCTGCCGGGCCGGACTTACAAGATCAAATGGCCGGGCAGCGACCACGCGATCTACATCACCATCAACGACGTGATGCAGGACGGCCGTCGCCGGCCGTTCGAGATCTTCATCAATTCGAAGAATATGGAGCACTACGCCTGGACCGTGGCGCTCACCCGCATGATCTCGGCGGTGTTCCGCCGCGGCGGCGACGTGTCGTTCGTGGTCGAGGAGCTGAAGGCGGTGTTCGATCCGCGCGGCGGCCAGTGGATGGAGGGCCGCTACGTGCCTTCGCTGCTGGCCGCGATCGGCGGCGTGATCGAGCGGCACCTGATCGAGATAGGCTTCCTGGCGCCGGCCGAGGCAGGGCAGATCACCGAGGCGTCGGACCGACGGGTCCGCCTGGCTGCCGGGGCGCGGGAACCGTCGGGGAGTGGTGCGGCGGCGGCGCTCGGCCAGTGCCCGCAGTGCGGCGCCGCCTCGCTGACACGTCAGGAAGGCTGCGACATCTGCCTCAGTTGCGGCTACTCGAGGTGCGGGTAGCCTGCCGGAGCCGCCCGGCCCGGTCGACTTTCCGACCGCGACCCGGGCTCCTGACCGTCCTGCCAATTGACACTGATCGGGCGCTCCGGCCGGGTGCGGCGGCACAGTCTATCGGTTCCGGATTTGTCCTTTAATTCAATGACTTAAGGAAGAATCCTGGCACAGGTCGCTGGACGCCACGTAACACAATGAGGTGTGCCCGGATCTTCGCCCAGCTCAGCCCAGTTCGAGGGAAATTCCGGCGTTCTTGCTGACGGCGGCCCAAGTCGCGGCAAACTCGCCGATGAACTTGGTGTAGTCGGCCGGGCTCAGCGGCTTGTCGCCGGGCAGCAGCACGACCTCCTTGAAGCGCTCGACCACTTCCGGTGTCTTGTAGGCCTTCTGCAGTTCCTCGTAGAGCCGGGCCACGACCTCAGGCGACATGCCCTTGGGGCCTGAAACGCCGACCCAGGTCGACGTGGTCAGGCGCGGGAAGCCCTGCTCGGCGAAGGTCGGGGCATTGGGATACATGTCGATGCGCTTCTCCGAACTGATCGCCAGCAGGCGGACCTTGCCGGCGTTGATGTGCGGCACGTTGGTGGTGATCGGGTCGAACATCGAGGGAATAGCGCCCGCCAGCATGTCCTGCAGCGACGGCGCCGAGCCGCGGTAGGGGACATGCTTCAGCTTGATGTCGGCCAGGCTGGACAGCAGTTCGCCCATCAGGTGGGTGTTGGAGCCGATGCCGGAGCTGCCGAAGGCGATCTGGTCGGGTTTGGCCTTGGCGGCGGCGATGTAGTCGGCCAGCGTCTTGTAGGGCGAATCGCCCGGCACGATCAGGACATTGGGCGTATGGCCGATCAGGGTGACGTGGGTGAAGTCGGTCATCACGTTGTAGGGCAGCTTTGGATAAATCCCGGGCGCTATGCCCAGCGGCGAGGCATGGGAGATGACCAGCGTATATCCGTCCGGCGCCGCCTTGGCCGCGAGATCCGAGCCGATCGTGCCGCCGGCACCGGGCCGGTTCTCGACCATGACCTGCGTGCCGAGTGCGGCCGAAAGTTTGGGCGCCAGAATGCGGGAGATCGTGTCGGCCGTTCCGCCCGGAGGGAAGGTGGCGATCAGCTTGATCGGGGCTTTCGTCGGCCAGCCGGCGCTTGCCCGCACCGCCGGTGCGGCCAGGGATGAACCGACGGTGGCGACGGAGGCGGCAAGCATGGTGCGGCGGGTCAATTTCACGGGATGCTCCTGTTCCGGTGCGCCGGTTGCGGCGCGTTGCAGACAGTCCGCAGCAATGGATGTGCCAGATGGATGATTCGCCCCTTGATTTGTCATAAGAGTGACCGCACATCGGCGGCCGGGCAGGGAGACGGGCGAATGATCTGGCGGGCGTTTTTTGCGGCAGTTGTGCTGGTCGGCGGAGCGGCGGTTGCCGACCTGCCGGGCGCCGTGGCGCAACCGCTGCCGAGCAGCCGCAGCGATCTGTCGTTCTCCTATGCTCCGCTGGTCAAGCGCGTATCCCCGGCGGTGGTGAACATCTACACCACGACGACGGCGCGGGTGCCGCGCCGCCTGCAGTTTCCCTTTCCCGGCATGCCGCCGGCCGGCGACCGGGTGCAGAACTCGCTGGGATCGGGCGTGCTGGTGCGCCCCGACGGGCTGATCGTCACCAACGCCCACGTCGTGAAGGGCGCCGACGAGATACGCGTCGTGCTGGCCGACCGTCGCGAGTTCGAGGCCAAGCTGGTCACCCAGGACGAACGCTACGACCTCGCCTTGCTGCGCATCGACGGGGGCGATGAGAGGTTTCCCTTTCTGGAGATGCGCGATTCCGACTCGATCGAGGTGGGGGACGTGGTGCTGGCGATCGGCAATCCGTTCGGGCTCAACCAGACCGTGACCAGCGGCATCGTCTCGGCGGTCGCCCGAAGCGCCGGCGGCATCAACGACTCGAACTTCTTCCTGCAGACCGACGCCGCCATAAACCCCGGCAATTCCGGCGGCGCGCTGGTCAGCCTCGACGGGCGGCTGATCGGCATCAACACGGCCATCTACTCGCAGACCGGCGGGTCGGTCGGCATCGGCTTTGCCACGCCGTCCAATATCGTGGCCCGCATGGTCGCGATCGGCGAACAGGGTGGGCGCATCGTGCGGCCCTGGCTGGGGGTCAGCATGCAGCGCGTCACCCCCGACCTGGCCTCCGGCTTCGGGCTGGCGCGGCCGGCCGGTCTGGTGGTGAAAGAGGTCTTCGCCGGCGGACCGGGTGCCCGTGCCGGCCTGCGGCGCAACGACGTGATCGTGGCGCTACGCGACCAACCGATCGACGACGAGGCGAGCCTGCGTTTCCGCCTCGCCACCATCCATGTCGACACGGTGGTTCCAGTGAGGATCATCCGTGCCGGCAAGGAGATGACCGTCGAGATCAAGCTGGCGGCACCGCCCGAGGATCCGCCGCGCGACCGTTCGGCGCTCGACGGCCGGCAGCCGCTCTCCGGTGCCACCGTGGTCAACATGTCGCCGGCCGTGGCCGAGGAGATGGGGCTCGCCGAATGGCGGCCGGGCGTCGCCGTCGTCGAGGTAAGGCCTGGTGCCTATGCCGGCCGCTTCGTGCGGCCGGGCGACATGATCCTGGGCATCAACGGCCAGGACGTGAGGAATGTCGCCGAGCTCAAGAAGCGCATCGGCGCGGGCGTCGCGAGCGTCACCATCGGGCGTGATGGCATGGTATCCACCGTCCAGTTCCGTTGAGCCGTGGTAGCGTGGGGCCGTGCCGGCCGAACTCTTCGCCTCGCTCGCCCCGACGCCGCTCGCCGAACGCCTGAGGCCGCGTAGCCTCGCCGAGATCCTGGGCCAGGACCACCTGCTCGGTCCGGACGGTCCGCTCGGCCGGATGCTGGCGGCCAGGACGCTCAGCTCGCTCATCCTGTGGGGTCCGCCGGGCTGCGGCAAGACGACGATCGCCCGACTGCTCGCCGAGGCGACCGATCTGCACTTCGAGCCGCTGTCGGCGGTGTTCTCCGGCGTCGCCGACCTGCGCAAGATATTCGAGGCGGCGCGGCAGCGCCGCAAGGACGGCAAGGGCACGCTGCTGTTCGTCGACGAGATCCATCGTTTCAACCGCGCCCAGCAGGACGGGTTCCTGCCCTATGTCGAGGATGGCACGGTGACGCTGATCGGCGCGACCACCGAGAATCCGTCCTTCGAACTCAACGCCGCGCTGCTGTCGCGCTGTCAGGTTATTGTCCTGCGCCGTCTCGACGAAGCGGCTCTCGCGGCCCTGCTGGCGCGGGTCGAGACCACGCTCGAGCGCAAACTGCCGATCGACGAGGGCGGCCGGCAGGCGCTTTTTGCCATGGCCGATGGCGACGGGCGCTACCTGATCGGTCTGGCCGAGCAGCTCGCGCAGCTGAAGGAGAAGGGGCCTCTGCCGCCGGCCCGGCTGGCGACGCTGCTGCAGAAGCGTGCGCCGCTCTACGACAAGGCCCAGGAAGCGCACTACAACCTGATCAGCGCGCTGCACAAGTCGCTGCGCGGGTCCGACGTCGATGCCGCCCTCTACTGGTTCGCCCGCATGCTGGAGGGCGGCGAGGACCCGAAGTACATCGCCCGCCGCCTCGTCCGCTTCGCCGTGGAGGACATCGGCATGGCCGACCCCCAGGCGCTCACCCAGACGCTCGCGGCCTGGGAAACCTACGATCGGCTGGGCTCGCCGGAAGGCGAGCTCGCGATCGCCCAGGCCGTGATCTATCTCGGCACGGCGCCGAAATCGAACGCCGCCTATGTCGCATTTGGCGCCGCCAAGCGGGCCGCCAAGACGCACGGCTCGCTCACCCCGCCGATGCACATCCTGAATGCGCCGACCAAGCTCATGAAGGAGATCGGTTACGGCCAGGGTTACGAGTACGACCACAATGCCGCCGACGGTTTTTCCGGCCAGAACTACTTTCCCGACGGCATGCCGCGCGACGAATTCTACAGGCCGGTGGAGCGCGGCTTCGAGCGCGAGATCGTGAAGCGCCTCGACTACTGGAAGAAGCTTCGGGACAAGAAGCGTTGAGCCGTCAGGGCTTGGCCATCGCCTTCACGACCAGCCGGTCGCGGCCGTAGACGTCGTCGCGGAATGTCGCCTGGCCGGCGGCGTTGGCCGCCACCGTGCGATAGGTGACATAGAGTGTGACCGGCTCGGGGAAGGTGTAGTGCGCCTGTTGGCCGGAATCGATGACCTGGCGAACTCGCTCCTTGCTGAAGCCACCCTTGCCGTTGAAGACCTTCTCGACGAAGTCGAGCGGGTTCTGCAGGCGAATGCAGCCATGACTGAAGTTGCGGCTGCCCTCCGTGAACAGCCAACGGCTGGCCGTGTCGTGCATGTAGATCCCGTACTTGTTGCTGAACGGGAAGAAAATGTAGCCCAGCGCGTTGGCTGCGCCGGCATCCTGCCGGATGCGATAGGGGAAGGCCTTGGGATGGATCGAACTCCAGTCGACCGTGGTCGGGTCGAGTTCGATATCGTCGCTCCAGCTGGCGAAGATCTTGAAGCCGCCGGCCGCCAGCGCATTGGGGTTGCGACGCAGCAGCGGCAGATACTCCTCGCCGGCGATCGACTGCGGCACGGTCCAGTAGGGGTTGGTCTGGAAGCCGCGCATGACCGAGGAAATCTCGGGCGTCGGGTCCTTGGGCGTGCCCACGATCACCAGGCTCTGGAAGGCAACTTTGCCGTCGTCGACGAACGCCATTGAATAGTCGCCCGCGTTCACGAAGACGTAGCGCTTGCCGAGGTCCTCGGGCAGCCAGCGGCGGCGCTCGAGGTTGGCCACGATCTGGTCGATGCGCTCGTCGATGGTGGTGTTGAGCGAACGGAGTGTCTTGGCGCCGATGACGCCGTCGACGGTAAGGCCTTTGGCTTCCTGGTAAGACTTCACGACAGCGGCCAGCGCTTCGTCGTACTGGTCCGCCACGGGGCCGGGTTCGGGCGGCTTGAGGTCGAGTTCGGCCAAGCGCTTGCGCAGCAGCGGCACCCGCGAATCGATCATGCCGGGCTTCAAGGCGACGCCGTCGGGCAGAGGCGTGAAGGCGGCCTTGGCCCGCTTGTCGCGCCAGATTGCCAAAGCCTTCTGCAGGCCGCGATAGTCCCCTTTGGGCGGCAGGGATTCTAGGTAAGCGGCGAAGTCCGGTGCCTCGGCCGCGGCCTTCAGCAGGTCCGCCCGGTCGACCTTGCGCTGGTCGATCGAGATTTCCTTGTCGATCCGGTTGGCTCGGACGCGACCAGTCGACACGTCGCTGGCATATGCCACGAATGCCGCCGTGAGCAGCGCCTCGGTGGCAGAAGGATCCGCGCCCGACCCCAACGCCTTCTCGATCTCGGCAACGCCGTACCAGGCAGGGTCGAGGCCATGTGCGGGAGCTGCCCGGAGCGTCTTCAGAAGCGCCTCGGCGCGGCCGCTGGCGGTCCGGGACCCGGTCCATAGAGGGTCTGCGGCTGCGGCGAGGGAGGACCCGAAAACGGGGACGAAAAGCGCCAGAACGCCGGCAAGAAAATGAAGTCGGGTCACGGTTCTTGTATAGCCGGAAACTTCCGATTCGTCCACGCAGCGGTGAAACCATGCGCTGTCAGGAAGCCAAGCAGGTCCGCCGTCGCGCGCTGCTTCAACTCCGTCGTGCCGCCGCCCGCCCGTGCGCCCCGCGTCACGCAGTGCCGCCTCGCCCACGCCTGGTAATCGGGCTCGGCCATCGCCCGCCCGACCGACGCAATGAAGTGCCTGCCATCGTCTTCGATGAAGTTCCGGCAGCACGACCAGTTTTCGGCGTCCTTGATGTCGAAGACCGGCCCGGTCGATTCCCAGCCGTGATGGGCGCTGCCGTAGATCTTGACCTTGATGCGACTGTTGCCCGCGGCGCGCATGCGTTCGGCATATTCGATGGCGAGTGGTGCAGGTGTGTAGTCGTCGCGGGCCGCCAGCATGAAGAACATCGGCCGGCCATGGGTTGTCGGATCGCGGTGCTGGGCGGTGGCGCCGGGGCAGATCGCCACGTGCAGGTCAAAGAGGTGGGGAAAGCCGCCGCGCCAGCGCTGGCGCCCGGCCATGGCGGTATTGAGGGTCGCCACCCCGCCTTTAGTGACGCCCATGAAGCCGATGCGCTGTGGGTCTATGCGGGGGTCGCGGCGCAGCAGGGCGAGCGCCGCGAAAGCGTCTCCCTCCATCTGGGCGCCGGAAACCAAGGTCTGGTCAGCGACCGTGCGGCGCACCCCGCGGCCGGTGAAGCTGTCGACAATCAGCGCGGCCGTCCCGGCCTCGTTGAGGGCCTGGGCATAGTAGTGTTCGCGATGCCGTTGCACGCCGGCGCTGCTCGTCAGGATCACCATGCACGGGGCGGGGCTGTCGCTCATCGCCGGCAGGTGCAGGCTCGCGGTCAGCCGTGCCGGCCGGCAGGCGGCCGGATGATCGAAGGTCAGTGTGTCGAATGACACCGATTCCATGGACCCTGTTTAGCTTGTCCCCTAGGTTGCGCGCCATGATCGACAGCCCCTCCCTCGGCGCCCCGCGCGGCCAGGTCCAGATGCGCGCCGTCTCGGAGGACGAGGCTGGCCTGCGCCTCGACCGCTGGTTCCAGCGCCATTTCCCGGGCCTGAGCCACGGCGCACTGCAGAAACTGCTGCGGACGGGCCAGGTTCGCGTCGACGGCAAACGGGCCGAAGGCAAGGATCGGGTGGAGCCTGGCCAACAGGTCCGCCTGCCACCTGGCGTGACGATGGCTCCGCCCGCCAAGCCGCGCGAGATCCCGACGGTCTCCGACCGGGACGCCGCCGAGATCCAGTCTCTGGTGATCCTTCGCGACGATCACGTCATCGTCCTCAACAAGCCGCCGGGTCTCGCGGTACAGGGCGGCACCGGCACAGAAAGGCATGTTGACGGCATGCTCGATGCACTGCGGTTCGGCTTCGACGAGCGCCCGCGGCTGGTCCACCGCCTCGACAAGGATACCAGCGGCCTGCTGCTGATCGCGCGTACCGGCCAGGCGGCCAGGCGCCTGGCGGAGGCTTTCCGGGATCGCGAGACGGAAAAGCTCTACTGGGCGGTTGTCGTGGGGGTGCCACCGAAGTCCGAAGGGGCCATCGACCTGCCCTTGTCCAAGCGGCCCGGCGCGCGAGACCGGGAGATGATGCAGGTTGATCCGGAAGAGGGTCAGAAGGCGCTCACCCATTTTCGCGAGCTCGATCGCGTCGGCAAGCGCGCCGCGCTCCTGGCCCTGTGGCCGCGAACGGGACGGACGCACCAGCTGCGCGTTCATTGTGCGGCGATCGGCTGCCCGATCCTCGGCGACGGCAAATACGGCGGCGAGGAGGTGCTCCTGGCCGCCGTGGCGGACGCCCGCCGGCTGCACCTTCATGCCCGGCGTCTGGTGCTGCCGCATCCGTCAGGCAAGGGCGAGCTGAAGGTCCAGGCCGATCTGCCCCCACACTTCCGCCGTACGATCGAGGCATTCGGCTTCACGACGGGCGGCGATTGAGCGAGAATCAGGCGGCATGCGCATTCCCTGGAGGCGGCTGGCCTGGATTTTTTTGGCGGCGGTCCCGATCGCGGTGGCCGGTGGCGTCGTCTGGGGCGCTACCCGGGATCTGTCCCGCTACCAGGCACGACTGACCGAACAGATCCGTAAGGTCACCGGCCGTGAGCTGGCGGCCCGGGTGCCATTGGCCGTGAAGATCGGCCGGTATCCGGCGATGGTCGCTGAAGGCGTGACCCTGTCCAACGCAACTTGGGGTTCGCGTCCCGACTTGGCCAAGGTCCGCAGGCTCACGCTGTTCCTCGATCCGATCGCGCTTCTCCTCGGCGAGATCAAGATCGGGCGCGTTCTCCTCGAGGGGGCCGACATCGTGGTCGAGCGCAACGACGTGGGGGACTCGAATCTCGAAATGCTGCCACCGCCCGACGGATCGGGACCGCATCCGGCGGAGAGTCGCTCGCTGCGGCTGCGCACTACGCCGGCCTTTCCCTGGATAAACGTCATCGAGTTCCGCGACTCGGTGCTGACCATTGCCGAGGGCGCTGGCCGACCGCCCGTGGTGCTGGAGGTTGCGCGCGCCACCCTGCGGTCACCGGCGTCCAATCAGCCGCTGCAGATCGAAGCGCGGTTCGGCGCGCCGCAGGCGAGGCCGTTCGACCTGACGGGAACCGCCGGATCGTTCGACGGCTGGGTACGCGGGCTGCCGGGCAACATCGACCTTCAGGGTGGCTTCGGCGATGGAAAGATTGCGATCAAGGGCGGCGTCAGCGTCAAGGGAACGAGTATCCAGATTTCCTCCGAGGGGCCGGACATCTCGGTTTTCGGGCCCTACGTCCATCTGCCGGTCCCGCAAGGCGGACCGTACGTGCTGAACACCAAGGCCGCGACGCAGCGCAACGGCTTCAAGGTCGACGTCACGACGCTGAAGGTCGGGGCGAGCGAGCTCGTGGGCGAGGCGCTGTTCCGCACCGATCGCAAAGGCGTCCCGACGATCACGGTGAACGCCGATGTCAGTCGCCTCGATGTCAGTCAGCTCCGCGCGCCTGTCGCTGCCCCGGCCGTCGCCAATTCGCCCTCGCCGGCGCAGCCCAGGCTCGTGCCGACGCTGCCGTTCGCGGCAACCTGGCTCGGTCGCTCCGCCATTTCCGTGACGGTGCGGCTGGGTGAGGTCGTCGGCCTCGGCAGCAAGATGCAGAATGGCTCGGTCACGCTGGTCTCCAGCGACACGCGATTCGCCTTTCGTGCGGCGGCGACCGTTGGCGGCGGATCGGCGGGCTTCGACCTGGTCTACGATCCGACCGGCCGGATCGGGCAGGCGACCCTCACGGCGTCGGCCAACCGCGTTTCGCTGGGGGAGCTGGCGAGTCTGCTGGGCTTCGACCTCGGCCTGCGTGACGCGGTCGGCGACATCGACCTGCGCCTGCGGGGCGGCGGCCGCACCACGCGGGATGCCCTGAACTCGGCGAGCGGTTCGATCGACATCGCCATCGCGAAGGGCCAGTGGCCCCGCGATCAGTTGACGAACTGGCCGGCCGAGACGCAACGGCTGCTGGGCGCTGGCGACACGGGCATTCCCTTCAACTGTATCGCCGGCCGCTTCGACGTCAGCGGCGGCATCGCCAATCTCCGCCGCCTGGTCGTCGACACACCCCGCACCACCATGGTCGGCGGAGGCTACGTGCATCTGCGGACCGAGGGTTGGGAGTTCATCCTGGCGCCGGAGGCTCGCGACATCCAGAACGCGGCGCTCGGCTCGCCGCTGCGCCTGAAAGGCGGCAGCGGTCGTCCGACATCGGGCGCGCTCGAACCCAACCTGGCGCGCCTGATCGTCGGTGCCGGAGTCGTGCCGAGCCTGGTGTCACAGCTCAATCAGGCGGCGCGTCAGACCGGCGTCAATCCTTGTGTCGCCGTGGCACCCCGGGTCGAGGCCTTGAGGCCGGGATTGCGGGCGCAGATGCCCGCGCCGTCGGCCGATCAGCGCCAGCGGCCCGGGCGCCCCGTGACGCCAGCCCCGCCCCAACCCCAGCCGCAGCGGCGCGCGCCATGAAGCGTTTCTACCGGGAGGCGGCGATTGCGCCGGTCGCGGACGGCTTTCGCGTCATGCTCGACGGCAAGCCCATGCGCACGCCGGCCAAGTCCGTTCTCGTCGTGCCGACGGAATCGCTGGCCGAAGCCATTGCCGCCGAATGGCGCGGTGTGCCTGACAACGCCGAAATCAACGCGGCCCATCTGCCTCTGACGCGATTGGCGGCCACTGGCCTCGATCGAGTCGTTCCACGTCGCGAGGAAGTCGTCACAGACACCGCGAAGTACGCGGCGTCCGATCTGCTGTGCTATCGCGCCTCGACGCCGGCGAGCCTCGTCGAGTTGCAGCATGATACCTGGCAGCCTCTGCTCGACTGGGCGGCAGAAAAGTACAAGGCGCGGCTTGTGGTCGCGAACGGGTTGTCCTTTGTCGAGCAGCCCGACGAGGCCAGGCGGCGCCTCCGCGAGGCTGTCGACGCCCATAGCGATCTGGCCCTGTCGGCGCTCTACAACCTCACCCACACCGCCGGGTCCCTGGTGATTGCCCTCGCGGTGGCGGAGGGACGATTGACGTCCGAAGGCGCCTTCGCGGCGGCACAGGTCGATGAACTCTACCAGGTCGGGCGCTGGGGCGACGATCCTCTGGCGGTCAAACACCGTGAGGGGATCGCCAAGGACATCGACGCTGGCGTCCGGTTCCTGGCGCGGCTGGAGAGCGCGCGGCTGCGTGGTTGACAGGGGGGAAGACATGGGATCAGGCACCAGGTTCCGCCAGATCTTGGCGAAGAACGGCCTTGTGGAGGCGATGGCGGCACATAGCCCGCTGTCGGCGATGCTGGCGGCCGAGGCCGGCTTCGACGCGGTTTGGGCGAGCGGCTTCGAGCTTTCCGCCCTGTATGGCGTTCCCGACGTCAGCGTCGTGTCGATGACCCAGCATCTCGAGATGACGCGCGCGATCGTCGAGCGGTCGGGGTTGCCGGTCGTGGCCGACATCGACACGGGCTTCGGCAACGCCATCAACGTGCTCTACGCCGTCGAGCAGTACGAACGTGCCGGGGCGGCGGCGGTCGTGATGGAGGACAAGAGCTTTCCCAAGGTGACCAGCCTGGTCGCCGGCGGACGCCAGGACATGGTCCGCATCGAGGAGTTTCAGGGCAAGATCGAAGCGGCGCGTGCGGCGCGCCGCGATCCGGACTTCGTGATCGTGGCCCGCACCGAGGCGCTGATCGCGGGACTTGGCCAGGACGAGGCGCTGAAGCGGGCGCGGGCCTACGAAGCGGCCGGAGCCGACATGGTTCTGGTTCACTCCAAGCAGAAGACGCCCGACGAAATCGAGGCATTCGTGCATGCCTGGGATGGCAAGGTGCCGATTGCGCTGGTTCCGACTGCCTATCCGCAGATGACGGTGGCGCGGGTCCGGGCCCTCGGGAAGGTCGGTTTGCTGATCTGGGGCAATCATGCCATCCGCGCTTCGGTGGCCGCCATGCGGTCGACCTTCGCGCAGATTCGCCGGGACGGCGGCATCCAGGGTGTCGAAGCGGGCATTGCCACGGTCGAGGACGTGTTCGACTTGCAGGGTATGCGCACGGTCAAGGACGACGAGAAGCGATTCCTGCGCTAGACGCCGTCGTGCTAATGACTGAAAACTGCCCGAGAAGGCCGGAGACGTAGATGCAGCAGATGTTGAAGGAACTCGAACGCCGTCGTGCCGGCGCCCGTCTGGGCGGCGGCGAGCGTCGTATCGCGGCACAGCACGGCAAGGGCAAGCTGACGGCGCGCGAGCGCATCGACGTACTCCTCGATCCTGGCTCGTTCGAGGAGTACGACATGTATGTCGAACACCGCTCGATCGACTTCGGCATGGAGACGCAGAAGATTCCGGGAGACGGCGTCGTCACCGGCCACGGCACGATCAACGGCCGGCTGGTCTACGTCTTCAGCCAGGACTTCACCGTCTTCGGCGGCGCTCTGTCGGCCATGCACGCCGCCAAGATCTGCAAGATCATGGACATAGCCATGAAAGTCGGCGCGCCCGTGCTGGGCCTCAACGATTCGGGCGGCGCGCGCATCCAGGAAGGTGTCGATTCGCTGGCCGGCTACGCCGACGTCTTCCAGCGCAACGTCATGGCATCGGGCGTGATTCCGCAGATTTCGATGGTCATGGGCCCCTGCGCCGGCGGCGCGGTCTATTCACCGGCCATGACCGACTTCATCTTCATGGTGAAGGACAGCTCCTACATGTTCGTGACCGGTCCGGACGTGGTGAAGACGGTGACGCACGAGACCGTGACGCAGGAAGAGCTGGGGGGCGCGCTCACCCATACGCAGAAGTCGGGCGTCTCCGACCTGGCCTTCGAGAACGACGTCGAGGCGCTGATGCAATTGCGCCGCTTCGTCGACTTCCTGCCGGCCAACAACCGCGAGAAGGCGCCGGTGCGCGCCACACTCGATCCCGCCGACCGCGACGACGCGTCGCTCGACACGCTGGTGCCCGAGAATCCCAACAAGCCGTACGACATCAAGGAACTCATCCTGAAGGTCGTGGACGAAGGGGATTTCTTCGAACTGTCGCCGGAGTGGGCGGCCAACATCGTGGTGGGCTTCGGCCGCATGGCCGGCCGCACCGTGGGCTTTGTCGCCAACCAGCCCATGGTGCTGGCGGGCTGTCTCGACATCGACAGCTCGCGCAAGGGCGCCAGATTCGTGCGATTCTGCGACGCCTTCAACATCCCGATCGTCACCTTCGTCGACGTGCCGGGGGTTATGCCCCGCCCGGCGCAGGGGTTCGGCGGCCTCCTCAAACATGGCGCCAAGCTGCTCTATGCCTATGCCGAAGCGACGGTGCCCAAGGTGACGGTGATCACCCGCAAGGCCTATGGCGGGGCCTATGACGTGATGGCCTCAAAGCACCTGCGCGGCGACGTCAACTATGCCTGGCCGGGCGCGGAGATCGCCGTTATGGGCGCCAAGGGGGCCGTCGAGATCATCTTCCGCTCCGATATCGGCGACGCCAAGAAGATCGCGGCGCGCACCGAGGAATATCGCGAGAAGTTCGCCAATCCGTTCGTCGCCGCCAACCGCGGCTTCATCGACGACGTGATCATGCCGCACGGCACGCGGCGGCGGGTCTGCCGCGCGCTCGCCACGCTCGAGACCAAGAAGCTCGAGAACCCGTGGCGCAAGCACGGCAATGTACCTCTATGAAGGGACCGCTGTGAGCCTGCCGCCAGAGGAGCGCATCAGGCGCGGCCAGGCCGTGCGCCGGCACGTGATCGTGGCCCTGCTCGTCCTGTTGGTGCTCATCGCCGTCAATGCGATCTTCAGCAGCCGCTATCCCTGGTGGCTTTGGGTGCTGATGGCCTGGATGCCGCTGATCGCCGCCCACACCGCCTGGGCCATGGGCCTGTTCGACCGCAATAAAGAAGGATCGTGAGTATGGCCGCCAAGAAGAAGGCCGCGCCGAAGAGGGCTGCCGCCGGCCCCCAGCCCGCCAAACCCTTGTTCGACAAGATCCTGATCGCCAATCGTGGCGAGATCGCCTGTCGGGTCATCCGCACCTGCAAGAGACTCGGCATCAAGACCGTCGCCGTCTACTCCGAGGCCGACGCCGACGCGCTGCATGTGCGGCAGGCGGACGAGAAGGTGCTGATCGGGCCGCCGCCCTCGGCGCAATCCTACCTGCAGATCGACAAGATCGTGGCGGCCTGCAAGAAGACCGGCGCCCAGGCCGTCCATCCCGGCTACGGCTTTCTCTCCGAGAAGCAGGAGTTCCAGAAGGCGCTGGCCAAGGCCGGCATCGCCTTCATCGGCCCCGATGCCTTCGCCATCCACGCCATGGGCGACAAGATCGAGTCCAAGAAGCTCGCCCAGAAGGCCGGCGTCAGCACGGTGCCGGGCTATCTCGCGGCCATCCCCAACGCCGACGAGGCCGTCAAGATCGCCCGCAAGATCGGCTACCCGGTGATGATCAAGGCGTCGGCCGGCGGTGGCGGCAAGGGCATGCGCATCGCCTTCAACGACGCCGAGGCCCATGAGGGGTTCGGCTCGGCCACCAACGAGGCCAAGGCGTCGTTCGCCGACGACCGCGTGTTCATCGAGAAGTACATCGAGGAGCCGCGCCACATCGAGATCCAGCTCATCGCCGATGGCCACGGCAACTGCCTCTACCTCTGGGAGCGCGAGTGCTCGATCCAGCGCCGCCACCAGAAGGTGATCGAGGAGGCGCCGAGTCCGTTTCTCGATGCGAAGACGCGCAAGGCGATGGGCGAGCAGGCCGTGGCGCTGGCGAAGGCCGTCAAATACAAGAGCGCCGGCACGGTCGAGTTCATCGTCGACAAGAACCGCAAGTTCTACTTCCTCGAGATGAACACCCGC
>JAIETA010000201.1 GCA_019745575.1 Reyranella sp. | reverse complement strand
TCGTCGAGGCGCGCTTCGTCTTGTTCATCAGACGGACAGCGCAATAGATTCACAGTCTCTCCAGTGGCGCGCTCCCATGAACCACCGAACCTCAAGTCATCACGCTCTAGGGTGGCTGGGGCACCGGCCGGACGACGCCTAGCCCTTCGTCAGCCGCCCGCCGTCGGCGACCTCGCCGCGCGAAAGGCGCAGCAGCCCGCGCGAGCCGGGCAACAGGACATCCTTCGCCTGGTCGACCTTGCCGGCGAGGTAGGGCGACAGCGAGTGGTCGGGATGGACGAGCCGCGCCAGCCGGCTGTGGGCGGCGCGGATGGCGGCCTCGTCGGCGCCGGGCGTCAGGCCGAGAATGTCGAGCGCCTCGGCGGGCGACATGCCGCCGGCATCGGCGCCACGCGGCAGCGCCAGGGCGGCCCGACCGACATAGGCTTCCAGGACCGCCGCCGCACGCCGCGCCGTCTCGGCGTCGGGGGCCGCGTCGGCTTCTCGGACTTCCATGTCGAACGGCCGCGGCTTCGGCCGGAAATAATCGAACGCCGCGCGCAGAGGCGCCAGCATGACACGCCACTTCAGGAAGGTCGGAACGACGAGCAGACCGGCGCCCAGCAGCATCGCTGTCGACCAGCGGCCGTCGGCGATCAGCCAGACGAGCACGGGAATACCCGCCAACACCAGCAGCAGCAGCAGCATCCAGCGACTGACCCGGACCATGGTCTGGGGGTCGCTATGGATGAACCAGTCCAGGAACTTCGCCGCCGTCGCCAGCACGGAAAGGCCCAGGACGACGGCGCTGATCAAGACAACAAGGTCCATTGCCAGATCCCTCTCGTGTCAAGACTAGCCGTTTCGTCTCCGGAAATCTGCCGTCTGCTCTTCAAATTTCGCAATGTCCTTGGCTAAATGCGCCGTCTAGTATTTGCCGGTCACTTCAGTGGAGGAGCGTTGCACATGGCCGAGCCGACCCGAGAGACACCCACCAAGAGTGCCTCCCCCGAGGTGGGCGCCGGCCCGCTCATCGGCCCTGCCGCCGAGCCGAGCCTGCCGGCGCGCAAGGCCTCGATCGACGAATTCCTGCGGCGCAACGCCGAGGTGGCGGAGAAGGACCACGCTGAATTCCAGACCTACCTGATCGCCAAGCAGGAAGCCGCCGCGCAGGCGGCCAAGGCCGCCGCGGCGACCGCGCCGGCGCGCAAGCCCCGGATGAGCCGGCGCGCCATGCTGAATGTCGCCGTCGGCACCGCCGGCGTCGCCGAGGCGGCCGTGCTCGGCTACCACGCACTGGGCGGTTCGACGTCGAACAACGGCGTGTTCCAGGCCGGCGCCAACGGCTTCGGTCCGCAGCAGGACGGCATCGTCCGCGAGATCGTCGACTCGAGAGCCGACGTGAAAGGCCGCAGCCTCGGGCAATGGATCGCGCTGCTGCCGACCAAGCTCGGCGGCGGGACCTACGCTCTCGATCTCAATTCCAACCGCGTGCTGGCATCGATCTGGTACTGGAACTACGGCGACTACAATCCGATCAGCCACCATCTCTGCGCCTTTCCCAGCTCGGACCCCTATCATGGCTTCGAGTTCGTCAACTCCACCCAGGGCGGCCAGAACTCGCTGATCTACGGCATCCCGACCTCGGTCACCGCGCAGAATGCGCCACCGGGCACCAATATCTACCGCGTGCGCTTCGACGGCACGCAGATGCAGATGGTGGAGAACGTTTCGGAGACCACCGGCCTCGGCCTCGGCGTGCACGTCACGGTGAACCCCAAGGACGCCCAGTCCTACTTCGTGACCGACGGCCAGAAGGACATCGCGGCCTGCTTCGACCGTACCACCTCGAAGGTCAAGGCGGCGCTGCGCTACGACTGGACGCCCAACGTGGCCGACCTGCGCGAAGCCTGGACCAAGGGCGGGACGCTCACCATCCGCAAGATCCATCCCGACCCCAAGACCGGCCTCTACGACTACAAGGGCACAAAGGGCAACAAGATCGACTGGGAAATGGTGCCGATGGGCGAGCTGTTCGTCGAGGAAGGCGCGCTGCCCGGCGACAGCCCGCTGTCGCTGACCGGCGCCGACGGCACCATCTGGCACCCGGAAGGCCGCTGGGCGGCAACCGTCGTGCGCCTGTGCGGCGGCATCTGCATCCTCGATGCCGAGAAGAACTTCGACCCGGTGGCGTTCCTGCAGTTCAACAAGGATTCGCAGGACCAGTATCCGGTCGAGCAGGTCGACAAGGACACTTGGAAGGTGGTCTTCGACAAGATCCATTCGCCGGGCCACGAGATCGGCTTCTCGCCCGACGGCAAGTTCCTCGTGCTGATGAACAATCTGCGGGAGAACAACTGCTCGGTCTTCAGCTCGGCCGACCCCGACCCCAAGAAGTGGCGCAAGATCGCCCATGTCGAAGATCCGCTGTGGCGCGGCAAGTATCCCAACCCGTTCCACATGGTCTTCTCGATGGATGGCTCGAAGCTCTACCTGTCGATCCTGCATCCCTCGCCGGCCTACAGCGGCATCATGGTGGTCGACACCAAGACGTGGAAGATCATCAAGGAGATCCAGGGCATCGGGCCGGATCTGCAGACGCCGGCCATCACCTACGACGGCAAATACGTGCTGACGCCGTTCAGCGGCTTCCAGCGTCAGTCGAGCGGCATCGCGGTCGTCGACACCTCGACCGACACGCTGATCGGCATTCTGCCCAGCAACGGCGGGCATCATGACTGCGTGATCATCCCCACCAAGCTGGAGCACATGAAGCACACGCGCTCCTGCACCCTTTGAGGCTGCTCACCGGCCTGGCGCTGCAGAATCTGGGGCGGCGCAAGGCCCGCAGCTTCCTGCTGGTCGCCGCGGTGGCGATCGGCAGCGGCATTGTCTTCACCGGCGCCACGCTGATGCGCAGCATCGACGACAGCATGGCCGTGGGATTCAGCCGTCTCGGCGCCGACATGATGGTGGTGCCGGACGGCACGCTGACCAACATCACCGCCGCCCTTCTGACGGTCGAGCCGACGGACCTCGTGCTCGACGCCGACACACTGGACAAGGCCCGTCTTGCCAGCCTCGGGCGGGTCGCGCCGCAGAAGATCGTGCGGGTCGAGCATTCGGGCATCGGCAATCATCACGAGTCGGCCGACCTGATCGGCTTCGATCCGGCCCGCGACTTCACGATCCAGCCGTGGCTGCGGGAGCGGCTCAATCGCGAGCTTAAGCCCGGCGACGTCATCCTGGGCGCCGGCCGAGACGCACCGCTTGGGTCGCAGCTGCTGATCTTCGGCAAGCCGCACGTCGTCTACGGCAAGCTCGGCCGCACCGGTGTCGGCACGCACGAGCGCGGAGTCTTCATGTCCTTCGCGACCCTGGAAGCATTGGCCGGCGCCATGTCGCACCACGGCGGCCCCGGGCCGGCGGCGCTGGCACGGGGCAAGGTCACGGGCTTTCTGGTCGAGCTGGCGCCGGGCGCCACCGCCCTGCAGGCGCGCTTCGCCATCCTGTCGGCGGTCAAGGGCGTCAAGGTGGTGACCGGCGACTCGGCTCTGTCGGGCATCCGCCAGGGCCTGGCGGCGCTGCTCGACGGCATGCTGGCGCTCGTGGTGCTGATGTTCGCCAGCACCGCGGTCATGGTGAGCGTGCTGTTCTCGGCAATCATCACCGAACGCCGGACCGAACTCGGCCTGCTGAAGGCGATCGGCGCCCGGCGCTCGCAGATGGTCGGCATGATGATCGTCGAGGCGATGATCGCCACCGGCGTCGGCGGTGTCCTGGGTGTCGCGCTCGGCGTCCTGGTGATGCACCTCTACGAGCGATCGCTGGTCTACTACCTGGAGAATATCGGCGTGCCGTTCATCTGGCTCGACCTGCCGCGCACGGTGGCGTTTGCCGCCGCGGCCATCGTGCTGGCCGCGGCCATCGGCGCGCTGGGCGCCCTCTATCCGGCATGGCGGGCAAGCCGCCGCGATGCCTACGACCTCGTGCGCGGCGAGGGCTGAGCGATGCTTGCCTGCCGCCAGCTGGGCAAGAGCTATGCGACGGAGCGCGGCGTCGTGGCGGCGGTTGCGGGTGTGGATCTCGAGGTTCCGGCCGGCCAGTTTGCCGCCATCATCGGCCGGTCGGGCTCCGGCAAGTCGACGCTGATGGCCATGATCGGCGGCCTCAGTCGCCCCTCGACCGGGACCGTCAAGATCGACGGTACCGACCTGTGGCAACTGTCGGAGAACGCCCTCGCCGCCTTCCGCAACGAGAAGATCGGCTATGTCTTCCAGTTCGCGAGTCTGCTGCCGACGCTGCGCCTGATCGACAACGTGACGCTGCCGGCGATGCTCGGCCGCCGCCGGCCGGAGGCCGACATCCTGACCCGTGCGGGTCGGCTTCTCGAGCGCATGGGTCTGGGTGCCTACCTCGACGCCTATCCGGCGGAGATCTCCGCCGGCGAGCAGCGCCGGGTCGCCATCGCCCGCGCCCTGATCAACGATCCCGAGTTGCTGCTGGCCGACGAGCCGACCTCCGACCTCGACGAGCAGACCGAAATCGAGATCATGGACGAACTGCTCACCATCAACCGCGAGGTCGGCACCACCCTCGTCCTGGTGACGCACAATCTCGCGCTGGCCGGACGGGCCCAGCAGATCTTCCACATCGCCAACGGCGCGATCGTGACATGAACGATTCGCATCCGGACCCGGCCTCGCTGTCGTCCGAACAGAAGGACGCGCTGATCCGCGATTTGCGGCGCGAGCTTGCGGAGGCCCGGCGGTTCCGGCGCGAACCCGGGCGGGCCCTGTTCGACGAGCTGCGCGAGGCGCCGCGCAAGGCCGGGGCGGCCCGGGCGGGAACATCGACCAAGCTCGGACGGCATCTCGGGTTGTGGCGGTCGCCTGTCGTGCTGGGCGTCGTCGTGGCCGTGATGCTGGCCTTTGCCGTCGACGCCGGCGTCGGCCGCTACCAGGCGCACCAGATGAGGGAACAACGTCAGGCCCGGTTGATTCTCGAGAACACCGCCATGCGATCGCTCTATGTCGAGCTGAAGCGCATCGTCCCCGAAGAAGACGGCAAGTCTTTTCGCCTGACGCTGTCGATGCAGAACACCAGCCCCGACGGTCCGATCTACGTCATGCTCAATCCCGTTGCGGTGTATGTGCAGTCCGGTCTGACCTGGCAGCAAGTCCCGTCAAGGCCCGTCGACTCCAGCGGCGCCGGTGTCGTTACCCTCGTCAAGGACTACGCCTACGATGTCGTGTTCGTGCCGGATGTGGCGAATTGGGCCGAACTCATCCCGGGTTACATGCATGTCCGCATCCAGGACGACCTGCTGGTCAGCCGGCGCGCGCAGCCGGGAGACGACGTCGTGGAACGGCGGACGCCCTTCTATGTCTACCTGAAGCCGCACGGCGCGAACGACGCCGACATCAGGGCGCGGTCGCGCATGACCGGCACACCGCCGGTCTTCATACCGATGCCGCCGCACTGACCGGCAATTGCCGACAGGCAGCCGGCCGCGCTAAAGCTTCGGTTCGGGAGAAGCGCGGTAATGGACAGTTTCGACTATGTGATCGTCGGCGCCGGCTCGGCCGGGAGCGTGCTCGCCAACCGCCTGAGCGAGGACCCGGGTGTGACCGTCTGCGTCCTCGAGGCCGGCCCCTCCGACTGGCACCCGTTCATCCACATTCCGGCCGGCTTCATGTACACGCTGGTCAATCCGCGGGTGAACTGGCTCTATACATCCGAGCCCAGCGAGTGGACGGGCGGCCGGCGTATCGCGGCACCGCGCGGCAAGACGCTGGGCGGCTCGAGTTCGATCAACGGCCACATCTACAATCGCGGCCAGCGGCTCGACTTCGACGGCTGGGCGCAGCGCGGCAACCGCGGCTGGGGCTACGCCGACGTGCTTCCCTACTTTCGCCGCAGCGAACTGCGCATCGCCGACGTTCCGGCTGCCGACGACGACACCTTCCGCGGCCGCGACGGCAGCCTGCCGATCACCGACCTCGATTGGCGCGATCCGCTGTGCGAGGCCTTTGTCGAAGGCGCGGTGCAGATGGGCATCCCACGCAACCGCGACTACAACGGCGCCTCGCAGGCCGGAGTCAGCTACGTGCAGCGCGTGGTGCGCAACGGCCGGCGGGTGAGCGCGGCCCGCGCCTTTCTGCATCCGGCGATGAGGCGGCCCAACCTCACCGTGCAGACCCACACCCAGGCAACGGAGATCGTGCTCGAAGGCGGGCGCGCGACGGGCGTGCGCTACCGCAAGGGCGGCCGTGCGGGCGCGCTTCGCGAGGTGCGCGCCAGCCGGGAGGTTATCCTGTGCGGCGGCACGGTGAACTCGCCGCAACTCCTGCAGCTCTCCGGCATCGGGCCGGCGCCGCTGCTGCAGTCGCTGGGCATCGCCGTGAAGCACGCCCTGCCGGGCGTCGGCGAGAACCTGCGCGACCACTACGCGCCGCGCTTCGTGGCGCGCGTAAAAGGCGCCGGCACGATCAACGAGCGCTCCAAGGGTCTCGCCCTGGTCGGCGAAGTGCTCAAATATGCCATAGCCCGCAAGGGCATCCTCGCGCTCAACCCGACCCTGGTCTACGTGTTCTGGAAGTCGGACGAGCGGGTCGACAACTACGACCTGCAGCTCACTTTTACGCCGGCCAGCTACAAGGAAGGCGTGCAGTCGACGCTCGACGACTTCCCCGGCATGACCATCGCCTCCTGGCAGCAGCGGCCCGACAGCATCGGCTATATCCGCGCCCGCTCGGCCGACCCGTTCGAGGCACCGGTCATCCAGCCCAACTATCTCGCGGCGGAGAACGATCGCCGCGTATTGCTCGCCGGCATGAAGCTCGCGCGCCGCCTGCTGGGCTCGCAGCCGCTCAGCAAATACTACGACCGCGAAGAGTTCCCGGGCGCCGAGAAGCAGTCCGACGACGACCTGCTCACCGCCGCCAAGCAGCGCGGCACCACGACCTTCCATCTCATGGGCACCTGCCGCATGGCGCCGGACAACGACCCCACTGCGGTGGTCGACGACCAGCTCCGGGTCCGCGGCCTGGCAGGCCTGCGCGTGGTCGATGCCTCGATCATGCCGACCATGCCGTCGGCCAACCTCAACGCTTCGGTGCTGATGATCGCCGAGAAGGCGGCCGACATGATCCGCGGCCGGCCGGCGCCGGACGCCGTCTTGCTGGCCGACTGATGGCGGATGGGGCGGAGGCGCCGGCCGTCGACATCATTGCGCGCCTGGTGCCGGCCACGCTACGCGCCCTGCATGCGCTGGAATTCGCCGGCCGTCATCTCAGCCCGACTGCGCTGCCGCAGTTGATCGAGGCGCTGACCGGTCGCAACGACGATCTGGGCGCGGCGCTGGCAGCATCGCGGGCGCTTGCCTGGCCGGCGCGGCTGGAGCCGGTGCGCAACTGCCTGGAACGGGCGGCCGAGGCGGCGGACGGTGGCATCGCGGCTTTTGTCGCGGCCGGCGAAGCGCCGCAACCGATCGTCGCCACCTACCGGGCGCTGCGCGCCTACGCCCACGCCGCCGAGGCGATCTACCCCATGGCGGCGCACCTGCGGCCGGTCAGCCAGTTCTTCCTCGAAGCCGCCGCGCGCGACGATGCGGCCCTTGCCGGCCGGCTGGCCGCCGTCGACCCGGCGCGCGAGCAGGTGGGCGTGATGCATCTCGGCGGCCCGCCGGGTACGCGCGGCGCCTTCTCGTTGTACGTGCCGGAATACTACGATGCCGCACAGGCCTGGCCGCTGGTCGTGGCGATGCATGGCGGCAGCGGCAACGGCGGCGCCTTTCTCTGGAGTTGGGTACGCGAGGCGCGCACGCGCGGCCTGGTCGTGATCGCGCCGACCGCGCGCGGCGCCACCTGGTCGCTGATGGAGCCGGAGGTCGACGGCCCCAACATCGACCGCATGGTCGAGGAGGTCGCCAGCCGCTGGACGATCGACCCCGCGCGCCGGCTGCTGACCGGCATGAGCGACGGCGGCACCTTCACCTATGTCCTGGGCCTGCGCGGCGACTGCCGCTTCACCCATCTCGCGCCCATCGCCGCCAGCTTCCATCCGCTCCTGATGACCTTTGCCGACGCGGGCCGACTAAAAGACCTGCCGGTGCATGTCGTTCACGGCGCGCAGGACTGGATGTTTCCCCCCGAGATGGCGCGCGGCGCGCGGCAGGCGCTGGAACAGG
The DNA here is from genome assembly GCA_019745575.1 of Reyranella sp. GTDB lineage: Bacteria > Pseudomonadota > Alphaproteobacteria > Reyranellales > Reyranellaceae > Reyranella. Next base: position 20,449 of record JAIETA010000201.1, on the reverse strand, counting down.
CCGGTGCGCGGGTGGTCTATCGCGAGATCGCCGACCTCTCGCACACCTACCCGCGCGACGAGAATGCGGCGATCCTCGACTGGTTCCTGGCGACTGCTTGCTGAGGTCGCCGCGCCGGAGCGTCCCCGGCTAAGGCAGATCAGGCGGCAGCGCGGCCTTCAGGCGCGGCGCCGCGAAGTCGAGGAAGGCGCGGAGCTTGACGGGCAGGAGCCCTTGGCCAGCGTGGACGAGACTGACCGGCACGGCCGGCGGCTCGAAGGCTTCGAGCGCCAGCCGCAGGGTGCCGTCGCGCAGGGCACGTGCCGCCTGGTACGACAGGACGCGGGCGACACCCAGGCCGGCGATGGCGGCATCTATTGCGGCTTCGGCGGTGTTGACGACCAGCCGCGAGCGGACCGCCACGGACGTGTCGGCCTTGCCGGCCGGAAAGATCCATGAGTCCGGCGCCATCAGGCCCTCGAAGGTGATGCAGGCATGCCGGGCGAGGTCGGAGGGCCGTCGCGGCGTTCCGCGCGCCGCCAGATAGGACGGGCTGGCGCAGACCACGCGACGGATCGTGCCGACGCGCGTGGCGACCAGACTGCTGTCGGGCAGGTTGCCGATGCGGACCGCGAGGTCGATGTGCTCCTCCAAGAGATCGACCACGCGATCGGACAGCACCAGACGGATGTCGATATCGGGATAGGCCTTCAGGAACGCCGTCACGACCGGCAGGACATGCAGGCGGCCGAAAACTACCGGCGCCGCCAAAGCGAGGTCGCCCTTGGGCGCGCTGTATTCGCCCGCGGCGGTGCGTTCCGCCTCGGCCACATCCTCCAAGATGCGCTTGCAGGCGGCGACATAGGAACGGCCTGAGTCGGTCAGCGTGAGCCTGCGGTTCGACCGGTTGAGCAGGCGGGTGCCGAGATGCTTCTCCAGGTCGGAGACCTTGCGGCTGACGGTCGGCAGCGGAATGCCGAGACGCCGGCCGGCCGCCGACAGGCTGCCGGCATCGACCGCTTCCCGCAGGATCGACATGGCTTCGAGACGGTCCATCTATTATTCCGAATTCTGGAAGGATATGTATCGAATATGCAGTCTATTTCCTGAAATTAAAACACCCTAAATCCTGGGCACTCGACCGGCCACCGCCACGGCCATCCGTCGCCGAGCGACCTCGGCCTCCAGGAGAACGTCATGACCGCACCCAACACCTACGCCAGCGACATCGCCTTCACGCCATCGGTCAAGGCGATCCAGTCATCGCGCGGCTCGCGATCCTCCTACGCGCGCATGGAAACCGGCGGCTCCTGGAAGACGACGATCACGCCGGATCTCGCAGCCTTCATCGCGGCGCAGACCAGCATCCTGTTCGCCACCGCCAGCGGCGACGGGCAGCCCTACGTGCAGCATCGCGGCGGCCCCGCGGGCTTCCTTCGGGTGCTCGACGAGCGGACCCTGGGCTTTGCCGACTATGCCGGCAACCGGCAATACATCACCCTCGGCAATCTGGCGGACAACCCCAAGGCCTATCTGTTCCTGATCGACTACGCGGCCCGCCGGCGCATAAAGATCTGGGGCGAGGCGCGTGTCGTGGCAGACGACGCCGCGCTGCTCGCGAAGCTCATGCCGTCGGACTACAAGGCGCGTCCCGAGCAGGCGATCGTCTTCACCGTCGGCGCGTGGGACGCCAACTGCCCGCAGCACATCCCGCAGCGCTTCGAAGCCGCCGATGTCGCAGCCGCCCTCGAGACGCGCGACCGGCGCATCCGGGAGCTCGACGCCGAGGTCGCGCGGCTGCGCCAGCCGGCCGCCTGAAGCGCCGCCGTCAGGCCTTGGCGGGGACCGCCGGCTCGCCCAGCGACAACATCAGCCGGTTGGCCCGGTTGAAGAACGATGCGCCCGCCGCCTTTCGGCCGGAGCGGGCGCGTCCCCCGGCGGGACCGGCCGTCCCGTCCCCTCGTCATTGCCGGTCCCGTGAGACCGCCGGCTCCGGCAAAGGGGCGTGCTGGCGACCCGGAACCGTTGTTGTTGTTGTTGCAGTTCCCGGCGGTGTCCCTGTTGCGATTCGCAGCGCGGACGTTGTGAGGGTTGTTGTTCCACCCCCCGCCGCGCGCGACGCGAAGGCATCGGGGGACCGGCAAGGCCCCCGCGACGGCTCGCCCGAAGGATCGAACCAGCCGTCACGGAAGATCGCGGCGCGCAAGCGCCAGGTGTCGGCATGGCGGGCGTGCGCGTTCCACGCCTACCAACTCCTCGGCCCCCGAGCAGCCAATCAGCCCGCCGAGGTCTTTCGCGATCGATGGACCGCCCGCGGGACCGCTTTGTTCACCGACTTTCTTGGCCGCCCGCAGCCGGCCAGCCCGGCGACCTCATGCATCCTCCGCCTGATTTTCCGCCCCATGCAAAAACTGTGTTCAGCGCCCAAATTGTCGGCCCTTCGTAAACCGATCACTTTGCCGACCACCAGACGTTCTGATCTCCACCGACAATCTTGACGCTATCTCCGACGATTTCGACACGCGCGGACTTCTCATATAGGGTGATTGTACCGTTACTCACAACATTCAACCGCGAAGGCTCACCACATTCGTTGGTAGCCTTGAATCCGCTTTTGTCTCGCTCAATCTTCGCCTTACGTTGCGGCGCCGAATAAGGCTTTCCCTTGTTACAGCCGCCCTCTGGACCAAGCAGAACCTGATAGGCTCCAACAATTTTTGATTCAATCTGGTCAACCGTCGGTGGCGCCGGCACAGGCACGACGCCCGGAATAAAGAGCCCTTGAGCGGGAAAGCGGGGGACATAGCTCACGTCGATAGCAATACTGTCAGCCAGACTTGAACGAGTACACGAAATGGACTTGCCATTCTTTATCTGCACACCAGCCGCCATTTCAGAACGGCTAATGCTACACGCGAAGTTGTCTGCCGAAACGATTGTTGCAACAGCACCTCGATCTATGTCGCTGTGGCGAATATCAATTACAAATCTCATCGGATCTGACCGATACACAATCGAAGCGTGAGCTCCGTTACGACCGATACAGCTTTTCCATGCGCTCACGAGTTCCGGAGCTGCCTTCTTCAACGACTCCCGAAAATCTCTGGATTGTTGAAAATTACTCGACGCTCCACTGCACGCGTCCGATCTAGACGAAGAACTTCCACCAATCTCCACCCTGCCGAGCTTCAGATTGCCTCCCCCGCTGCGGCTTGCGGCACTACATGCCCAGTTAGCAACAGACTGACTGCTCATCGTGGCATCACTGGTGTCATGCGTCTCCCAGATGCCGAACTGCAAAATCTGAGCGCATACGTCATCGCTTTGGGCACTCGCACTCCCGATAGACGATACGAGACACACTACAAGTAATGCGCATTTGTGAACTGAGTGCAACATCTCCTACTCCCCTCACTGAATTCGTGGCCACGAGATAACATGGCCGCATCAATCGGTTCTGGCGACCCGGAACCCGAAGCTGCTGAAGCGGCTTCCGGCGGCGACTTGGCGGCGATCCGCGGCGCGGACATCGTCAGGGTCGCTGTTCCACCCTCCGCCGCGTATGACGCGACCGCCACAATTGCCACCACGCCGTGCTTCCTGACCCGAGGAAGCTCCCTGGTAACTGTCGTTCCAGCAATCCTCGACCCATTCCAGGACATTGCCCAGCATGTCATGCAAGCCAAAGCTGTTGGCCTGGAACTTTCCGACGGGCGCCGTATAGGCGAAACTGTCGGTGCACTGAAAGAAGTAAAAAGCGTTCGGATCAAAGTTTCGCTTCTGCGCCGCCGTGCGGTCGGCGACGTTGGCGAACCGGCACGCCTCGTTCCGGCCGTCGCCCCAGTAGCGCGCCGTACCCGTGCCCGCCCGCGCCGCATACTCCCATTCCGCCTCCGACGGCAGGCGATAGGTCTTGCCCGTCGTCTTCGACAGCCACTCGACATAGGCCGTCGCATCGTGCCACGACACGCAGACCACCGGATCGCTGTCGGTCTGGGCGAAGCCCGGATTGAGCCAGCTTCGTCCTGGCTGGTCGCCCCATTTGCCATCGGTCCCGATAGCGTAGCAACTCGAACCGCTGGCCCGCCTGGTCGCCGCCACGAACGCTGCATACTGGCCGCGCGTCACCTCGTAGCGGCCCAGCGAAAACCGATCGGAGATCGTCACCGCCCGCTGCGGGCTCGCCCGGCCGCGGATTTCCTGCGGTACCTTCTCTCGCTCCTCCTCGCCCACGGCCGCGCCCATCACGAAAGACCCCAGCGGGATCGACACCATGTCCGGGCATTGCGGGCAATCCTTGCCCACCCACGACTGTTGCACGGGTGACGGAGCAGGCGTCGGAGCCGGGGTCGGAGCCGGCACGACCGCGGCTGTGCGCTGGAAGAAGTAGTCCTCCGGCGGGAGCGAACCGTAGGTAAAGGGTTGCTGCTGCTGGCGTGTCTGCGCCATCACGTCCACGCGCACGAGATCGAACAGGCGCCGCACCTCCACGTTCGGCGTTTGAATCCGCTTGAGAAGCGATGCCATGAAGGGGCTGTGGCGACCGTCACCGTCGGAGGCCGTCTGTCCGTGCTTGGCCGCGTAGACAACCATCGTGCCGCCGGAATCGACCTGCCCCAGGCCACGCCCGATCGAGCGCGATCCGACCGATCTCTTCATCTGGTTGACGAAGGGATTGTCGCGACAGGCGTCGAGGACAACGAGCTTGAGCTTCGCAGCGCTGTCGACCGATGTCAGCACCTTGTTGAGGTCGATGGCCTCGAACTCGATGTCGCGATCGGTGGCCAGCTTCGCATCGACCGGGATCATGTAGTTGATGCCGCCGATCTCCATGCCATGCCCGGCATAGTAGATGACCGCCCAATCCGCCCGGTCGGCCTCGCGCGCGAAATCGCGCAACGCCGAATTGAACTGGTCGCGGCCGAGATCGGTGCGTAGCGTCACTTGGTCGAAGCCGAGTTTCTTCAGCGTTTCCGCCAGTGCCGTGGCGTCATTGACCGGATTGGCGAGCTTCGGGACGCCCTGGTACTGCCCATTGCCGATCACCAGCGCGACCCGTCGTTCGGCTTGGGCCGGCGCTGCATCCGCGATGAGTACAGCGACCGTTGCAGCCAGCAGAACGAACAGAGTCCCGAAAGCACAACTGCGGCGCGGCTGGTCCGGTGAAAGTCTTGATCTACCCATCATGCTGCCTCTCTCTACGATGCGATGGCAATCCTTGTGTTTCGCGAACTAGGGCCGAGACTCATAACATCCACAATAAGACACCAGCGACGAGGCAGACCGAGACGAGAAAGGTTTCGGGCCAGCCTGACGTAGCTCGTAGCGATGGGGCGGAAGTCCATGACGCGACAGAAGGCGTTCTCGATGCGGTGCCGCTGCTTGTAGGGTTTTCGGTCGAAGATGAACGGCTGCTTTTGGTTGAGGTAAGGCCCGTGCTTCAAGGACAACCGAGCGCCTGTCGCTCCTGGCCTACACGCCTCTTCTGAATTTCAGTTGCCTTTGGGTACTCTTGGTCGAATCGGGCCAACGAAGTACAGGCCTCATTTTTGCGGTTCAGCTTGGCGAGAGTGATTCCAAGTTTGAGTAAGTTGTCAGGCCCCTTTGGATTCGTCTTGTAAAGTCGATAGCCTTCGGCGAAAGCTACCATTGCATTTTGATAGTCGTAGCGAGCAAAGTAGGTTTCACCCAGCCAGTACTGCGCATTTCCTGCGAGAGGATGCTGAGGAAATCTCTGAATAAAGGCTCGAAGTTCGCGCTCCGCGCGTTGGTAGTCTCCCTCCTTAAGTCTATCAAAGGCACGTCCATAAATTTCATCAGGGGTACCATTGGCTGCAGGTAGTGTCGGTACAGGGGGCGGCGGAGCAACTACAGGCGGAGAAGGTACCGATATAGGCGGCAGCGGAGTAACTGTTGGCGGGCGCGGAGCCAATGCGGCGAGATGCTGACGCACGTCCTCGATGAAGCGCCCGTTGGGGAAGAAGTCGAGATAGGCGAGGCTGAGCCCACGATCCTTCGAGCCCACCGCGCGCGTGTAGGCGCGCTGGTCTTGGGCGGCCTGCAACAGGCGGCGGAAGCGCGGCTCGTCGGGATGGCTCTCGACCGCCACGGTGCAGGCCTGCACCGCCGCGTCGAGATCGGCCTTGGCGATCGCGGCGCGGTCGGCCACCGGATCGACGGCGCGGTCGCAGGCGGTTTGCGGCGCGGCGGCGCCGGCGCGCGGCGGCCGGAAATAGAATTCGCCGCGCATGCCGTCGTAATAGCTCGGCACCTGCGAACGCCCGGCCAGCGCCTGCGCCGCCTCGCTCACGTCGTTGCGCAGCCGGCGCACGAGATTGCGCAGCTCCAGCCCCTCTTCGTTCATCAGCGTGAGTAGCCGGCGCGTGAAAAGCCCGTTGGGGTCGCGGTCCTGCGGTCCGAGATTGTCGATGGCCAGTTCGCCCGCGCCGGCGGCGAAGATCACGAAGCTGCCTTGCGGCGGGTCGACCCGGCCAAGGCCGCCGCGCGTATTGCCGACCGAGCGCGTGCCGACCTTGGGAAACGGGTTCTCGCGGCAGGCATCGAGAATCACCAGCGCCATGCGCGCCGAGCGGCTCTCGACGTCCTGCATGAGCTGGGTGAGGTTCACGCCCTCGGTCCGCAGCAGCCGCTCCTGGTCGGGGTTGAGGGCGGGGATGTCGGTCGGCAGGAGATAGTTCGAGCCCTGCACCTCGACGCCGTGGCCGGCGTAGTAGATCACCACCTCGGTGCCGCCCTCGACCGATTGCAGGAACGCGTTCACCACCTCGTTCATGCCGCGACGGTCGAGGTTGCGCGCCAGCAGCGTATCGAAGCCCAGGCGCTGCACCATGCGGGCGACGGCATTGGCGTCGGCCTCGCTGTTGCGCAGCTTGGGAACCTGGCGGTACTCGGCATTGCCGATCACCAGCGCTCGCCGCTTGGTGCCGTCGCCGCCCTGCGCCTTCAGATGCTCGACGCCCGAGGGCATGGCGACTGCACCCGACGATGCGGCAACGGTCCAGCAGATAGCCGCCAACGATGCAAGAACGACCCGACCCATCGCCATCATCGATCCTCGCGTCCACCACCCGGTTGTGTTGCTGTGGCGAAACATCCTACACTGGCTGTGAACAGACTGGGAATACCCGATGCGTCTGGCTTGGCTGCTGCCGTTGATGATCGCGTCGATCGGCGCCGGCACCGTTGCCCGGGCTCAGGCGCCGGCCGACGATGCGCAGGAGATTTTTGCCACCGGCGACCTGCCGGAATCGCCGCAGAGCTTCGCCGCCCGTCCCAAGACACCGATCTATCGGGCCTTCCTGCCGCCCCAGGTCGATCTGGCGCGTTACTTCCCGCCGCCCGGCGACCAGGGGAAGCAGGGCTCGTGTGTCGGCTGGGCCGTGGGCTACGCGGCGCGTGCCTACTATGCGCAAGCCCTGGAACGGCGGCCGGCAGGGCAGGCGGCGCACATCCCGAGCCCCGCCTACGTCTACAATTCGATCAAGGACCAGGCGAAGGGCTGCGGCAGCGGCTCGGCGATTCCGAACGCGCTCGATCTCCTGAAGTCCGGCGCGGTGTCGATGGCGCGGATGCCCTACGATCCCGGGCACTGCGCGCCGCCGTCCCCCCAGATGCAGGCGGCGGCGACAGACTTCCGTATCGACGGGTGGCTGGCGGTCGACCCGGAGCGCCTCGACCAGGTGAAGGCGGAGCTTGCCCAGCGCAACCCCGTGGTGATCGGCATGAACATGCGGCCGGCCTTCCATCGCCTGCGCGGCCCGACGGTCTACCGGTCGTCGAATGAGGGCGAGGACGGTTCGCACGCCATGGCGGTGGTGGGCTACGACGACGGCCGGCAGGCCTTCCGGGTCATCAATTCGTGGGGCCGGCGCTGGGGTGACGGCGGCTATGGCTGGGTAAGTTACGAGGCCTTCGCCCGCGACGTGCACAGCGCCTATGTCATGCGCGTGTCGCGGCCGCCCGAACCGGCGCCGCCGCCCGCCCCTCCTGCACCGGCACCGTCTCCGGGGCCGCTCGCCTTCGACTTCGTGACCTGCGGCAAGGTCGAGGCGAAGCGCACCGCGGCCGGCCTCGAGGTGAAGGGCTATGTCGGCAGCCGCGCCGAGCAGGAACGCGCGGCCGACCTCGCGCGGCGGCAGGGCGCGTCGAGCGTCGCCGTCGACCTGCGGCCGTGGCCGCAATGCGAGGCCCTGATGACGCTCGACAAGGGCCTCGGTGCGGCCGAGCGTCCGCGCGTGCGCATCGTGCGGCCGGACGGCGGCAGCGGAGCGCTCGTCAAGGGGCAGCCCTTCGCCGTCGAGGTCGACAGCCCGCCGTGGCCGAGCTACCTGCAGGTCGTCTTCATCCAGGCCGACGGCAAGGCGGTGACCCTGCTGCAGCCCGACGCCGGCGCCATGGCCGCGACGCCTCCCAACTCCCGCCTCACGATCGGCGACGGCCGCGGCGGCGGCCCGAAATTCACCGTGTCGCCGCCGTTCGGCGAGGAGATCGTGGTGGCCGTCGCCAGCCGCTCGCCGCTGTTCGCCGAACCGTTGCCGCAGACCGCCACCGAACGCGAGTTCCTGACGGCGCTGCGCCGCGCGGTCAGCGCGCGCCCCGATCCCGCGATGCCCGAACGCACGTTCGGCGCGGATGTCACGTCGGTCGTCACCAGGGAAGGTCCATGATGAGCATCGCCGGTTCTAATCGTCGTTTCCTTCTACTGACTCCCCTACTGGCCCCGCTTGCGATCGCCGCCCTGAGCGGCACCGCGCGCGCTCAGGCCCCGGCCAGCGCGGAAGACATCGTGCGCAAACTCACGCCCAGCGGGCCGGCCACGCGCTCGCTGCGCGGCGTCACGGTGACGCCCGGCGAGAAGACGGCGCCGCCCAGCATCGACCTCTACATCAATTTCGAGTTCGACTCGGCGAAGCTCGACAGCAACGGGATACTGGCGCTGCAGGCGCTCGGCACCGCGTTGAAAGACCCCAGGCTCAAGGGAAATCTCTTCCAGATCGCCGGCCACACCGACGCGGTCGGCGACGACGCCTACAACCAGCGGCTCTCGGAGGCCCGGGCGCGGACCGTACGCGACTATCTGATCCAGCAGTTCGGCGTGCCGCCCGAGGCGCTCACCGCGGTCGGGTTGGGCAAGTCGAAGCTGCTCGACCCGTCCCGGCCGACCGACGCGGTCAACCGCCGGGTGCAGGTCACGAACTTCGGCATCTAAACCGGGAATTCCCCCTCTGAAACAATGTTAATAGGAAGTTGACGAATCCGCAGGAAATAGCCTATATTTCTGCTACCGTCGCACGAGGCCTGTCTTCAGAAGGCCCAACCGGCGTCGATCCGAAAGTTTGGCCATGCCCCGCCCGGCGCGCCCGCCGGTATGTATCCCTGGAGGATGAGGGGAGGTCCCGCGGCCTGTACCCGGTACCGAGCCGTGAGTAGCAAGCACAAGGACGCCCCCGCCGCATTGACTGTCCGGCAGGTGGGTGGACCGAGGCGAAAAGAACGCGCCCGAGAGTCGATTCGATGGTCTTCTGTGGCTGCCTCCCAACGCTTGTCAGGGGGTGGGGCCGCAGGGTCGGATTCCCGACGATGTCACAGGTGGGCGCTCGGCCTGTGTCACAACATTTGTCTCAACTTGGTGTGACACGGCCGTGCGCAGCACGGCCGGGGGAGCGACAGGACATTGCGCAGCAATGTCCGAGAGCGTCGACCGGTGCTGCACGCGGCGACCTCGCTCAGCGAGCCGGCCGACACGTGTGACAGTCCCGCGATTCGGAGCTGTCGCCAAGGGACGCCGGCGCTGTGCGCGGGCTTTCGGCAAGCCGTTGAGATGGCGGGCGAATTGTCGCCGGACGGCACACGCTGCGGCACGGCTGGCCCCGGTTTGCGGCACATTCCGTGTGCCGCTGCCCTCAGCCCTGCGTCGCCGGCTCGCCCAGCGACAACATCAGCCGGTTGGCCCAGTTGAAGAACGAGGCGGCACCGATCAGGTCGGCGATCGCCGCATCGTCGAGACCCACGGCGCGCAGGCGATCGACATGCTGCGGACCGAAGGCGATCGGCAGCGCGGTCAGCGCGACGGACGCCGCCACGATGGCGTCCCAGCGCTCGTCGAGCTTGGCGCCCACGCCTTCGTCGAGCAGGCGCTGCACGTCGTCGACGCGCTTCGAATAGGTGGCGGCGAAGCGGGCATGGACCGAGGCGCAGTAGATGCAGCCGTTCAGCCGCGACGTCGCCGCCGCGGCCAGTTCGCGCTCGGCCCGCGGCAGGCCCGCCTCGGGATTGTAGAAGATGTCCTTGTCGGTCCGCGTGCGCGCCTCGAGCACATCGGGATCGCGGGCCAGCAGCCGGAAGTAGGGCGACTTCACGCGCGAGGCGTCGACCAGGCTGGCCAGGTGCCGCTCGGTCATGTCCTGCTCGGCCATCGGCTCGAGCCACGGCAGCCAGTCGAGCATGTCTCGCGTGAAGACGACCGGCTCGGTGTGCGGCGGCGGCGTCAGTGTCTTGTCGCTCATGTCTGGCTCCCGGCGAGAACGCGCAAGCCGGCAACGACCCGGATCTGGTAGGCGAGGAAAGAGACGAGCTGCGACAGCGTCACGATGTCGGTGGTCGACCAGCCGGCATCGAGCAACCTCTGCAGGGAAGGCGGCGCGGCGTCGCGCGGATGGAACACCAGCATGTGCGTGTGCTCGAACGCGGCCGCGAGCCGTGGCCCGAGCGCCTTGCGGCCGGCCTCGCTCACCTTCCAGGTCGGGCCGGGCGCGTCTTCGGCGCTGAGCGGGCCCTTGGGAAAGCGGCCGTAGGGTCCATTGCTCCCGGCGGCCGCGACTGCCGCCGCGACGGCCGCCGACAGGCCGGCCGGCAGCTTGGCGGCATAGAAGGCGTTCGTCCGGGGCTCGCCATGGAGGCCGGCGACGAAGGCCGCGACGGCCTGGCGCTCGTCGGCCGTGACACCACCCCGGTCACGCGGCTCGAACAGGGACACATAGCTTGCCTGGGCGTGCTTGCGGGCCTCCGATCGCTGGGCGCGGATGGCGTCGAGTTTCGATCCCGGCGCGATTCCCACCAGCGTGTCGATCACATCGTTCATGCGACTTGCCTTGCTCCCGTCGTGACTTCGGGCGTCCAGCCCAGTGCCGGCGCCACCTCGGCCGCGAACAGTTCGATCGATCGCAGGATATAGGGATGCGGCGGATCGATCGAGTGAACCTGCATGGTGAGATCGGTGGCGCGGCGCAAGGTGGTGTCGGCCTGCAGCGAGGCGATGACCTCCTCCGGCGTGCCGATGTGCACGTCCATCGCCGCGATCAGGTCGCCGACCAGGCTGCCCGACGAGAAATCACCCGTGGCCGCCAGCCGGTGACGCAGCCGCGAGAGCCCGACCTCGGCCAGCCGCATCGCCTCCTGGCGGTCATCGGCCACGAACACCGTGCGCGAGGCCAGGATGCGCGGCGCCCGGCCGCGCGGCAGCGCCTCGAAATAGGCATCGAGCATCGGGTTCTGGATGTCGGCCAGAGAGGCGCGCGGCGTGCTGGGCGGCCGCGGCTGCGTACGCGACAGCATGAGGCCGTCGCCCGCCGCGCCGGCGCGGCGCGCACCCTCGACGGAGAAGGTCGCCTGCCAAATACGGTCGGCCAGTGTCGGCGCCGCCGGGTAGAGCCGGTCGCCACCCGGCAGGACACCACCCGACCAGGCCGTGCGCAGCATGTCGAGATGGCGGTCGAACAGCGCATGGCGGTCGTTGCTGTCGAGGCCGAAGGCCGTGAAAGCCGTCAGGTTGCCGCCCGGTCCGACGCCGACTTCGAGGCGGCCCTCCGAGACCAGGTCGAGTACCGCGGCATCCTCGGCGACGCGGATCGGCAGTTCGAGCGGCAGGGTGACGATGCCCGTTCCCAGACGGATCCGGGACGTGCGCGCCGCGGCCTGGGCGAGAAAGACGAAAGGTGCCGGCAGACCGCCCTCGCCTTCGTGGAAATGATGCTGTGCGATCCAAGCCGAATCGAATCCGCAGCGCTCGGCCTGGGCGATCTGGGCGGTGGCCAGGCGATAGCGCTCGGCGGCATCGGTCCGGTCGAGCAGGCGGGTGAAGAAGCCGAGACGCTTGATCGATGCCACTGTCGTCATCGCTTCAGCCTCGCCCAGAGGCCGGCATCATGCAAGGTCCGGATCGGACGGCGTTCGGTGCGACCGCCGACTGCGCGCTAGAAATCCTCCGGCCGTAAGTCGTACGAGCCCTTGCGGCCACGGTCGTAGACCTTGGCCGCCACGGCATGGATCCGTTCGCGGTTGAGGTCGAAGGCGGTCAACAGGCCCTGTTCATCGATGCCCGCTCCGGGGGGCAGGAGTTCCTTCAGGGCGTTTTCATCCACAAAGAACGGCGCCTCTATGGCGCCGTCGTGCCCCCAGAAGCGAACGGCGCGCAAGGCGACGTCGTAGTATCGGCTTTCATTCGGGAAAAGGAGGGTCATCGGCTTTGAGGGCGTCAGGCGGCAACAGGAGCCAGTGATGCGCTCTCCCCGTGGGCGATCGACACTGTCGTCCCGCGTGAAGTCACCGAAACCTTCACATCCGCGTCGAGCTGCTTGGACAGAGCCTCGACGATACTGGTGCCCAACCCCGGTGTCGCCTGGTCGGCCATGCCGACGCCATCGTCGGCAACCTCCAGCCGCCAGGCCGGCGCGTTGGTATGGTAGCGAATAACGATCACCCCGCCCGCCCGGCCGTCGACAAAGGCATGTTTGAGGGCATTGATCACCAGCTCCGTGACGATGAGGCCGACGCTGACCGCGGTGGTCGACGTCGCCGTGCCGCCGTCGGCCTCGATCTTGAGCGTGATGGGCCGGCTGTCGCCGATCATCGACTCTGCCAGCGCCTGACACAGCCGTGAGAGATAGGAGCCCATGCTGATTCGATCCAGGTTCTTGGAAATCTGAAGTTGCCGCTGCACCGCCGCCACCGACAACACCCGCCGATGGGCATCCTGAAGGTGCTCGCGGATCTCCTCCGACTGCACCGTTTGCGCCTTGAGGGAGAGGATGCTGGCAATGATCTGCAGACTGTTCGAGACGCGATGCGGCACTTCCTGCAGCAGCGTTTCCTTCTCCCGCAGCAGCGCCCCCAGTTCCCGAATGTGTGTACGCTGCTGCGTGACGTCCTCGATCGCCAGCAGGATGAGCGCACGGTCACCCCCGGCGTCGGACACGGTGCGGGCGTTCAGCAGCATCGTGCGCCGCCCGATTCCGGGAAAGTCCTGCTCAACCTCGTAGGCTTCCATCACCGCGTGCTGCGGCAGGATCGTCTCCAGCAGCAGTCGTAGCTCCGGGATGTTCCACCGTCCGCCGGCCAGATCGTACATCGCGCGGCCGGCAACCTCGCCGACATCGAGCCCGAAGGTCGTGAAGAACGATCGGCTTGCCGTGACGACGCGAAGATCCTTGTCGAGAACAAGAAGAGGCTCGCGGATCGTGTCCACAATGGCTCGCGCCAGCGTGTGCCCGTTGTCGATGCCGACGAAAAGGTTTCTCTTGTCCGGTATTTCAACCCCCGACTGTTGAGGTGCCGCGACAACTACTGCCACCTGCTCCACTCGACTCCAGGAGAAGCAAAGCGTCCTGGCTGAGGCCAGGGGACGCGCCCGACCCGCCCGGACTTCGGCCTGCGTGCGCCTTTCCGCGGCCGATGTCCAACGGCATTGCGGCAGGACGTGGCGCGTTCACCGGTACCTGGCCTCCCAGCCGCGGACCTGGCGCTCCGCCTCCTCGCGGCTGACGCCATAGCGGGTTTGGAGCTTGCCGATCAGCTGCTCACGGCGCCCGTCGACTTCGGCGACGTCGTCGTCTGTGAGCTTGCCCCACTGCTCTTTCACTGCTCCCGCGCTTTGTGTCCAGGCACCCTTGATCTTGGCCCACGCGTCGGCGGCCTCGCGTTCCGCCGGCGTGCCGGTCTTTGTCTGGGCATCGGCAGGCGAGAACGGCGCGGCGAAGATGACGCTTGCCCCCAGCAGGCCGAGCACGAGGTTTCGCATCTCAGTCTCCTTGCCATTTCATGGCATGGCTTGCGAGAGGATCGACCTATGCCGTAGCGGGCCGGGCCTTTTTGGGTGACATTCGGCGGAGGCCGGCCTAGTTGCGATACTCGGGCGTGGTTGCGGCGCCGACGCCGGCACCGACGGCGCCGCCGATCAGCGCTCCCGGCAGAACGCCTACTCCCGTAGTGGCACCCACGACGGCGCCGCCTCCGGCGCCTATGGCGCCGCCTGTGACGGCGCGCTGGCCCCAGGTGTCGCCACAAGCCGCGGTGCTGAACAGAACCGCCGCCACGACCACCAACTTGATTGCTGACATGAACGCCTCCCAAAATCTCTAATTTGTGTGCACTGCAACAACGCGGCGCGAGCCGCAAGGTTCCGCAACGGCCGACCCGGACGTCGGGTCCCGCGCGTGAGCGTTCAGGCCTGTCCTTCGACCAGCAGCAGGAGGGCAAGGATCAGGGCGCCGACAGTAATGCCGGTCGAAAGGAGGATCATCTCGATCATGGGGAGCCCTTCCGTAAGGTGCGATGCCCGCGGTGACGCAGTCAGAACGTCGTCACAGTTTCAACGCTTTCCGCACCCCCGGGTTCCCCAGCCGACCGGGACGACGCTGTCGCCGGCTCCATCTTGAACGACGGCGGTCCGCTCTCGGAACCACACGGGTGTTCCGCCGTTGCAGCATGAGTTGCAAATCGTCGAAGCAGCCGGTGCGGAGCGACATGGCCAGTAAAACCGAGCCGGCGGACCCGCCGCCCTCCACGATCTCGATCCCATCCTCGATCTCGAAGCATCGCCGCGGCGAAGTCGGCGCGGCGGCCCTGAGCACGGGCTTTCTACTGCTTGCCGCGACCTGTGTCGGCGTGATCCATGTGAGCGCAGACCCCGCCGTGCATGCCTGCGCGACACTGCTCGGCGTGGCCCTGGCGGCGAGCAGCATAATTGCTATTCTTGCCGGCGATCCCTGAGAAAGCCGTTCACGGATTCTTGCGCGACTTGCCGTCCGAAGAGTTGCCGTCCGAAGAGTTGCCATCGTCCGACGACTGCTCCGGGGCTGAACCAGCGTCCTTGTCGATAAGCTTGAGCAGGTCTTCGGGCAGCGGCTCCTTTGCGATCGAATCGTACATTTCGTGCAGCTGCTTGTGCAGCCAAAGATCGAACGGGCTGTCTGCTCGCAAGGCGGCCTTGCGCGCTTCCGATGCCGGCTTGCCGCCCGTCGGCGGCGGCACAGGGCCTTTAGCCATGCTCGGTGTCCGCGTTCCTGTTTGCATGAACTCCACAACACTGGTTCATCGTGTTACTGCCAACACTGGAGGCCAGGCGGCGAGTCACCGCCACGCGCAATTGAATTGAAATAGCACGGTAGGAGGCCCAACGGAACCGGGCGGCTAGGAAACCGCAGCCAGCGCCGCGGTCTCTCCTCGCCGCTGGCGCGACTGCGCCTGATGGAGGCCGTCAGCCCGCGATCTTCCGCGTCGTCGACGACCATGTGTGCAAGCGTCGCGCGGGCGCGTGAAATTCGGCTTTTGACAGTCCCGACCGACACGCTGCAGTGCTCGGCGATCTGGACATAGGAATAGCCTTCGAGCACCGCGAGCAGCAGCGCCTCACGCTGCGTGCGGGCCAGACGATGGAAGGCCACGAGAAACTCCCGCATGATCAGGCCGCTTTCCTGATACGGGGCGTGGGACAACGTATTCGAGACGATATCGTCCAGACACACCGTGGGGCGGGCACGACGAAGGCCCGAGATGAATTCGTTGCGCTGGATGCGGAAGAGCCACGCTCCGAAATTGGTTCCGGGGCGGAACGACTTCCGGCCGGCCAACGCTTTCGCGACCGTTTCCTGCACGAGATCGTCGGCGCGGTCGCGGTCGCGGGCCAGGGACAGCGCATAGCCCTTCAGCCGGGGCAAAAGAGCCTTGAGGTCGGCATGAAAGTCGCCGGTCATCGTCGGGGCCGTGGCCATGCGCTTCTCCGGAGTTGCGGTTGTTCGGGCTTCTAGTGACCAAACACCGGCCGGCGCGACTTGGTTGCCGGCGGCAGAAAGAAATTCCCCGCCCGCAGCCGCCGCTTGCGTCAGGCCAAGGTGCGGGCGAGTTGGCGCCTCGCCCGCGAAACCCGTGCCTTCACGGTACCCAACCCGCAGCCGCAGATCGCCGCAGCCTCCTCGTAGGAGAAGCCGCAGGCACCCACCAGCATCAAGGCCTCGCGATACTCCGGTGCGAGACGAGAAAGCGCCCTGGAGAGATCGATCAGGTCGGACGAGCGGTCGGCGTGATCGATTCCTGGGGCGTTTTCCGTGTCGCCCAGCTCGATCCGCGCGATGCGACGCCGTGTCGAACGCAGGCCCGAATAGAACTGAGACCTCGCGATCGTGAACAGCCAGGCCTTGAGGTTGGTGCCCGGCTTGAACTGGGCCTGCTTGGACAACGCAACGACGAAGGTGTTCTGAACCAGGTCGTCGGCGGCGGCCCGTTCGCGGCACAGAAAGCGGCTGAAGGCGCGCACGTCGGGCAGCAGGGTCGCCAGACTGACCCTGAACGATGGTTGCGCTAACGCCGGCGGTGGCGTTGCCATGCAATGCGTCTCCCCTTGCAAATATGGCGACCATTCCGCCGAACGCCACGCCTCGCCGGCCGAGGCACGCAACTTCGCGCAGGCGCAGGCGTTAGCTCAGTTGCCTAGCCCAGCACCGACGGCGCCCGAAGAAGCCATGCATGAACTTTCGACTTTACACAGCACTATCGGCCGGCCTGTTCGCGGCCGCCTGCCAGAGCCCCGGCCAGCAGAGCAGCAATCGTTATGCCGGCCCGGCGGCACAGTCACCCTACACCTCAAGTCTTGCGGCGTCCGAGCAAGCTTGCAGCGATTACGGCTTTACGGCCCGAACTGCCGACTTCGACCGCTGCGTGTCCCGCGAGCGCGCCGCCCGCGCGAACGGCCGCGTGAACAGCGACTATGCCGAGGCCAATCTGACCCGCGACGCCTGCTACTCGTACGGATTGCAGACCGGCACCAGCCTCTATGACCGCTGCGTCGGCCGCGAAATCGACGCTCGCGGCTACCGCGCGGAAGCGGGGCAGCGGGCACCGACGACCTACCGCTACGATCAGTACGGCAACCGGATCGACTCGGAAGGCTGCCGCGTCGACGCGAACGGCTATCGCGGTGCACCCCAGGCCTCCTGCCAGACGCCGTAGAGCCGAAGACCGTCCGGTTCTCGCACCGGACTCGAACGGCGGGACCCTTTTCCATGAGCTCCACGGCAGCGGGCGGGAACAATGCGGTTATGGCTGCGTTAATTGCCAGCGTTTCCGGAGGATCTGACATGTTGAGCTGGGCTCTTGCCTTCTTGGTCATCGCGCTCATCGCGGCGGTGTTCGGCTTCGGTGGGGTGGCTTCAACTGCCGTCGGCTTCGCGCAGATATGCTTTTTCGTGTTCCTCGTCCTGTTCGTCGTCAGCGCCCTCTTCCATGTCGTGCGTCGCCGATAGAACAGCGCCGCAGAGTGGCGGCGCGATAGCCCTGCCCGACCATGCGGCCTATGATGGGCCGGCCCGCCAATGGGCAAGCATGCAGGCCTCTGAGAAGCCGCGACAGGCGTCGTCGCCGCTCGACGTTTCATATGGTCGGTCGACCGCCATTCGCGCGGGCGTGCCGACGAAAGGACAGACATGGACGTTCTGAGGGAAGAAGCGGCCGCAGCGCTGCCGTATCTGCGCCGCTACGCGCGCGCTCTAACCGGCAGCCAGTCCCACGGCGACCAATGGGTCAGGATCTGTGTCGAAGTATTGCTGCGCCAGCCGGATCTCCTGACATCCGACGCCAGGACGAAGGCCGATGTCTTCTCGGTCTTTCATAAACTTCGGCAGCCCTTTGGGGTTCTGGAGCCTGAGCATCAAGCAGAGGCGCACGACGCGCCGGCACGCCTCAAGACGCACTTGACCGACATTCCACAACGGCAGCGCCAGGTCCTGCTGCTGACCGTGCTCGAAGGCTTCTCGATCAACGAGGCAGCGCACATCCTTGATGTCGACGTCGCCGAAGCCGAGGCCGATCTCGGTCGGGCACGCGACGAACTGGAACGGGTCGCTTCGGTGCGTGTGCTCGTCATCGAGGACGAGGCCGTCATCGCCCTCGACGTCGCGAAAATTGTCCGCAACGCCGGCCACCAGGTCGTTGGTATCGCTCCCACCGAGCAGGCAGCGATCGACCTGGCAAAGAAGCATCGACCACATCTGGTGCTGGCCGACGTCCAATTGAAGGATGGCGACAGCGGCATCGCCGCCGTCCACGAGATCTTGAAGGCGATTCCAGTTCCCGTCATCTTCGTCACCGGCTTCCCGGAGCGGCTCCTGACTGGGCATGGGCTAGAACCCGTCTTCATCATCACCAAGCCCTTCAATCCGGAAGTGCTGAAGACCGCCATGGCCCACGCTTTGAATTCGGTCGTGGTGTGAGCGAAGGGCCGGAAGTCTCTCGACACCGGGAAGCTTCCATATGAAGCACCTGACACTCAGAGTCAGACTGGCCGTGGTTCTGGCGCTTGCCCTGGCACCCGCCATGGCGCTGGCCGCCGTCGGCGCCTGGGAGAAGTTCGAAACCGCCGCCGCAGCGGCCAGGCTCTTGCCACAGGCCGTCTCAGGAACCGCCTTGAGTAGTGCCACACAGGCTCTGTGGATCGACAGTGTTCTGCTTCTGCTGGCCTTCCTTGCCGCCCTTGTCGCGCTGTCGGTCGCCGCCCAGCGCTGGTGCCTGCGCCCCCTGAGGCCGATCCAGGAAGCGGCAGCGGCTTTCGCCAGCGGCAACTTCACGCCTCCTCGGCCGACCGGGTCGATGACACCTGAGATGGCTGCCCTGACTTCGGATATCTTTTCCCTCGGCGCGGCGATCGGCGCGCGCGAGGCCGACCTGCGGGCAAGCCTCCAGCAGCGCGAGCACATGCTGCGCGAGATCCACCACCGGGTGAAGAACAACCTTCAGATGATCCTGAGCCTGCTCAACCTGCAGGCCGACAAGGTCCGCTCGCCGCGCGTTCTGCGTCTGTTCGGCGATGCACAGAACCGAGTGCTCGCCTTGTCGATCCTGCATCAGCACCTGTACGAACGATCCGACTGGTCGTCAGTCGACTTTCAGGCCTACATCACCGACCTCGTCAGCCACCTGTCGGCAAGACGCAGCCGGAGAGACAAGCCCGCCGTGCATTGCACCGTTCGGGCGTCGGTCATGTCCGTCGGGCCGGACACCGCCATTCCCATTGGGCTGATCGTCACGGAAGCGGTGTCGAACGCCTTCAGCCATGCCTTTGTCGACGCAGTCTCGCCCGAGGTCCGCATCTCCGCCGATGAGATCGACGGCGAAATCCTGGTCGCTATCGTCGACAATGGCTCCGGCCTCGGCGGCACCGGCGAGGTGTTGGAGGGGCGGCAACTTCTTGGCATCACCCTTATGCGCGGACTGGCCGGACAGCTCGGTGGAAGCCTCGACATGGCCGCCAGTCCCGGAGGTGGTACCCGCGTGGAGCTGCGCTTCCCCAAGCCACGCCCGCAGATCGGAAACGGCCTCGCCGCGACGCGCGAGGCGCCCGGTCCGGCGGCGGGCTAGCCGTCCCAGCACATCACATGCCCGGCCGGAAGTACGAGCCCTATTCGTTGTACTTGGCGGTCGTTACGCCGCTCATGCGGTCGTAGAAGAGCTCGATCTTCCTGAGGTTGCATAAATTCAGGTACTGCCAGATGGCTGGCGGGCCGTCATCGGCGAAGCCGATCTTGATGTCGACCTGGCAGACGAGCGTCGAGGCCGGGATGACCACCTGCCGGGCCTCGCCGACCTTGATGACGGGCGGACGCAGGACGTTGGGGCTCCACATGCTGAGCTGGGTCTGCGAGATCGACATCTGGCTGATCGGATAGCTGGTCGAGTTGATCAGCAGGAAGGTCGTGTCCACGGCCAGCGCGCTCCCGGCAAACAGCGACAGCACGACCACAATCAGCGAACGCAGCATGAGAAAAATCTCCCGGAGACAGGCTGTGCATCTTACCCGACGGGCCGTCGCGCGCTAGAGAAAGGGCATGACGTCGCTCCTCATCGGCCATCCGTCGTTCCTCGACCACGACACCGGCCGCCACCATCCCGAGCGGGCCGACCGGCTGCGCGCCGTCCTGGCGGCGCTGGACGACGAGGAATTCGCCGGCCTGCCGCGCCTCACCGCACCCGCCGCCACGATGGAACAGCTGACCCGCGTCCATCCGCAGGACTATGTCGAGGCGATCCTCGGTGTCCGACCGCCGCCCGGCGAACTCGTTCAGATCGATGGCGACACCGTCATGAGCGCCGGCAGCGCCGCCGCGGCGCGCCACGCCGCCGGCGCGCTGGTGGCCGGCGTCGATGCCGTCATGATCGGCGCGGCGCCGACCGCCTTCGCCGCGGT